>NZ_JAHBDN010000032.1:0-117565 GCF_019956445.1 Pseudomonas sp. BF-R-19
CGCTCGCCCTGATCGGCTTCGCCTTGTATCCGGTTCTTGTTCATCGGCTCGCGGTTTCGCTCCACGCTTCCTCCCCACACTCGGTCGCCCTCATGCAGTTGCGCTTCGCTTCGTTCGCTGTGGTCAGGTTACGGCGGGACTTTCACCCACAAGATTGCGCCCATGCTGGGCGCACCATAAAAAAAGGCCACCCGAAGGTAGCCTTTAAAAAACTAGAGAGATTTTTTGCTTACACGGCCGCAACTGGACGCATGTAAGAGATCGGTGCAGTGCTGGCGTCTTCGAACGTCACGACTTCCCAGGCATCTGTCTGCTCAATCAACTTGCGCAGCAGCTGGTTGTTCAGTGCGTGGCCGGACTTGAAGCCCTTGAACTCACCAATCAGGCTATTGCCCAGCAGGTAGAGGTCACCAATTGCATCGAGAATCTTGTGCTTCACGAATTCGTCTTCATAACGAAGGCCGTCTTCGTTCAGTACGCCATCGGCGTCGACCACAATAGCGTTTTCAACGCTGCCGCCGAGTGCGAGGTTGTGCTTGCGCAGGTACTCGATGTCACTCATGAAACCGAAAGTACGGGCGCGGCTGACTTCTTTTACGAACGAAGTGCTGGAAAAATCCACGCTTGCACTTTGGGTGCGGTCCCGGAAAACCGGGTGATCGAAATCGATCTCGAAGCTCACCTTGAACCCTTCGAAAGGGACGAAAGTGGCGCGCTTGTCGCCGTCTTCCACTGTCACTTCACGCAGGATGCGGATGAATTTCTTGGCGGCGTCCTGTTCTTCCAGGCCAGCCGATTGAATCAGGAATACGAAGGGTCCAGCGCTGCCATCCATGATCGGGACTTCGGACGCGGAGAGCTCGACGTAGGCGTTATCGATGCCCAGGCCAGCCATGGCCGAGAGCAAGTGCTCTACCGTGTCCACTTTGACGTCGCCATTGATCAGCGTGGTCGACATAGTGGTTTCACCGACGTTTTCCGCGCGGGCAGGAATCTGCACCACAGGGTCGAGGTCAGCGCGACAAAACACAATGCCAGTGTCGACAGGCGCAGGCTTGAGGGTCAGGTAGACCTTCTCCCCGGAGTGCAGGCCTACACCTGTGGCACGGATAATATTTTTCAGTGTGCGTTGTTTAATCATGGCTTGGGCCGCTTCAGCGCAAATTGCGAACTGGTATCAACAAAGGCTGGCGATGATAGCAGACCGAGCCTTTGCTGAACACCAATCACCTTCATAGCCCTGATACATTCCATCAATCGGCCTGACGACGCAGGAAAGCCGGGATGTCCAGGTAGTCCAGGTCATCTTGCGGATTCATCTTCGCGGCAGTCGCAGCACCGGCCTGGGCCTGGTTGCGCATGACGGTCGGACGGTCCAGGTCACGGTAGTTCACCGCTGGAGCTTCCTGACGAACAGGGGCCTGTTGTTGTGGCTGTGCAGACATCGAAGTGTGAACGGTGTTGTCGATGATCTTCACAGGCTTCTCGATTTTAGCGCCTAAACCTGTGGCAACGACAGTCACGTGCAGCTCGTCGCGCATGTCCGGATCGATAACGGTACCGACCTTGACCATCGCGTGCTCGGAAGCGAAGGCTTCGATGATGCTACCCACGTCGGAGTACTCACCCAGGGACAGGTCAGGACCGGCAGTGATGTTCACCAGGATGCCGCGTGCGCCTTGCAGGTTCACGTCTTCGAGCAGCGGGTTGCGGATGGCCGCTTCGGTCGCTTCACGTGCACGGTTCGGACCGCTGGCGCAGCCAGTGCCCATCATCGCCATGCCCATTTCGCTCATCACGGTACGCACGTCGGCGAAGTCGACGTTGATCATGCCCGGACGCTTGATGATGTCGGAGATACCGCGAACGGCACCGGCCAGTACATCGTCGGCCTTGGCGAAAGCCGACAGCAGGCTTGCGTCTTTACCGAGGATGGTCAGCAGCTTCTCGTTGGGAATGGTGATCAACGAGTCGACGCTTTCAGACAGCAGACGGATGCCTTCGTCGGCGATCTGCATGCGCTTGCGGCCTTCGAACGGGAACGGACGAGTCACGACCGCAACGGTCAGGATGCCCATTTCCTTGGCTACTTCGGCGATGATCGGCGCAGCACCGGTACCGGTACCGCCACCCATGCCAGTGGTGATGAACACCATGTTGGTGCCCTGCAGGACTTCGGCAATGCGCTCACGGTCTTCCAGAGCAGCCTGACGACCTACTTCAGGGTTGGCGCCAGCGCCCAGGCCCTTGGTCACACCGGTACCCAGTTGCAGGATGGTCCGCGCGCCGATGGATTTCAGCGCCTGGGCATCAGTGTTGGCGCAGATGAACTCAACGCCTTCAATGTTGCTCTTGACCATGTGGTTGACAGCGTTGCCGCCGCCACCGCCGACACCGATAACTTTGATTACCGGGCTTGCGGGGATGTTGTCTACGAGTTCGAACATTTTCCCTCTCCTTACATTCTCTAGTTTTTTCGCCTACTGCGTGCTTCGGTGAAACGGTATTACGGTAAATCTTTAGAAATTGCCCTGGACCCACTTCTTCAGTCGGTCCAGCAACGGAGCCTGTGGCTCTTCGTTGCTGTAGCTGTCGCGGCTGCCGATGCCCGAGAACGAGATGCCGTCGGACTGCTTCTGCAGGCCGTACATCAACAGGCCGACGCCGGTGGAATAGATCGGGTTGCGCACCACGTCATCCAGACCTTTGACGCCGTGAGGCACGCCCAGGCGGACCGGCATGTGGAAGATTTCCTCGGCCAGTTCAGTGGCGCCTTCCATCTTCGCGGTACCGCCGGTCAGCACGATGCCGGCCGGGATCAGGTCTTCGTAGCCGCTGCGGCGCAGTTCGGCCTGGATCAGCGTGAACAGTTCGTCGTAGCGCGGCTCGACCACTTCGGCCAGGGCCTGGCGGGACAGTTCGCGCGGCGGACGGTCGCCGACGCTTGGCACCTTGATGGTTTCACCGGCACCGGCCAGTTTGGCCAGGGCGCAGGCGTAGCGAATCTTGATTTCCTCGGCGTACTGGGTCGGGGTGCGCAACGCCATGGCGATGTCGTTGGTCACCTGGTCACCGGCAATCGGGATCACCGCGGTGTGACGGATCGCGCCTTCGGTGAAGATCGCGATGTCGGTGGTGCCGCCGCCGATGTCCACCAGGCACACGCCCAGCTCTTTCTCGTCATCGGTCAGTACCGAGTACGCGGAAGCCAGTTGCTCGAGAATGATGTCGTCGATTTCCAGACCGCAGCGGCGCACGCATTTTTCAATGTTCTGTGCAGCGTTGACGGCGCAGGTGACCACGTGGACCTTGGCTTCCAGACGCACGCCGGACATGCCCAGCGGCTCGCGGACGCCTTCCTGGTTATCGATCACGTAATCCTGCGGCAGGGTGTGCAGCACGCGCTGGTCAGCCGGGATCGCCACGGCCTGGGCAGCGTCGAGCACACGCTCAAGGTCCGCCGAGCTGACTTCGCGATCACGAATCGCCACGATGCCGTGGGAGTTCAGGCTGCGGATGTGATTGCCGGCCACGCCGACGAACGCCGAGTGAATGCGGCAACCAGCCATCAACTGCGCTTCTTCAATGGCGCGCTGGATCGATTGCACGGTGGATTCAATGTTCACCACCACGCCTTTTTTCAGGCCACGGGACGGATGGGTACCGATCCCGACGATTTCCAGCGTGCCGTCGTCCGCGACCTCGCCCACCAGCGCCACCACCTTGGAGGTGCCGATATCGAGACCGACGATCATTTTGCCGCTTTGCACGTTTGCCATGGGTCCTGCCTCTTCTTAATTCTTCGCGACAGCGGGTTGGGCTGCCGTGGGCGCTACAGGTTCCCGCCAGCCAACAGCGAGGCCGTTGGCGTAGCGCAGATCGATGCGCGCAATGTTCGTAATCTGTTCTTTGAGCGTCTTGTCATAGATGGCGATGAAACGGCGCATCTTTTCCACCTGGTTGCCGCGTCCCAGCAGCAGTTCGATCCCGGGACCCGCGCTGCCGGGGCCGGTGGTCAGGAACCAGCTGCCGCGATCACGCAGTTCCAGGCGTGCTATCGAGAAGCCCAGCGGCCTGAGCATCTGGCTCAGCACCTGGTATTGCTGCATCACTTGCTGTTGAGCCCGCTGCGGGCCGAACAGCTGAGGCAAGTGTTCGTAGTTCGCCAGCTCGCGCGGGGTGAAGGCCTGACCCTGGTTGTTCAACAGCGACTCGTCGCCCCAACGGGCCACCGGCAGTTGTTCTTCCAGGCGGATCACCACTTGATCCGGCCACACCCGGCGCACTTCGGCGTGGGCAATCCATGGCATCGTTTCCAGCTCGGTGCGCATGCTCGCCAGGTCGATGGTGAAGAAGCTCGACGCCACGTACGGGGCGATCCGCTGCTGCACCGCTTGCTGGCTGATGTAACTCAAGTCGCCCTGCACATTGATCCTGGTGATCGGCCGGTCGGCATACGGCAACAGCCGTGTCGCGCCCTCGTAAGTACCGAACCCCAAAGCCACCAGCACTACCGGCCAGAACAGGCTTTTCAGAAAGCCGAAATTGGCTTTCGGCAGGCGCGCGGACATCGGCTCTTTGGCCACCATTCGGCTGGCACCCCGCGGTACCGGCTTGCGGCCGGTCGGTGCGGTGGGCTGATGTCTGAGCTGAGCGCCTTGCATGGCCTTAACCTCTCGTCGACTCTTGGTTACCGGCAGCATTACCGGCAACGCTCTGGGCCAGAATGGCCAGAACCAGTTGCTGGAAATCCAGACCGGCGGCACGGGCCGCCATCGGCACCAGGCTGTGATCGGTCATGCCCGGTGCTGTGTTGACTTCCAGGAACCAGAACTGCCCGTCGGCGTCCTGCATCACGTCTGCCCTGCCCCAACCGGCGATACCCAGCGCTTCACAGGCTTTCGCCGTGAGGTCCATGAGTTCCTTTTCCTTGGCGCTGTCCAGACCACACGGAATGCGGTACTGGGTATCGTTGGCGATGTACTTGGCGTCGTAGTCGTAGAAACTGTGCGTCGTGCCCAGAGCGATTGGAGGCAACACCTGGTCACGCAGGGTGGCGATGGTGAACTCCGGACCGTGAATCCATTGCTCGACCAACACTTGCGAATCGTAGGTACTGGCCGCTTTCCATGCGTCGATCAATTCGGACGCGGAACTCACTTTGGCCATACCGATACTTGAACCTTCATGGGCCGGTTTGACGATCAAAGGGAAGCCCAGTTCCGTTGCCGCCGAAATACAATCGGCCTCGCTGCTCAGTACCGCGTGACGTGGGGTCGGAATGCCCAGGCTGTGCCAGACCTGCTTGGTGCGCAGTTTGTCCATGGCCAGGGCCGAAGCCAGGATGCCGCTGCCGGTGTACGGAATACCCAGGCATTCGAGCAAGCCCTGCATGCTGCCGTCTTCACCGCCACGGCCGTGGAGGATGATGAAGGCGCGGTCGATCTTTTCGTTGAGCAGTCGCTGCAGCAGGTCATCGCCCACGTCGAGGCCGAACGCGTCCACACCGGCGCTTTGCAGTGCGTCCAGAACGGCGTTACCCGACTTCAGGGAGACCTCACGCTCGGCACTCTTGCCGCCGAACAGCACGGCGACGCGGCCGAAGTCTTTCGGCGCGATCGTGGAGACCAGGTTGGCGTAGGCAGCAGTCATTTCAACTTCCCCTTCTCCGGCGCGGCGACAGCACCGGCGAACAACTCACTTTTCAACAGTTTTGGTGCGAGACCGCCGATATCGCCGGCGCCCTGGCACAGCAGGATGTCGCCGGCGCGCAGCAGCGGCTTGACCACTGGCGCGAGGTCGACACCACGCTCGATGTAGATCGGGTCAAGCTGGCCACGCTGACGGATGCTGTTGCACAGCTTGCGGCTGTCGGCGCCCGGAATCGGCTCTTCGCCGGCCGGATAGACTTCCATCAGCAGCAGTACGTTGGCGTCGGCCAGCACATTGACGAAATCGTCGTACAGGTCACGGGTACGGCTGTAACGGTGCGGCTGGTAGACCATCACCAGGCGGCGCTCCGGCCAGCCGCCGCGTACGGCCTTGATCACGGCCGCGACTTCCGTCGGGTGGTGACCGTAGTCATCGACCAGCATCACATTGCCGCCGTCCACCGGCAGTTCGCCGTAGACCTGGAAGCGTCGGCCGACACCCTGGAACCCGGACAGGCCCTGGACGATGGCTTCATCGCTGACGCCTTCGTCGGTGGCGATGCAGATGGTTGCCAGTGCGTTCAATACGTTGTGGTTGCCCGGCATGTTCACCGAAACATCCAGCGGCTCGCGGTCAGGGCGCAGCACGGTGAAGAAGGTCTGCATGCCTTGCTGGCGCACGTTGATGGCGCGCACGTCGCAGTCTTCGCCGAAGCCATAGGTGACCGTCGGGCGTTTGACCTGCGGGAGGATTTCACGCACCACCGGATCGTCCAGGCACACCACCGCCAGACCGTAGAACGGCAGGTTGTGGAGGAATTCGACGAAGGTTTTCTTCAGTTTGTTGAAGTCACCGTCGTAGGTCGCCATGTGATCGGCATCGATGTTGGTGACCACGGCCACCAGCGGCTGCAAGTGCAGGAAGCTGGCGTCGCTTTCGTCGGCTTCGGCGATCAGGTAGCGGCTGGTGCCGAGCTGGGCATTGGTGCCCGCGGCATTCAGGCGTCCACCAATGACGAATGTCGGGTCCAGGCCACCGGCGGCGAACACCGAAGCGATCAGGCTGGTGGTGGTGGTTTTGCCGTGGGTACCGGCAACGGCGATACCGTGGCGATAACGCATCAGCTCAGCCAGCATCTCTGCACGCGGCACCACCGGGATACGGCGTTCCAGCGCGGTGGCGACTTCCGGGTTGGACGTGTTCACGGCGCTCGACACCACCAGCACATCGGCAGCGGCGGCGTTCTCGGCGCGGTGGCCGATGAAGATCTGCGCCCCGAAGGACTCCAGACGCTCGGTCACCGGCGAAGCCTTCAGGTCGGAACCGGACACTTCATAGCCCAGGTTCAACAATACTTCAGCAATCCCGCACATGCCCACGCCGCCGATACCGACGAAGTGGATGCGGCGGATGCGGCGCATTTCCGGTTGCGGCATGGCTTTCTGATTCTCAACCATGGGCCACCTCCAGGCAGCTATCGACCACGTTACGGGTGGCATCGGGTTTGGCCAGGCGGCGTGCCGCGGTAGCCATTTCGTTGAGTCGTTGTGGTTGCATCAGGACCTCTGTCAGGCGAGCGGCAAGATCCGCTGCACCAGTCGTTCTTTGTGGCATCAGGAAGGCTGCGCCTTCACGGGCCAAATATTCGGCGTTGCGGGTCTGGTGATCGTCGATGGCGTGAGGTAAAGGCACCAGCATCGAGGGCAGACCGGCAGCGGCCAGTTCACTGATGGTCAGCGCGCCTGCGCGGCACACCACCAGGTCGGCCCAGCTGTAGGCTTGGGCCATGTCTTTGATGAAGGGCTGCACCTGCGCCTCGACGCCAGCCGCGCGATAGCGCTCTGCAGTCACTTCATCGTGGTTTTTGCCGGCCTGATGGAACACTTCCGGACGCAGATCGCCAGCGACTTGCGACAGGGCTTCAGGCAGCAACTTGTTCAACGGTTCTGCGCCCAGGCTTCCGCCCAGGATCAGCAAACGCGCCTTGCGACCGGCCAGGGCAGGTCGCGATGTCTCGAGGAACAGCTCGGTGCGCACCGGATTACCGGTGGTCCGGCGGCTGTCCGACAGGGTAAAGGTGTCGGGGAACGCTTCACAGACTCGGGCGGCCAACGGCACCAGCAACCGATTGGCGGTACCGGCCACGGCGTTCTGCTCGTGAACGATCACCGGCACGCCGGCCAGTTTGGCCGCGACACCGCCAGGACCGGTCACAAAACCACCAAATCCCACGACACAGACCGGTTGCAGACGGCGAATGATCGCCCGCGCCTGCCAGACCGACTTGAACAACATGAACGGTGCCTTGAGCAGGGACAATTTGCCCTTGCCGCGCAGACCGCTGGCGTTGATCCGATGCAACTCGATACCGGCCGCCGGCACCAGATCGTTCTCGATCCCACGCGGGGTGCCGAGCCAGTGCACGGTATAGCCGCGCGCCTGGAATTCGCGGGCACAGGCCAGCGCCGGGAACACGTGGCCACCGGTGCCGCCAGCCATGATCATGACGTTAGCGCCCATGGTTCGGCTCCTCGGCGAAGTCGCTCTCATGGAACTCCATCTCTTCACTGCCCAGGTGGGTTCGACTTTCCCACTCGATGCGCAGCAACAAGCCGAGACAGGCACAGCAGATCACCAACGAACTGCCGCCATAGCTGAGGAACGGCAGGGTCAGCCCCTTGGTCGGCAGCAGGCCGACGTTCACGCCGATGTTGATCAGGAATTGACCAATCCACAGGAACGACAGACCGTATGCCACGTAAGCTGCAAAAAACTGCTTGGCCTTTTCAGCCCACAAACCGATGTACATGCCACGAATACACACGAAGACGAACAGTGCCACGGTGCACAACGAACCCACCGCACCCAGTTCTTCGGCCAGGACCGAGAACACGAAGTCAGTGTGGGCTTCCGGCAGGTAGAACTGTTTTTGCACGCTGTTGCCCAGGCCAACGCCCAGCCATTCGCCGCGGCCGAAGGCGATCAATGCCTGGGACAACTGATAGCCGGCGCCGAACTGGTCGGCCCACGGGTCGGCAAAGTTGGTCAGACGCGCCATTCGATACGGCTGCATTTGAATCAACAGCACCACCGCGCCGACGGCCAGGACCACCATCAGGGAAAAACGGAACAGCCCGACGCCGCCAAGGAACAGCATCGCCGCCGCGGCCCCCATCATCACGACGGTGGCACCGAAGTCCGGCTCCATCAGCAGCAGGCCCGCCATCGGCAGCAGCACGATGAACGGCTTGAAGAAGCCCATCCAGCTTTCACGCACTTCTTTCTGGCGACGCACCAGATAACCGGCGAGGTAGATCACCACGAACACCTTGGCGATCTCGGAAGGCTGGACGTTGAAGAAACTGAAGCCGATCCAGCGCATCGAGCCGTTAACCTCACGGCCGATCCCCGGAATGATCACCATCACCAGCAAGCCGAACGCCCCCAACAGCATCAGCCAGCCCAGGCGTTGCCAGGTGGCAATCGGGATCATCATGGTAACGATGCAGGCACCCAGGCCCAGCACCACGTAAATGAGGTGGCGAATCATGTAATACAGGGCGCTGCCCGACTGCACGGCCGCCACTTCGGTCGATGCCGAGGCGATCATGATCAGCCCAAGACCGAGCAGCGTCAGGCAACCGGCGAGCATCGGAAAGTCGAGGTCAATACCGCGCCCGGTGATGAGCGGCGATGGATACGGCTTGATGATGCCTTTCAGGCTCATGCCAGATCCTCCACGGCTTGGACGAACTGGTGACCACGGTCTTCGTAGTTCTTGAACATGTCGAAACTGGCGCAGGCTGGGGACAGCAGCACTACGTCGCCCGGCTGGGCCGCGGCGCGGCATTGCTCGACAGCCTCGACCAGGGAACCGGCGCGGATCAGCGGTACGGCATCGCCGATGGCCTCGCCGATCTTGTCGGAATCGCGGCCCATCAGGACCATGGCGCGGCAGTTGGCCGCCACCGGATCGCGCAGGTCCTTGAACTCGGCACCCTTGCCGTCGCCACCGGCGATCAGCACGACTTTGCCGTCGATGTCTGCGCCCAAACCTTCGATGGCCGCCAGTGCGGCGCCGACGTTGGTGGCTTTGGAATCGTTGTAGTAGCCCACGCCGTCGAGGTCACGAACCCATTGGCAACGATGCTCGAGACCGGCGAAGGTGCGCAGGCTCGACAGCATGGCATCGAACGGCAGGCCGACCGCATGGCCCAGGGCCAGGGCCGCCAGGGCGTTGGACTGGTTGTGGGCGCCACGAATCTTCAACTCGCGCACCGGCATCAGGTTCCGGAATTCGAAGGCCAGGTATTTCTCGCCGTCTTCTTCACGGATACCAAACGCCTTGAAATCGGGTTTGCTCAGGCCGAAAGTCCAGCATGGCTGCCCTTCGCCCATCAACGGACGACTCAGGGCATCCTGGCGATTGACCACGAACTGCCTGGCGCCACGGAAGATCCGGTGCTTGGCCAGGTGGTAGGCCGGCAGACCGCTGTAACGGTCCATGTGGTCTTCGCTGATGTTGAGCACGGTCGCCACTTCGGCGTTGAGTTGGTCGGTGGTTTCCAGCTGGAAACTCGACAGTTCCATCACGTACAACTCGATGTCGTCGCTGAGCAAGTCCAACGCCGGGGTACCGAGATTGCCACCGACAGCAACACGTTTGCCGGCCGCAGCCGCCATTTCGCCGACCAGCGTGGTGACGGTACTTTTCGCGTTGGAGCCGCTGATGGCCACTATCGGCGCCTTCGCGTTACGCGCGAACAGCTCGATGTCACCGGACAATTTCACGCCACGGGCGGCAGCAGCCTGCAGGGCCGGGGTCGCCAGCGCCAGGCCGGGGCTCACGTAGAGCTCGTCGGCACGGCACAGGAATTCGACGTCGAGCTCGCCACAACGCACTTCCACGTGCGGATAGTCACGCTTGAGCGTGGCCAGTTCCGGTGGATTTTCCCGCGTATCGGCCACGGCAAACGACACGCCCCGGTTCGCCAGGAAGCGAACCAGGGACATGCCGCTCTTGCCGAGGCCGACAACGATGCGGAAGTGGTCAGAAGCGATCAGAGACACGTGTTTCTACCTCAGCTTCAGGGTGGCAAGGCCGACCAGCACGAGAATCACGGTGATGATCCAGAAACGGACGATCACGCGCGGCTCGGGCCAGCCCTTGAGTTCAAAGTGGTGGTGAATCGGTGCCATGCGGAATACGCGGCGACCGGTCAGTTTAAAAGAGGCGACCTGAATGACGACGGACAGGGTTTCCATCACGAACACACCGCCCATGATGAACAGGACGATTTCCTGACGGACGATCACCGCGATGGTGCCCAGGGCCGCGCCCAGCGCCAGTGCGCCGACGTCACCCATGAAGACTTGTGCCGGATAGGTGTTGAACCAGAGGAAGCCCAGGCCAGCTCCGATCAACGCGCCACAGAACACGATCAACTCGCCTGCGCCCGGTACGTAAGGAATCAGCAGGTATTCGGCAAATTTCACGTTACCCGACAGGTAGCAGAAAATCCCCAGGCCACCGCCGACCATCACGGTCGGCATGATCGCCAGGCCGTCGAGGCCGTCGGTCAGGTTGACCGCGTTGCTCGAACCGACGATCACGAAATAGGTCAGGACGATGAAGCCGGCGCCCAATGGAATGCTGTAGTCCTTGAGCATCGGCAGGATCAGCGTGGTTTCCACCGGCGTGGCGGCGGTCACATACAGAAAGATCGCCGCGCCCAGGCCGAATACCGATTGCCAGAAATACTTCCAGCGGCTTGGCAGCCCGCGGGAGTTTTTCTCGATGACCTTGCGGTAGTCGTCGACCCAGCCGATGGCGCCGAACAGCAGGGTCACCAGCAACACGACCCAGACGTAACGGTTGCTCAGGTCAGCCCACAACAGGGTGCTGACACCGATGGACGACAGAATCAGTGCGCCGCCCATGGTTGGCGTACCCGATTTGGACAGGTGCGACTGCGGGCCGTCATTGCGAACGGATTGACCGATCTGACGGTTCTGCAGGGTGCGGATCATCCACGGGCCATAGCACAGCGACAAGACCAGCGCGGTCAGTACACCGAGAATCCCGCGCAGGGTCAGGTACTGGAAGACCGCGAAGCCTTTGTAGAACTGTTGCAGATACTCCGCTAGCAGCAGCAGCATTAATGTTTCTCCAGACTGGACCCGCACAAGGCGGCGACGACGTTTTCCATCGCAGCGCTGCGCGACCCCTTGATCAAAATGGTGGTGTTTGTGTCTTGCTCGGCGCCCAGGGCCTTGATCAGCTCAGCCTGCGTGCTGAAGTGAAAAGCCTGTGGACCGAATGCGTTCACGGCGTGAGCCATCATTGGCCCGACGGCGTACAGCGCAGAAACCTTGCCACGGGCGTACTCGCCCACGTCGCGGTGCCCCTGCTCCGCCCATTCGCCCAACTCGCCGATATCCCCGAGCACCAGGACGGTGCGACCGGAAAAGCCGGCCAGTATATCAACGGCAGCGCACATGGAGGTGGGATTGGCGTTGTAAGTGTCATCGATCACGCGTATGCCATTGCTGGCCAATTGCGCAACGGTGCGACCCTTGACCGGTTGCACCGCGCCAAGGCCGACGGCGATACCGAACAGCGACACACCCAGGGCATGGGCGGCAGCGGCGGCGGCCATGGCATTGGCGACGTTGTGGGTGCCGAGCAGGTTCAGTTGAACGCGCTCCGAGCCTTCAGGGCTGTGCAGGTTGAACGCCGGGCAGCCGCGGGCATCGGTGGCCAGGTCACTGGCATGGAAATCGGCGCTGGCGTTGCTCAACGCAAACGTCAGCACTTTGCGCTCACCGGCGCGCGCCTTCCAGATACCGAATGCCTTGTCGTCGAGATTGAGAACGGCGACGCCATCGGCATCCAGCCCTTCAATGATCTCGCCCTTGGCTTCGACGATTTTGTCCGGACCGCCGAACTCACCGACGTGGGCGGTCCCGGCGTTATTGAGAATGGCCACATGGGGTTTGGTCATGCTCACGGTGTAGGCAATTTCGCCCAGGCGCGAGGCACCCAGCTCGATCACCGCAGCGGTATGTTCCGGCGCCAGTTCGAGCAGGGTCAGCGGAACGCCGAGGTCATTATTCAGGTTGCCACGGGTCGCCAGCACTGCACCGCGCGTACGCAGGATGCTCGCAAGCATTTCCTTGACCGTGGTCTTGCCGCTGGAACCAGTGATGGCTGCAACGGGTTGGGTGAACGCGGCGCGGTTCAACGCACCGAGCTGCCCCAATGCCTGACGGGTGTCGCTGACCAACAGTTGCGGCAGCGTGCTGTCGGCGACTTCACGCTCGACCAGCGCAGCCACGGCGCCCTTGGCGGCGACTTCATTCAGATAATCATGACCATCGAAGCGCGGACCGGCCAACGCGATAAACAGTTGACCGGGCTTGATTGCGCGGCTATCGATGCTGACACCGTCGAAACTGGCATCGGCGGACACCAGGCGAGCATTCAGCGCGCCGGTCAGCTCACTCAGGTTCAAGGCCTTAAGCATGGGCCACCTCCCACGCGGTCAAGGCATGATCGGCCTCGACCAGATCGGAAAAGGCATGACGCTCGCCGTTGATTTCCTGATAGTCCTCGTGACCTTTACCGGCCAGGACGATCACGTCATCCACCGAGGCACTGGCGATCAGCCGGGCAATCGCCTGACCACGACCGGCAACGAACTCCACTTTATCCTCAGCCGTGAAACCGGCGCGGATGTCATCGAAAATCACCGATGGATCTTCAGTGCGCGGATTGTCATCGGTCACCAACACGCCATCGGCCAGGCGCTCGACCACTTCGGCCATCAATGGACGCTTGCCGCGATCACGGTCGCCGCCACAGCCGAACAGACACAGCAACCGGCCCTTGGCGTGTGGACGCAGAGCCAGCAGTACTTTTTCCAGGGCATCCGGGGTGTGGGCGTAATCGACCACCACCAACGGCTGCGAGCCACCGCCCAGGCGCTGCATGCGACCGGCAGGGCCTTCAAGCTTCGGCAGCACCTTGAGGATTTCGTCCAGGGCGTAATCCAGACCGAGCAACGCACCGACCGCCGCCAGGACATTGCTCAGGTTGAAGCGACCGAGCAAGGTGCTGCGCAAGAGGTGCTCGCCCTGCGGCGTGACCAGTGTGGCGCGCACGCCTTCGTCGTCGAATTGCGCCTGGCGGCAATACAGGTAGGCGCTGGAATCTTCCAGGCTATAGGTGATCAGCCGCGACTCGCACTTGTCGGCGGCCAATTGCCGACCAAACTCGTCGTCGAGATTGACCACGCGGCATTTCAAATCAGTCCAGGCAAACAGCCTGGACTTGGCTTCGCCGTAAGCCTGCATGGTGCCGTGGTAATCCAGGTGATCGCGGGACAGGTTAGTCATCACCGCCACATCGAAGGCCAATGCCGTTACACGGCCCTGGTCCAGGCCATGGGAAGAAACTTCCATCGCCACGGCTTTGGCCCCGGCCTTCTTCAGGTCCGCCAGGGTCGCTTGCACGGCAATCGGATTCGGCGTGGTGTGCAGGCCGCTTTCCAGCGCGCCGTAGAAACCGCAACCGAGCGTGCCGACCAAGCCGCAGTGCTGGCCGAGCAGGTCCAGTGCCTGGGCGACCAATTGAGTCACGCTGGTCTTGCCGTTGGTGCCGGTTACGCCCACCAGGTTCAGGTGATGGCTCGGCTCGCCATAAAAACGCCCGGCGATGTCCGACAGTTGAGCCGCCAGGCCCTTGACCGGAATCAGCGGCACTTCCGTGATTGGCAGGACCGTGGCGCCTTCTATTTCATAGGCCACCGCAGCCGCGCCGCGTTGCAAGGCGTCGGCAATATGTGCGCGCCCATCGAATTTCCCGCCTGGCACGGCAAGGAACAGATCACCCGCGCGCACATTGCGGCTGTCCAGGGCGAGTTCGCGAATCAGCAGATCGTGGCCGGCGTGAGGGAAAATCTTGTTCAGGCTCAGGGACATCAGCCGCGCCCTCCATTGGCTTTCAGCGGAACGACCGGTGTTGCGTTCGCTTGTTGAGTAGGTGGCAGGTTGTCTGGAGTAATGTTCATCAGGCGCAGGGTGCCCGACATCACACGGCTGAACACCGGCGCGGAAACCAGGCCACCGAAGTAACCGGCCTTGGTCGGCTCGTCGATTACCACCACGATGGCGTAACGCGGATCGCTCATCGGGCCGAAACCGGCGAACAGCGAACGGTAGGAGTTCTCGGCATAACCCTTGGTGCCGACCGACGTTTTACGCGCGGTACCCGATTTGCCGCCCACGTGATAAGCCGGCACCTGCGCACGGAAAACACCGCGCGGGGCTTCGATCACTTGTTGCAGCATGGTTTGCATGGTTTTCGCGACAGCTTCCGGCAATACCTGAGTGGTTTGCGGCGCCTTGTCGGTCTTGATCAGGGTCAGCGGCGCGAGACGACCATTGTTGGCCAGGGCCGAGAAGGCGTGGACCAACTGGATCGCGGTCACGGAAACACCGTAGCCATAAGACAGCGTCGCGGTCTCGGCCTTGCGCCACTCGCGGTAGTTCGGCAGGTTGCCGACGCGCTCGCCCGGGAAGCCGAGGCCAGTGTCCTGGCCGAGGCCGACTTTCTGCGCCAGGCGGAAAATCGTTTCGCCGCCGATATCGAATGCGACCTTACTCATGCCGACGTTACTGGAGTTGATCAGGATGCCGGTCAGGTCGAGCACCGGACCTTCGGACTTGGAAACGTCCTTGATGGTGTACTTGCCAATCTGCAAGGTGCCCGGATACACCTCGACCGTGTCGCTCGGTTTCCAGCGGCCGGTTTCAATGGCGGCGCTCATCGAGATCGCCTTCATGGTCGAGCCTGGCTCGAACACGTCGATCATCGCGCGGTTACGCATCATCGCCGGCTGCAGGTTGCGGCGGTTATTCGGGTTGTAGGTCGGCTGGTTGACCATCGCGAGAATCTCGCCGGTCTTCACGTCCATGATCACCAGGCTGCCGGCCTTGGCGCCGTTCTCGATGATCGCGTTGCGCAACTCGCGGTTGGCCAGGTATTGCAGGCGCAGGTCAATGGACAACGCCAAGGGCTTGCCGGCCTTGGCGTTTTTGGTGACCTGGACATCCTTGATCAACCGGCCGCGCCGGTCCTTGATGACTTGTCGTTTACCCGGCACCCCGGCCAGCCATTCGTCATAGGCCAGCTCGATACCTTCCTTTCCATGGTCATCGATGTCGGTAAAGCCGACCATATGCGCGGTCACTTCACCGGCCGGATAGAAACGGCGGAACTCCTCGATGCCATAGACGCCTGGCACTTTCAGATCGAGCACCGCCTGACCCTGCTCAGGCGTCAGCCCGCGCACCAGGTAAATGAATTCTTTATTGGCTTGCGCTTCAAGGCGCTCGGCCAAGGCTTTCGGGTCTTGCCCCAGTGCAGCGGCCAGTGCTGGCCACTTCTCTTTGGCCGTTTGCATTTCCTTGGCATTGGCCCAAAGGGTGGTGACCGGAGTACTCACGGCCAAAGGCTCGCCGTTACGGTCGGTGATCAGACCACGGTGAGCCGGAATCGGAATATGACGAACACTGCGGGCATCGCCCTGACCTTTAAGGAAAGCACGGTCGACCACTTGCAAATCGATGATGCGCCAGGCAATCGCGGCCACCATGATGCCGAGCAAACCCAGCACCAGACGGAACCGCCATGGGAAAAGCGCGCCTTCGAGTTTCATCATGGCGCCACCATCTTCACGTCAGCGGCACCGGGGATGTGCATTTTCAATTGTTCAGTGGCCAGCACTTCGATACGGCTGTGGGCGGTCCAGGTGCTCTGCTCCAGAATCAACCGGCCCCACTCCGCCTGCGCCTTGTCGCGCACGCTCAATTCGTTGTACAGCGAATTCAACAGCTGACGGTTCCAGTGCGCGCTGTAGGACACGCCGATGGCCGACACGAGCACGCCGACAAACAGCAGCAGCATGAAGAAGCTTCCGCCGGGCAATGGCTTGGCGAAAAGCTTGCTCACCGCAGCTTCTCCGCCACGCGCATGACAGCACTACGGGAACGTGGATTGGCTTTGAGTTCGGCGTCGGAGGCCGTCTGCGCTTTGCCGTGGACTTTGATTTTCGGTTCGAAGGCGACATGCCGAACCGGCAGATTGCGCGGCAGGTTGTCGGCTTCGCCTTTCACCAGCTTGCGCATGAACAGTTTGACGATACGGTCTTCCAGCGAATGGAAGCTGATCACCACCAGGCGACCGCCCACTTCCAGGCATTCCAGCGCGGCTTCGAGGCCGGTTTCCAGATCGCCCAGTTCGTTGTTGACGTGAATACGCAATCCCTGGAACGCGCGGGTTGCAGGGTTTTTGCCCTTTTCCCACGCAGGGTTGGCGACCTTCAGGACTTCTGCCAGGTCACCGGTGCGCTCGAATGGCTTGATGTCGCGGCGCTCGGCCACGGCACGGGCCATGCGGCCGGAGAAACGCTCTTCGCCGTATTCCTTGAACACCCGGGCGATTTCTTCCACGGGCGCGGTATTGACGAATTCGGCGGCGCTGATGCCACGGGACGGATCCATGCGCATGTCCAGCGGACCGTCGTTGAGGAAGCTGAAGCCGCGCTCAGGATCGTCGAGCTGCGGCGAAGACACGCCCAGATCCAGCAGCACGCCGCTGACCTTGCCGGCCAGACCGCGTTCGGCGACTTCCGAACCGAGTTCGGCAAAGCTGCGCTGCACAACGACAAAGCGGCCGTCTTCGGCCGCTAGCGTTTGCCCGGTGGCAATCGCTTGTGGATCTTTATCGAATCCGAGCAACCGACCATCGGGACCGAGCTGGCTGAGGATCAACCGGCTGTGTCCACCGCGCCCGAACGTACCGTCCAGATAGCAGCCATCAGGACGTACGGCGAGAGCCTCGACGGCTTCGTCAAGCAGTACGGTGATGTGGTTAAAGCCGCTATCAATAGTCACAGGATCAAATCACGCAGTTCATCAGGCATAGCGCCCGGTTGTTGAATGGCAGCCAGGTCAGCGGCAGAAACCGCGTTCCAGGCATCCTCGTCCCACAATTGGAACTTGTTCAGTTGGCCTACCAACATCGCGCGCTTATCCAACTTGGCATATTCACGAAGACGCGGCGGAACCAGAAAACGACCACTGCCATCGAGCTCGAGGTCGACGGCATTACCAATCAGTAAACGTTGCAGGCGGCGGTTCTCTTCGCGAAGCGAAGGCAGTGCGCGCAGTTTGGTTTCAATAATTTCCCACTCATCGAGGGGGTAAACACACAAACAAGGATCAACGGCATCAATTGTCACGATCAATTGACCGGAGCTGCGCGAATCGAGCTCGTCACGGTACCGGCTCGGCATTGCGAGACGGCCCTTTGCATCGAGACTGATAGCGTTGGCTCCGCGAAACACGTCAGCGTTTCTCCAAATTCTAGCGTTTTGAGTTCAAAAAACCCACTTCATGCCACTTTCCGCCACTTACGCACACTATAGGAATGCGCCCACCACACCGTCAAGGCGCGGATTAAAGGAAAACCCTTACAGAACTGAGATTTAGGAGCATTAAAGGAGGGGTAACGAGAATCCGTCAGATGAAACTGACCGATAACTTGAATCAGCACAGAAGGCTGCGTTCGAAAGTTAAAGTAATTTATTAAGAGTAAGATTTTTTTGGTATTACAAAAGAGGTTCTGCGGATGAATGTGTAAGGAGGGAAATTGCTATCACCCACCCCCCTGCCCGATGATTCAAACAGAGGAAAGAAAAAGGTGGAGAGTCGATCTGTAAGCCGGGTTCTGTCTTGAACAGTCATTCGTCTACGATGGCCATCACTGGACATCTTTAGCAACCTACCCGGTCCCAGCGCGGGCCACGCCTTGGGACCCTATTTGGTCTTGCTCCAAGTGGGGTTTACCTAGCCACGAACTGTTGCCAGACGTGCGGTGCGCTCTTACCGCACCTTTTCACCCTTACCGGCGCCGAAGCGCTTAGGCGGTTATTTTCTGTGGCACTTTCCGTAGGCTCACGCCTCCCAGGCATTACCTGGCACTTCGCCCTATGGAGCCCGGACTTTCCTCCCCCCCCTAATTTTCATAGAGGGCAGCGACTGTCCGATCGACTCTCCGCCGCGAAGGTTACCGGCACAGCGCCCGAAGAACAAGCGCCAAGCGCCATTGAGCACGCCTGTGCGTCGGGTTTTACTCGCCCTTCTGCTGATCCAGCGCGATCTGGTACAGCACATTCTTTCGCTCGCCGGTGATTTGCGCCGCCAACGCCGCCGCACGTTTGAGCGGCATTTCTTCGAGCAACAGGTTGAGGATGCGCATCGCCTCACTGCTGACGGCACCTTCCTCCTCAGGCGCAGACCAGCCCGCCACCAGCACCACGCACTCGCCACGCTGCTGATTGCTGTCCAACTCGACAAACTCGCGCAGCTCAGCCAGCGGCAACCCCTTGAGAGTCTCAAACGTCTTGGTCAGCTCACGGGCAAGCAGCGCCGGGCGCTCGGGACCGAACACCAGCTCCATGTCTTGCAGGCATTCAAGGATGCGATGCGGAGCCTCATAGAAGATCAATGTGCGAGGCTCTTCCTTTACCTGTTCGAGACGCGCTCGCCGCCCCACAGCCTTGGCCGGGAGGAAACCTTCAAAAATGAATCGGTCGGAAGGCAGACCCGCCGCCGACAACGCTGCAATCAGCGCGCAGGCACCCGGAACCGGCACCACATTGATGCCCGCCGCCCGGGCCTGCCGCACCAGGTGATAACCCGGATCGGAAATCAGCGGTGTCCCGGCATCCGAGATCAACGCCACGTTGTCACCGGCAAGCAGGCGAGTGATAAAGCGACTACCTTCATCCCGCTCGTTGTGCTCATGACAGGCCGCCAATGGCGTCGAAATGCCGAAGTGTTGCATCAAGCGCTGGGAATGGCGGGTGTCTTCCGCGGCAATCAAGGCCACTTCACGCAGAATCTTCAGCGCCCGCGCACTGATGTCATCCAGGTTGCCGATGGGCGTCGCCACCACATAAAGCGAGCCAGCAGCGGAATTCAAAGCACCTGGAGCAGTCAAAGCGCACACCTCATGATCGGTAAAAGTCGCCATTGTAGCGCGTAGCGAGACTCACGATACCCGCAAGCAAACAAGGTATCGGCGACCGTTTATGCACTGGCGCAACATTTACACCAGCTAAATTGATCGATTCACGCCAGTAACATCGCGCCCCGGCCAGTGCTTGGGTACAATTCCACGCTAATTTGATCGAGTATCAGGATACGCTTACATGATCGCTTGCCTGCGGCTGTTATCTGCCCTCTGCCTCGCTGCCTTGCTGGCGGCTTGCGCCAGCTCGCCCTCCTCCAGCCTTGGCGAGCTTCCACGGACACCGGACGCCAGTATCGAGCAACTGCTTGAGAAGGCCTCCCAAAGCAAATCACCGGAAGATGCCGCCCTGCTGCGCTTGAGCGCTGCCGACCTGGCCTATCGCCAGGGCAATGCCGGCCAGTCCGCGCAAATCCTGCAACAGGTTCCTGTCGAACAGCTCAAGCCGGGCCCACAGGTTTTCGCCAACACCCTGGCGGCTGAACTGGCCATGACCCGCAATCAGCCCAAGGCCGCGCTGGCTGCCTTGAGCCACCCAAGCCTGCAATACTTGAGCGAACTGCCCGACGAACAACAGGTCCGCACCGGCACCGTTCACGCCCGCGCACTTGAAGCCGATGGCCAGACCCTCGCCGCCGCTCGCCAGCGCATTTTCATCGCCCCGATGCTCGAAGGTGAAGCCGCGAGCAAAAACCATGAAGCCATCTGGACACTGATCGCTTCGCTACCGACCAATCAGTTGCAGCCAAGTGCCACCGACGATCTCGGCGGCTGGATGGCCCTGGCACTGGCTGTGAAATCCGCCGGCACCCTGGAGCAGCAACAGGCTGCCATCGACAACTGGCGCGCGCAGAATCCGAAGCACCCGGCAGCCGTTCAATTGCCGCAGCCACTGACCCAACTCAAGGAGCTGGCCAGCCAGCCCCTGAACAAGATCGCCCTGCTGCTGCCTCAGGAAGGCCAACTGGCCTCGGTTGGTAAAGCGCTGCGCGACGGCTTCATGGCCGCTCACTACCAGGCCCAACAGGCCGGGCAGAAACCACCCGCCATCGAGTTCTATGACAGCTCGCGCCTGACCTCCATGGACGAGTTCTACCGCAAGGCCCAGGCCGATGGCGTGCAACTGGTCGTCGGCCCGCTGGAGAAGCCGCTGGTCAAACAGCTGAGCACTCGCCCGCAATTGCCGATCACCACCCTGGCACTGAATTACAGCGAGGGCGATCAAGGCCCGGCGCAGTTGTTCCAGTTCGGTCTTGCCGCCGAAGACGAAGCCCGCGAAGTGTCGCGCCGCGCTCGCGCCGACGGCCTGCATCGCGCAGCCATCATGGTGCCGAAAGGTGAATGGGGCGACCGCGTGCTCAAGGCGTTCAGCCAGGATTGGCAAGCCAATGGCGGCACCATCGTCGCCACCGAACGCGTCGACCAGCCGGTCCAGTTGGCCCAGCAGATTGCCGACATGTTCCAGCTGCGCCAGAGCGAAGGTCGCGCCAAGAGCCTGCAAAGCACGGTTGGCTCGCAAGTGGCTGCCCAGCCATCGCGCCGCCAGGACATCGAGTTCATTTTCCTCGCCGCAACACCGCAACAGGCCCAGCAGATCAAACCGACCCTGAACTTCCAGTACGCAGGCGATGTTCCGGTCTACGCCACCTCCCACGTGTTCAGCGCCAGCGGTGACGTCAACCAGTACAACGACATGAATGGCATTCGCTTCTGCGAGACACCATGGTTGCTGGACGCCAATGATCCACTGCGCCGCCAGGTCACTGCCCAGTGGCCACAAGCCGCCGGCAGCCTGGGGCGCCTGTATGCGATGGGTGTGGACGCCTATCGACTGGCGCCACGCCTGGGCCAGCTCAAGTCCCTGCCGGACAGCCGCATCGACGGTGAGTCGGGCAGCCTTGGCATGTCTCAGAGCCAGCGCGTCGTGCGCCAGTTGCCATGGGCCGAGTTCGCCAATGGCCAGGTTCAGCGCCTGCCGGACACCGCTCGCTGATGCCCGACAGGTCACGCCAGCAAAGCGGCAAGGATGCCGAGCGCCATGCGCTCGAGCATCTTCAACAACAGGGTCTGCGCCTGCTGGCGCAGAACTGGTTGTGTAAACGCGGCGAGCTTGATCTGGTCATGCTAGATGGCGATACAGTAGTATTCGTTGAAGTCCGCTACAGAAAAAACACTCAATGGGGTGGCGCGCTCGATAGCATCGATGAGCGCAAACGGCAAAAACTGATTTTCGCCGCGCAATATTTTCTTCAGCGCGAGCCGCGCTGGGCCAATTCCCCTTGCCGCTTCGACGTGATTGCCATCGACAGCAACCTCGATCAAATGAACTGGCTACAGAATGCCTTCGACGGCTGATCGCCGGCATTGCGAACCGGACACTATCACCCAACACTTTTGCTCTTTGCTTTGCGGGCTGCACATTCACGTGCCGAACAGCCGCGCTACTTAAGGTCACACAGATGGACATGCAATCGCGAATTCGCCAGCTTTTTCAGGCCAGTATCGATACCAAGCAACAGGCGATGGAAGTACTTGCACCGCACATCGAGCAAGCCAGCCAGGTCATGGTCAACGCCCTGCTCAACGAAGGCAAAATGCTTTCCTGCGGCAACGGCGGCTCTGCCGGCGATGCCCAGCACTTCTCGTCCGAGCTGCTCAATCGCTTCGAGCGCGAGCGCCCGAGCCTGCCGGCCATCGCCCTGACGACCGACAGCTCGACGATCACCTCGATCGCCAACGACTACAGCTACAACGAAATCTTCTCCAAGCAGATCCGTGCACTCGGCCAACCGGGCGATGTGTTGCTGGCGATCTCCACCAGCGGCAACTCGGCCAACATAATTCAAGCGATCCAGGCCGCACATGATCGCGAAATGATTGTCGTAGCATTGACGGGACGTGATGGCGGCGGCATGGCGTCGCTGCTGTTGCCCGAGGACGTCGAGATTCGCGTACCGGCCAACGTCACCGCTCGTATTCAAGAAGTCCACCTGCTGGCGATCCATTGCCTTTGCGACTTGATCGACAGCCAATTGTTCGGGAGTGAAGAATGACCCCTAATCGCCTTGGCCTACTGGCCTTGACCCTGTGCCTCGGCATCAGCGGCTGCACCTCGGTGGTGACTGCCAGCCGTGAAGCACCGATTGAAGATGACCGTGGCACTCGCACACTGGGCAGCAAGATCGACGATTCCCTGATCGACACCAAGGTTGGCGTGAACATCGCCAAGGCCGACCCGGCCCTGGATAAGGATTCGCACATCGTCGTCACCAGCTTCAACGGTGTCGTGCTGCTCGCCGGGCAAACGCCACGCGCGGACCTCAAGGCCAAGGCCGAACAGGCCGCCGCCGCTGTCCAGCGAGTGAAACAGGTGCACAACGAACTGCAAGTCCTGCCACCCTCTTCGTTGCTGGCACGCCAGAACGACACCTGGCTGACCACCAAGATCAAGACCCAGATGCTCGCCGATGCGAACATCCCCGGCTCGCGCATCAAGGTTGTCACTGAAAACGGCATCGTCTACTTGCTGGGCCTGCTGACCAAGCAGGAAGCGGCGCAGGCGACCAACCTGGTTCAGGGCGTATCCGGCGTGCAGAAGATTGTGAAGTTGTTCGAGTACATCGACTGACCTGCAATCCCACGCAATAAAAAAGGCGATCCATCTGGATCGCCTTTTTTATTACTTCACCACTTTCAGACTGGGGCGACCGCTTGGACGCGGTGGCTCACTGTCGGGTGGCGGAAGATCGTCATCCGGTTCGATCTCGTCGTCCTCGCCCATCGGCGACTCCAGATCGAACACCATGCCCTGGCCATTCTCCCGGGCGTAGATACCCAGGATCGAAGCAATTGGCACGTACAAGGTGTGCGGCACGCCACCAAAGCGCCCCTCGAAACTGACCGCCTCGTTATCCATGTGCAAGTGACGCACGGCTTGCGGCGATACGTTCAGGACGATCTGTCCGTCACTGGCAAACCCCTGAGGCACCTGCACCGACGGGTACTCGGAATTGACCAGCATGTGCGGGGTGCAATCGTTGTCCACAATCCACTCATAGAGCGCGCGGACCAGATAAGGTCGACTGGAGTTCATAACGGCTCCTTAAGCCTTAGCGCATGTCGCGTTCGACACCAGACAGACTCGCCTGGAAAGCCTCACGCGCAAACTGGCGCTCCATATAATCAAGCAGCGGCTTGGCCGGCCGCGGCAGTTCTATACCCAGAATCGGCAATCGCCAGAGTATTGGCAATAGGCAGCAGTCCACCAGACTTTGTTCCTCGCTGAGGAAAAACGGCTTGTCGGCAAACAGTGGCGACACACCCGTCAGGCTTTCGCGCAACTCTTTTCGAGCCACGGCACGGGCCGCTTCCTTGGTCCGCGAATCCAGAATCAGGTCCACCAGACCACACCAGTCGCGCTGAATGCGGTGAATCAGCAGACGACTGTTGGCACGCGCCACGGGATAAACCGGCAGTAGCGGCGGGTGCGGGTAACGCTCATCCAGATATTCCATCACCACTGTCGACTCCCACAACGCCAGGTCGCGATCGACCAGCGTGGGCAGACTGCCGTAAGGGTTCACTTCAATCAGTTTAGGTGGCTGGCGACCAGCCTCCACGTAAATGATCTCGGCGCTGACACCCTTCTCTGCCAGTACGATGCGCACTCGGTGGGAATAGTGGTCGGCGGGGTCGGAGTAACAGGCCAACCGATTGGTCACGCCCATGGCGATCCTCCTCGCTTGTAGAAATTATCGAAAGCTCAAAAACGAGCGCGCCCAGAGGGCGCCTCCCGTAACGACTGGATCACCAGTTTCGCTACATCTTCAGAGGCGCCCTTGGGCGCGCGCGATTAACAGCAATAGCTTGAAGCTTTATCAGTGCACGTCTTTCCAGTATTCGCGCTTGAGCAGGTAAGCGAAGACGAAGAAGAACGCCAGGTACAACAATACATACGTACCGATGCGCTGATGTTGCAGCTTAACCGGGTTAGCCGAGTAAGCCAGGAAGGTTACCAGATTCTTGACCTTCTCATCGAACTGCTCTTCAGTCAGAGCACCGCTTTTCGGCACGATGGTCAGTTGATCGCACGCTTCATGAGTCAATGGCGTGCCAGTCAACGGATCAAATTGCTTCTTGCCGTCTTCGACGATCTGAACCTGTTTGCAACCAACCACCTGGCGACCTTGCAGGCCGGCCAGGACGTTAGGCATACCCACGTTCGGGAAGACCTTGTTGTTCACGCCCCATGGGCGCGAAGGATCTTCGTAGAACGACTTCAGGTAACCGTAGAGCCAGTCGGTGCCGCGAACACGGGCAACCAGGGTCAGGTCCGGCGGCGCTGCGCCAAACCAGGCCTTGGCGTCCGCTGGTTGCATGCCGATGCTCATGTGGTCGCCGATCTTGGCACCCGTGAACACCAGCTTCTCCAGCATCAACTCATGGGGAATGCCCAGGTCGTCGGCAACACGCTCATAGCGTTGGAACTTGGCACTGTGGCAACCCATGCAGTAGTTGGCGAACGTACGTGCGCCGTCCTGCATGGCTGCGTTATCGGAAACGTCGATGTCGACTTTTTCCAGCTCGGGGCCACCGTGTTCGGCTGCGAAAGCAAACACCGGCAGCGCAGCAAGCATCAATACAGCAAATAGCTTTTTCATCAGCCAGTCACCCTTTCCGGAACCGGTTTGGTCTTCTCGAGCCTGGTGTAGAACGGCATCAGAATGAAGTAGGCGAAGTACAGGAAGGTACATACCTGCGACAACAGCGTACGGCCTGGAGTCGGAGCCAGAACACCCAGCACGCCCAGGATCACGAACGAGATGCAGAACACCCAGAGCCAGATCTTGCTCAGCCAGCCCTTGTAGCGCATCGACTTGACCGGGCTACGGTCCAGCCACGGCAGGACGAACAGCACAGCAATGGCCGCGCCCATGGCGATCACACCCAGGAGCTTGTCCGGAATCGCACGCAAGATGGCGTAGAACGGGGTGAAGTACCAGACCGGAGCAATGTGCTCTGGGGTCTTGAAGGCGTTCGCCACTTCAAAGTTCGGCTTTTCGAGGAAGTAGCCGCCCATTTCCGGGAAGAAGAACACGATCGAGCAGAAGATGAACAGGAACACCACCACGCCGACGATATCTTTCACGGTGTAGTACGGGTGGAAGGCAATGCCGTCCAGCGGTATGCCGTTTTCGTCCTTGTGTTTCTTGATGTCCACACCGTCCGGGTTGTTCGAACCGACTTCGTGCAACGCCAGGATGTGCAACACCACCAGACCCAGGATAACGATCGGCAGAGCAACCACGTGCAGGGCGAAGAAGCGGTTCAGGGTAATACCGGAAATCAGGTAGTCACCACGAATCCACTGGGTCAGGTCGTTACCAATGACCGGGATCGCACCGAACAGCGAGATGATCACCTGGGCCCCCCAGTACGACATCTGGCCCCACGGCAGCAGGTAACCCATGAAGGCTTCGGCCATCAGCGCCAGGTAGATCAGCATGCCGAAGACCCACACCAGCTCACGCGGTTTCTGGTACGAACCGTAGAGCAGGCCACGGAACATGTGCAGATAGACCACGATGAAGAACGCCGAAGCGCCGGTGGAGTGCAGCAGACGCAGGATCGAGCCGTACTCGACGTCACGCATGATGTATTCGACGGAAGCGAACGCCTCTTCCGCCGACGGGTTGTAGCTCATGGTCAGCCAGACACCGGTAACGATCTGGTTGACCAGAACGAGCAATGCCAGGGAACCAAAGAAATAGAAGAAGTTGAAGTTCTTCGGAGCGTAATACTTGCTGAGATGGTCTTCCCACATCTTGGTGGCGGGAAAGCGCGCATCAACCCAATCCATGAACTTGCTCATCACGCTTTCTCCGTATCGACGCCAATGATAATAATTTCATCGGTCTCATAGGAATGCGGGGGAACTGGCAGGTTCAAAGGCGCAGGCTGCGACTTGTAGACGCGACCAGCCAGATCGTAGTGGGAACCGTGGCAAGGGCAGAAATAGCCGCCTACCCAGTCTTTACCCAGATCCGCAGGTGCCACTTCGGGACGGAAGGTCGGCGAGCAACCCAGGTGCGTGCAGATACCGATCAGCAGCAGGACCTCAGGCTTGATCGAACGGGTTTCCGGATCAACGTAAGTCGGTTGTGTCGAGTTCTTGGAGGTCGGGTCAGCGAGCTGGCCCTCGATCTTCTTCAGATTCCCCAGGATTTCCTGTGTACGGCGGACGATGAACACCGGCTGGCCGCGCCACTCAGCAATCATCTGCTGGCCTGGCTCGATTTTGCTGACATTCACTTTCACCGGTGCACCTGCGGCTTTCGCCTTGGCACTGGGAAACCATGACCCCACGAACGGGACCGCAGCCCCCACCGCTCCTGCAGCACCCACCACGGATGTGGCTGCTACCAAGAAGCGACGCCGGCCTGCATTCACGCCGTCATTGCTCATTCAGTCCTCTCCCATCAGCTTTGTGGCCTGTTAAATCAGGCATCTACTAAGTAAAACTATGTACTTATAAAAATTTTGCCGAATGGTAATGAAAAGCCCCAATTCTGACAAGGTAATTACCCGAGCCCATCACCCCCAAGCCTTGTAGTATAGGGCGTCTGCGGATGTGGCAAGTTGTCACAGCGCAATTCTTTGATAAATCGCAGACACAAAAAAACGCCCAGCTCCGTGAGGAAACTGGGCGTTCTTTTTTGAACGTGAAAGCGAATTAACGCTTCGAGTACTGCGGACGCTTACGCGCTTTACGCAGACCGACTTTCTTACGTTCAACTTCACGAGCATCGCGGGTTACGAAGCCGGCTTTACGCAGGGCGCTGCGCAGAGTCTCGTCGTAGTCCATCAGAGCACGAGTGATGCCGTGGCGGATTGCGCCAGCCTGACCACTCACACCACCGCCGATCACGGTGACGTAGATGTCGAACTTCTCGACAGTCTCAGTCAATTCCAGCGGCTGACGAACTACCATGCGGGCAGTTTCACGGCCGAAGAAATTATCCAGCGAACGGTTGTTGATGGAGATGTTACCAGTACCCGGACGCAGGAAAACGCGTGCGGTTGCGGTCTTGCGACGGCCAGTGCCGTAATTTTGAGTCGCCGACATAATGTACTATTCCGTTAAAACTTCAGTTCTTGGGGCTGCTGAGCAGTATGTGGGTGTGCAGCGCCCGCATAGACTTTCAGCTTACGGTACATGTCGCGACCCAGCGGGTTCTTAGGCAGCATGCCTTTGACCGCGGTCTCGATCACGCGCTCAGGGGCCTTGGCGATCAGCTTTTCAAAGTTGATCGACTTGATGCCGCCCGGGAAACCGGAGTGGGAGTAGTACATTTTGTCAGTGGTTTTAGCACCGGTAACACGGATCTGCTCAGCATTGATTACGACGATGTAGTCGCCGGTGTCAACGTGAGGAGTGTACTCAGGCTTGTGCTTGCCACGCAGACGGCTCGCGATTTCGGTGGCCAGACGACCCAGGGTCTGACCAGCAGCGTCGACGACAAACCAGTCGCGCTTTACTGTTTCCGGTTTAGCAGTAAAAGTCTTCATTCTTTATAGCCTCAGGGGCCGCCCTGTAAATTAGACGGCGGATCTTACTGAATAGTGCGTACTTTGACAAGTCAAAGGCAGCCGGATACAGACGCTTTCGGGGGCTCGGGTCGGCGCGTCCGTTCAACGGCAAGATTCTTCGGCGGCGGCGCATCACTTCCACTGCAGAAAGAGGTGCGCAATTATGCAGATTGCGAAAAATAATTCAACCTGCTTTTATGATTGTTTTGCCCAAGGAGCACCCGATGGACTATCGCCAGCTAGGCCGAACCAATCTGAACGTGAGTGCCCTCTGCCTCGGAACCATGACCTGGGGCGAGCAAAACAGCGAGGCAGACGCCTTCGCCCAGATTGAACGGGCCAAGCGTGCCGGGATCAACTTCATCGACACCGCCGAGATGTACCCGGTGCCGCCCAAGGCCGAAACCTACGCCACCACCGAGCGCTACATCGGCAATTACTTCAAAAGCCGCGGCGACCGCGGCGACTGGATCCTGGCCAGCAAGATCGCAGGCCCCGGCAACACCATCGACTACATCCGCGACAAAAACCTGCGCCACAACCGCCAGCACATCACCGAAGCGGTGGACGCCAGCCTCCAGCGCCTGCAGACCGACTACATCGACCTGTACCAACTGCACTGGCCGGAGCGCAGCACCAACTTCTTCGGGCAACTGGGCTACAAGCACAAGATCGAAGCCAACCTGACTCCGCTGGAGGACACCCTCGAAGCGCTGGACGAGCAGGTCCGCGCCGGCAAGATCCGCCACATCGGTCTGTCCAACGAGACGCCTTGGGGCACCATGCGCTTCCTGGCCCTGGCCGAAGCCCGAGGCTGGCCGCGCGCCGTGTCGATCCAGAACCCGTACAACCTGCTCAACCGCAGCTTCGAAGTCGGCCTGGCGGAAATCGCCATCCGCGAGCAATGCGGCCTGCTCGCCTACTCGCCGCTGGCGTTCGGCTTCCTGTCGGGCAAGTACGAAGGTGGCGCCCGCCCGCCAAAAGGTCGCCTGAGCCTCTACAGCCGCTTCAGCCGCTATTTCAACCCGCAGTCGGAAGCTGCCTGCAGCCGTTACGTGGCCCTGGCTCGCGAGCACGGCCTGGACCCGGCGCAAATGGCCCTGGCGTTCGTGACGCAGCAGCCATTCGTGACCAGCAACATCATTGGCGCGACGACGATGGAGCAACTGGAGAGCAACATCGCCAGTTTTGATCTGAAATTGTCGGAGGAGGTACTGGAAGGGATCGAGGCGATTCACAAGGATCATCCGAATCCGGCGCCGTAACCCCCCACTTGTAGGAGCGAGCTTGCTCGCGAAAAACCTGAGCACACCGTTGGGTGTCAGGTTTTCAACGTTATCGTTAACGACCATCGTCGGAACGCCGCCCGGAGCTAGCTCGCTCCTACAATGATCTGGCGATGATCTCCTTCATGATCTCATTGGTGCCGGCATAGATCCGCTGCACCCGCGCATCCGCCCATGCCCGCGCGATCGGGTACTCCCACATGAACCCGTAGCCACCGTGCAACTGCACACACTCGTCAAGCACCTTGCACTGCAGGTCGGCGCCCCAGTACTTGGCCATCGCCGCCGTCGGCACGTCGAGCTTGCCTTGCAGGTGCAGTTCCAGGCAGCGGTCGACGAAGACCCGGCCGATCTGGATTTCCGTGGCCATCTCCGCCAGCTTGAACCGGGTATTCTGGAAATCCGCGATCGACTTGCCGAACGCCTTGCGCTCGCGGGTGTAGTCCAGCGTCCATTGCAGCGCCGCTTCCGCTGAAGCCAGCCCGCCAATGGCCACCGAGAGCCGCTCCTGAGGCAACTCCTGCATCAGGTAGGCAAAGCCCATCCCGGCCTGGCCCAGCAGGTTTTCCTTGGGCACACGCACGTCCTGGAAGAACAGCTCCGAGGTGTCCTGGGCTTTCATCCCGACCTTCTCCAGGCGCTTGCCCTTGTCGAACCCCGGCGTCTCGGCTTCCACCAGAAACAGACTGGTGCCCTTCGCGCCGGCCTTCGGATCGGTCTTGGCGACGACGATCACCAGATCGGCCAGGTAGCCGTTGGTGATAAAAGTCTTGGAGCCGTTGATCACGTACTCATCGCCATCGAGCACGGCCGTGGTTTTCACCCCCTGCAAATCGGAACCGGCGCCCGGTTCGGTCATGGCGATCGCGGTAACCATCTCGCCGGACACCAGTTTCGGCAGGTATTTATGCTTCAGCGCCTCACTGCCGTAATGCAGGATGTAGGGCGCCACGATGTCCGAGTGCAGGGAAAAACCGATGCCGGTCAGGCCCAGTCGCCCCACTTCTTCGATCACCACCGCACTGTAGAGAAAGTCCGCCCCCAGGCCGCCATACTCTTCCGGCAAGTGCGAGCAAAGCATCCCCGCCTCCCCCGCCTTGTTCCACAGTTTGCGGTCGATATAGCCTTGTTTTTCCCATTGCCCGTGGAACGGCACCGCCTCTTTTTCGAGAAACGTCCGCACGCTGTCGCGGAAAAGCTCGTGCTCGGAACTGAACAGGGTTCTGGGGATCATGCGGCACCTTTTCTTTGTTTTTAGAAGGAGTTGACCTTCAGAGACTATGCCTCGCTTCCGATACAGGACACTGGACACATCCGACAAAAAATAAGACGATCCAGCCGTCTGGTGACCACTTCCCCCTATAAAAATAAAGTTGAATTATGTCTAACCAAGCCTCCACGCCCCTGCGGCGCGTCAGCATCCTGGCCATCGACCGGGTTTTCGCTTCCACCCTCATGCAAGCCAAGGATTTCTTCCACCTCGCCAGCCTGCGCTACGGCAAACAGCTGGGCCAGGGCCTGACACCGGCGTTCGAAACCCGTCTGGTCAGCCCCGATGGCAAACCGGTCAACACCTTCAGCGATGTGATGATTCCGGTGGATGGCGGGCTGGAAAACGCCGACATCATCATTCTTCCCGCGTTCTGGGACGATTTCGACAGCCTCTGCAAACGTTACCCCCAAGTCCTGCCCTGGCTGCGCCAGCAACATGCGCGCGGCGCCGTACTGTGCGGCGAGGCCACCGGTGTTTTCTGGCTGGCTGAAGCCGGGTTGCTCAATGGCAAGGAAGCAACCACCTACTGGCGCTTCTTCAATGCCTTCGCTGAACGCTTCCCCCAGGTCCAGCTCAATCAGGACAAGCACCTGACCGACGCCGACAACCTTTACTGCGCCGGCGGCACCACCTCGGCCTGCGATCTGTACATTTACCTGATCGAGCGCTTCTGCGGCGCCAATGTGTCCCAGGCCGTGGCGCGGGACATTCTGTATGAAGTGCAGCGCAGCTATTCACCGGGACGGATTGGATTCGGCGGGCAGAAGCTGCACCAGGACGTGATCATCCTGCAGATCCAGCACTGGCTCGAAGAACACTTCGCCGACAAGTTCCGTTTCGAGGACGTCGCCCGCGAACACGGCATGAGCATCCGCAACTTCATGCGCCGCTTCCAGACCGCCACCGGCGACAAGCCATTGCATTACCTGCAACGCCTGCGCATCGAAACCGCCAAGGGCCTGCTGTCCGGCAGCCGCAAGAGCATCAAAACCATCAGTTACGAAGTCGGTTACGACGATGCGAGCTTCTTCGCCCGGTTGTTCCGCCAGCACACGGAGTTGTCGCCAAACCAGTATCGGCAGCAGTTTCAGCAGGCGGCGTAGGTCTCAGCCCAACAATTTTCCCATGTGGGAGCGGGCTTGCTCGCGAAAGCGGAGTGTCAGCAAAAAGAGTATCAACTGTCACGACGCCTTCGCGAGCAAGCCCGCTCCCACACGGAGTTGCGAAGAATCTGTCAGGTTTCGTCAGCGCACAAAAAAAGGCCTGCAATCGCAGGCCTTTTTTTATTTTCCGAATCGTCCTACGGCTTGTGCGCCCGGGCCAGGAATTCGTGGGATTGCATTTCCAGCAGTCGGCTGAGGGTACGCTGGAACTCGAAGTTCAGGCGGCCACCTGTGTACAGGTCTTTAAGCTCGACTTCGGCGGAGATGATCAACTTCACGTTACGGTCGTAGAACTCGTCGACCATGTTGATGAAGCGTCGGGCGATGTCGTCGGTGGTGACGCTCATCTGCTCGACATCGCTGAGCAGCACGGCGTGGAAGATCTTGCCCAGTTCGATGTAGTCGTTCTGGCTGCGCGGGCCGTCGCAAAGTTCGCGGAAGTTGAACCAGGCCACGTCATCGCAGGTGCGCAGGGCACGAATTTCACGGTTCTCGATCATCAGCACGTCGTTTTCGACTGCTGCCGTGCATTCCGGTGTCAGCGCACGGAAGCTCTTGCGCAGGCTTTCGTTGGCGGCTTCGTCGAGCGGATAGTGGAACAGCTCGGCTTGTTCGAGGTGACGCAGACGATAGTCGACGCCGCTGTCCACGTTGACGATCTCGGTATTCTGCTTGATCAGCGCAATGGCCGGCAGGAAACGCGCGCGTTGCAGGCCGTCCTTGTACAGGCCGTCCGGCACGATGTTCGAAGTCGCGACCAGGGTCACGCCGTTCTTGAACAGTTCTTCCATCAGGGTGCCAAGGATCATGGCGTCGGTGATGTCGGAAACGAAGAATTCATCGAAGCAGATGACCCGGGCTTCGGTGGCGAAGCGCTTGGCGATGATGGTCAGCGGGTTTTTCTCACCGCCCAGGGTTTTCATCTCTTCGTGCACGCGCTTCATAAAGCGGTGGAAGTGTGTACGGGTCTTTTCCTTGAAGGGCAGCGCTTCGAAGAAGGTGTCCACCAGGTAAGTCTTGCCGCGACCTACGCCGCCCCAGAAATACAGGCCCTTGACCGGGGTCTGATCTTTCTTGCCAAACAACTTGCCCAGCAGGCCCGGCTTGTTTTGCTCGGCCGCGACCAGGTCGTCGTACAGGCGCTGCAAATGACGCACGGCAGTTTCCTGTGCGGCGTCATGGAAGAATTCCGGGCGTTTCAGATCAGCTTGATATCGTTCTAGGGGCGTCATAATTCGTTAGCAAGGCAACAAAAACGGGCCGACACTGTAGCGACGGCCCCGAGGAATGGCAATCGGCCCTTGGTCGGGCCGAACCGTTGTTTATTCCTGAACCGGCGTCAGGGCGATGCGCAAGGCTTCGATAGCCGCGTCGCGCGCGGCGCTGTCGGCGAAGGCCGGGCTGTCGGCAACGCACTCGCCTTCCAGCCAGATGCTGAAGCCCAGGTCTTCACTGCGCACGTCCAGATCCTGGCCCGCTTGCAGTTGCTTGGTCACCTGCCCAGCAGTTTTACCGTCGGCGAAGTTGCGCGACAGCAGCAGTTGTTCGCCATCGGCCGCCAGCAGACGGAAGCGGAAGCTGCCGTCGTCTTCACGGAAGCTGACAAAACGCGCAGCCTTCACGGCCTTCTTCTTGGTGGTCGCCGCCACTTGAGTCTGGGCAACGAAAGAGCGCAGGCCCACCGCTTCACGCAGTTCGTTGAGGAAGGGTGTCGCTACCGAACGGGCCTTTTTCGCGCCGTGTTGCAGGATGTCTTCCAGATCCGCCGGGCGCTCGATCAGCTGGTTATAACGCTCGCGGGATTCGCCCAGTTCGTTGTCGAGCAACTGGAACAGACGATTCTTCGCCTCACCCCAACCCAGGCCTTGCAACAGTTCGCTGCGGAACTCGTCGGCCTGCGCCGGGGTGGCGAACGCCTGGAACAGGGTGAACAGATGCGAATTGTCCGGATCCTTGGCTTCACCTGGCGCCCGGGAGTCGGTGACGATCCGCGAAATCGCGTCCTTCATTTCTTTGGCGCTGCTGAACAACGGGATGGTGTTGTCGTAGCTCTTCGACATCTTGCGGCCATCCAGGCCCGGCAACGTGGCGACGCTCTCTTCGATCAACGCCTCGGGCATGGTGAAGAACTCTTTGCCCTGGCCAAACAGGTGGTTGAAGCGCTGGCCGATGTCCCGCGCCATTTCCACGTGCTGGATCTGGTCACGACCGACCGGCACCTTGTGTGCATTGAACATCAGGATGTCCGCGGCCATCAGTACCGGGTAGCTGTACAGGCCCATGGTGATGCCGGCGTCCGGGTCTTCACCGGTCTCGACGTTCTTGTCCACCGAAGCCTTGTAGGCGTGGGCGCGATTGAGCAGGCCCTTGGCGGCGACGCAGGTCAGCAGCCAGGTCAGCTCAGGGATTTCCGGGATATCGGACTGGCGGTAGAACGTCACGCGCTCGACATCCAGGCCACCGGCCAGCCAGGTCGCGGCGATTTCTAGACGCGAGCGCTGGATGCGCAGCGGGTCATCGCACTTGATCAGGGCGTGGTAGTCGGCCAGGAAGTAGAACGAATCGGCATTGCTGTCACGGCTGGCGACGATCGCCGGGCGGATGGCGCCAGCGTAGTTGCCCAGGTGCGGCGTGCCGGTGGTGGTGATGCCGGTGAGGATACGGGTACGAGTCGTCATGGGTAATCGCTTGTCAGACTGCAATCAATTCGAGAGACGCGGCAGGATCAGATCCTTGAGATCGGTCAACTTGCCATGAAAAAAGTGTCCGCATTCTGCCACTTTCAGGAGCTCATGGGGGCGTTCGAGCTTGTCGGACCATTGGTAAACGACTTGTGGATCGATCACTTCGTCGGTTTCAGGCTGGATCAGTGTCAGTTCGCCCTGTTGCGGCAGCTGATCCTGATCGCCCAGGCGCATGACCGCCGGCGCGACCATGAACAGGTGCTTGATTTGCTCGCCCTTGGCCTCAAGGCGCCCGCCGAGACTTGCTGCAACAAATCCACCGAAGGAGAAACCGAACAGGGTCAGCGGCAATTGCGGGTGTCTGGCACGAAACCATTCGGCGACAGCCTGGGCATCATCGACTTCACCGGTGCCCATGTCGTGGGTGCCTTCGCTGGCGCCGACACCACGGTAGTTGAAGCGCAAGGTGATCAGTCCGGCATCACGCGCGGTGCGCTGCAGGGTCGAGACCACTTTGTTGAGCATGGTGCCGCCCTGCACCGGGTTCGGATGACAGATGAGCGCCAGGCCGCGCGACTGCTCGTTGTCCAGGTACAGTGCTTCCAGTTGACCCACCGGGCCATCAATCACTACAGGGGTTTCACGCATAAGCAAGGAAGGAACTCCGTGACCTCGGATCAGGTCGACTCGTCTAGCAAATTGTCTGTGGCTGTCTATTGCGAGTGAATCGCGGTATACAGCGCAGGTTCGAGCCGTTAACGTAAAGCAAAGCCGTTTATAGAGGAAGGACTCGTGGAACACTCGCTCTTAGTTTGGTTGTTACCGACTCTTGCCCTGGTTGTGGGTGTCGCCATTGGGTTCCTGATCGCTCGCGTTGCACCGAACGCCGCGCCCAGCCGCACGCAGCGTCAGCTGGACGATATTCAGGAACGTTTCGACAGTTATCAGAACGAGGTGGTGACCCACTTCAACAGCACCGCGACACTGGTCAAGAAACTGACTCAGAGCTATCAGGAAGTGCAGGACCATCTCGCCGAGGGCGCCAACCGCCTGGCCCTGGACGAACAGACTCGCCAACGCCTGCTGGCCTCCCTGCACGCCGACGCGGCGCAGGCACCCCGTGAGCGCCTGACGCCACCGCGCGATCAGGAGCCGCCGCGCGACTACGCACCGAAAGCCCCGAACGCGCCGGGCATGCTCGATGAGCATTATGGACTGAAGAAGTAATCAGCTTTCGCGCATTGCAAAAAGCCCCCGGACACGTGATTGTCCGAGGGCTTTTTTGTTTCTGATCCTGTATCTCCGGTGCCCACACTGGCCCCATCGCGGGCAAGCCCGCGATGGGGCCAGAACTGACGATACAAAAAAGCCCGCCCGATCTGTAGAGGATCGGGCGGGCTTTTTTACGCCTGGGGTTCAATCAGACGATCAAGGGTACTGCTGAACCTGACCTTGCTGCTGGGCACCATACTGCTGACCCGGAATCGCCTTGAGGTTGACCTCTACACGGCGGTTCTGCGCACGACCATTGACGTCGCCGTTGCTGGCAACCGGGCTATCCGGACCGGCGCCGCGAGCACTCAGGTTGGCACCGCTGACACCTTGCGAGGTCAGGTAGGTTGCCACGCTCTGGGCACGACGCTGGGACAGGTCCATGTTGTGCTGGCGGCTGCCGGTGCTGTCGGTATAGCCGACGATCTCGATCTGGTTCTGGCTAAACTCTTTCAGCGAGCCCGCCAGGTTGTTCAGCGGCTGATAGAAACCTGGGGCAATGTTCGCCGAATCGGTAGCGAACGTGATGTTGCCCGGCATGATCAGCTTGATCTGGTCACCCTGGCGCTGCACTTCAACACCGGTGTTGGCCATGCTGGCGCGCAGCTTTTTCTCTTGCTGATCGGCGTAGTAGCCGTAACCGGCGGCGGAAGCACCGACCACCGCAGCACCGATCAGTGCGCCCTTGCCACGGTTATCGTGGTTGATCGCAGCTCCGGCCAGCGCACCGGCCAGAGCGCCGAGGCCACCGTATTTCGCGGTCTTGCTCATGCCTTCGGAGCCGCTATCCGTCTGGCCCTGAGCCTGGCCCTGACCGCCGTATGGGTTAGGCGAGGCACAACCGGACAAAACGGCCACAGCCGTAGCGAGAATAATCAAACGACGCGTGGTGAACATGTAAAGCTCCTACTTTTTTTGCATTCTGTGGTGCAACGGGCCAAGGCATCAGCCTTTGCGGGCGTTGGATCATGTTAACGGGTAAAAATTCCGAATGTTACAAATCAGCCCCGAACAAAGGGGTTCTCGCGCATTTCGTCACCCAGACGGGTATCCGGACCATGCCCGGTCACCACGGTCGCGTCTTCGTCGAGGGTGTACAGCCGCTGCTTGATCGAGCGCACGATGGTCGCCTGGTCGCCGCCCCACAAATCCGTGCGTCCGACGCCGCGACGAAACAGCGTATCACCGGCAATCAGCAGCTTGGCCTCGGAAAACCAAAAGCTCATGGAGCCCGGCGTATGACCCGGCGTGTGCAGCGCCACGCCACAGCCGCAGGCCAGTTCTTCATCATCGGCCAGCCAGCGATCCGGGGACGGCACCGGGGTATAAGGAACGCCGAACATCTGGCACTGCATTTCCAGGTTGTCCCACAGAAACTGGTCTTCCTTGTGCAGGTGCAGCGTCGCGCCGGTTTTCTCCTTGAGTTGGCCGGAAGCCAGGAAATGATCGAGGTGCGCATGGGTGTGAATGATGCTGACCACTTTCAGCCCCAAGGCGTCGAGCCGCGCCAGGATCAGTTCATGATTGCCACCCGGATCGACGACAATGGCCTTTTTCGTCACCGGATCACCGATGATCGTGCAGTTGCACTGTAACGGGCCGACGGGGAAGGTTTCGCGGATGAGGGTGGGTTGCTGGAACATCGGGGCCTGCTCGATAAACGGGGACGAGCGATTTTCGCACAATTGAGCCGCGAGCCAATGGCCGCGATGGGTAACATGAAAAATCCTTAACCAAGCACCCCCAACTCCTTGGCCCGCGCCACCGCCTGCGTACGCCGCTCGACCCCGAGCTTGCTGTTGATGTGGCTGGCGTGGGTCTTGACCGTGTGCAGGGAAATAAACAGCTGATCGCTGATTTCCTGGTTCGAACAGCCCTGGGCGATCAATCGCAGGACCGCCATTTCCCGCGTGCTGAGCTGCTCCGCGGCCGCGCAGGACTCCAGCCCGGGACGGGCAGCCAATGTCGGCAGTTTTTCACTGAGGCTCAGGGAAACGGGGGTTGGCGGACAGTTTTGAAGCTGCCCACGCAGCCAGTCCGGGTGCTCGGCCAGCAAGCCCTCAAAGGGTTGCAACACCCCTCCACTGGCGGCGTCCAGCGCCTGGGCCAGAGCCTTGCGTGCTTCCGGTTCCCGTCCGTTGCCCAGCAACAACGCCACTTTCTGGGTCAGCGCCATGGCACTGAGCATCTGCCGACCGCTTTGCTGGCCATGTTCGAGCAGCGCATTCAAACGCCCTTCGGCCAGCATCGGTTGGCCCTGGATGACGTCGAGCAAGGCTTGTTGCAATTCGACATGCAGCGGCAATTGCGGGTGGAATTCCGGTGGTGCCGCCCCGTTTTCGCCGTTATAGGTCTGCCCCAGGCGCGCCAGCCAGGCTTCGGCCAGATCGGTGCGCCCCTGGGCCAGCCAGAGTTCACATTTGACCAGGGTGATCATGGCCAGGTAGTAGATCGGCGGCACGTCCCAGATATGCATGAGCCGTTCGGCTTCAGCCAGTTCGGCAAAGGCTTTGGCGAACTCGCCGCTGCTGCCTTCCAGCCTGGCAATCACGCAGTGTCCGATCAGCACGCTGATGTCACGGCAGGCCCGCGCCTCGCTCAAACCGGCCTGCAATCGCGCCCGCGCCGCTTGCGGTTGCATGCGCAGGGCCAGCAAAAAACCTTCGTACAAGGTCAGCCGGGCGCGAACCGCATACAGCCGTTGCGCAGGCAAGCTCTGCAGGCGCTGCATACCCTGACGGACCTCTTCCAGCGCCCGACAGACTTCCCCGCGAGCTTGCAGCACCCGGGCGCGGTCGTAGTGCGCCAGTGCTTCGAACAAGGGGTTGCCGACCCGTTGCGCCAGTTCCAGCGATTCGCGGTTAAGCCCTCGTGCCCGCCACAAATCACCGTCGGCAATGGCCAGGTTGGACAGGGTCGAGAGGCACATCAGCCGCTGGCCGTAACGCTTGGACGGAAGACTCTCCAACGCTTCGCCGCAATACCGCAGCGTCAGTTCGCGGTCGCCGCGCCCACGGGCAATGATGCCACTCAACGCCAGCCATTGAGCGAGCATCGACTTTTGTGCGGTGGCCGACGGAGCAGGCAGGAAACGGCTCAAATGGCTGGCCAGTTCTTCCGCGGCATCCAGTTGGCACGCCATCCCCAGCGCCCAGCTATAGAGCACGATCAGTCGCGGCGTGCTGATCAGCAAGCTGTCAGGCAAGTCCATTTTCCAGCGCAGCAACATGCCGACATTCTGCTCGGCCAGCAGTTGCTCTTCGGAGAGGTTCTGCACCAGGTTCGCCGCGACGTCCAGGTGACCGGCACGCAAGGCCTGCTCCACGGCCTCATCGAGCAACCCCTGGGCATTGAACCAGCGGCAGGCACGCAGGTGCAGGCTGGCGGCCGGCACTATCGACTGGGAAGTCGGCCGCGTGCGCAACAGATCGGAAAACAGATGGTGGTAACGATACCAATGGCCATGTTCGTCCAGCGGCACCAGGAACACTTGGTGGGCGAGCAAAAAGCGCAGGATCTCTCCGCTGTCATGAGCGTCGCGAACGGCGTCGCACAGTTCGCTGCAAAAACGTTCCTGGGGCGCCGTGTCATAGAGGAACGACTGGACCTCGGCGGGCAGGCAATCGATGACCTCTTCTAGCAGGTAATCGCGGATCAGCCCTTCCCCGCCGTGCAACGATTGCGGCAGCGCGCCATCGGTGCCCGCCTCCGAGGCGGCCAGCAGCCAGAAGCGTAACCCCGCGACCCAGCCTTCACTGCGCTGGATCAGGTTTTCCAGTGCCTCACCGCGCAAGGAGCTGGCGTGCCGATCGAGCAGACTCAAGGCCTCGTCATGAGTCAGGCGCAGATCCTGTTCATGCAACTCAAGCAATTGTCGCGATAGCCGCAGCCGCGCCAGGTGCCAGTCGGGACGCTGGCGACTGGTGACCATCACCAGCAAGCCATCGGGGAGATGATTGAGGAAAAATTGCAGGCAACGGTCCAGCACCGGCCCCTGGGCCAGATGGTAATCATCCAGCACCAGCAGCAATGGTGTCGCGGTGGACAGGTGCTCGGCCAATTCGTCGAGCAGGCCGTCCAGCCATTCTTCAAACGCGAACGGCTGATGGCGCTGGCGCATTTTCAACAGCCCGAGGGATTGCCTGCCCAGGTGCGGAAAATAGTCCTGGAGGCCTTCCAGCAGGCGCTCGAGAAAACGCCCAGGGTCACTGTCGCGCGGGCTCAACCCCAGCCAGAGACTTTGCCAGTGCGCCGGCAATCCCTGACAAAACTCCACCGCCAACGAACTCTTGCCGAACCCTGCCGGTGCGCTGACCAGCAATAACCTGCCACCGAGCCCGGCACTCAGGCGCTCGCACAAGCGTGGACGCAGCACATGGCCGTCGGGCAACGGCGGGCGGAAGAAGCGCCCGTCGAGTGTCGCGACAGCAACGTGTGCAGAACCTGGGGATGTAGACAAATCAGTCATAGCCGGCTCTTGTTTGAATTGCGGGTGGCGGCGTTGCAGATGTCCGCAGACTAGCCGTAAACGGATAGGGAATGAAGGTAATTGCTACAAATGGCTACAAAAAGTCTACAAACAAAAAAAACGCCCCGAACCAGTCGGGGCGTTTTCAGAGGGTGCGGCCTCTACTCAGTTCACCTTAGCGAACACCATCCTGACGCAAGGCGGCCGGGGTGAAGTCGCTGGTGGTGGCAGTGAAGCCGAAGTCATAGGCCGATTTCTCTTCGTTCTTCATGCCCAGCGCCAGGTAACGACCCGATTGCAGGTCGTACAGGGCTTCAAGGGCATACCACGGCACTTGCTTGTCGTAGTAGTTCTCGGCATGGGCCTCGGCGACGCGCCACAGTTGACCGCGACCGTCGTAATGGTCGATCACCGCAGCTTGCCAGGTGTCTTCGTCAATGTAGAAGTCACGCTTGGCGTAGATGTGACGCTGACCTTCCTTCAGGGTTGCAACCACATGCCACACACGGCGCAACTCGTAACGCGCCAGATCCTGGTTGATGTGACCGGCCTTGATGATGTCGGTGTACTTGAGCTTCGGATCGTCGAGCTTGTAGGCATCGGAGCCGATGTACATCTCTTTCTTGCCTTCAAGCTTCCAGTCGTATCGATCCGGTGCACCGTTGAACATGTCCAGGTTGTCGGAAGTACGCAGGCCGTCGGCTGCAGTACCCGGGCCGTCATAGGACACTTGCGGCGCACGGCGCACACGACGCTGACCGGCGTTGTAGACCCACGCCGAACGCGGCTCCTTCACCTGATCGAGGGTCTCGTGCACCAGCAGCACACCACCGGCCAGACGTGCCGGCGCGGTCACTTTCTGCTTGAAGTAGAACAGGATGTTGCCCGGGTTCGCCGGATCGTAGTCCTTCATCTTGTCGCGGAACACGAACTGGTCCTGGAAGTACACCAGGCTGAACGAGCCGTTCGGCTGTGGTGTGGCCTGGGTCACCAGGCGGGTCACGCTACCACCGCGATAACGGGTGATGTGGTTCCAGATGACTTCAACGCCGCTTTTCGGAATCGGGAACGGAATGGCGGTTTCAAAGTTTTCCAGGCCGTTGCCGCCGGACACCAGTTTGGTGTTGGTGGCGTTCTTCTTGATGGCGGCGAACACGTCATCCGGCACGGTGGCACCGCGATGGGACGGATAAACTGGCATCTTGAAGGTTTCCGGGTAGCGCTTGAACATCGCGTACTGACCCGGGGCAAGCTTTTCCTTGTACTGATCGACGTTCTGCGCCGTGATGGTGAACAGCGGTTTTTCGCTGGCGAACGGATTGGACAGGAAACCTTTGCTGTCGACCGTACCGGCGTTCTTCGCCATCGGTTTCCAGGCCGGGATCGAACCGTCGGCGTTACCTGCCATTTCAGCGCCCATCGGGGTCAGGCTCTTGCCCAGTTTGTCGGCCTCAGCCTGGGGAACCGCTGCGATGACGCTGGTCGCCAGCAGCGAAAGGCCCAGAACACCGGCGTGGAACAGACTTTTTGTTATTTTCATATGTGTGTTCGTCCTGAAAATACTGTGCTTAGAAGTTCACGCCGAGGCTGAGCGCAACGAAGTCGCGGTCATCCACGGTGGTGTACTTGCCGTCGAAGAAGTTGGTGTACGCCAGGCTCGCGGTATAGGTGTTCTGGTACTCGGCGTCGACACCCAGGCTCACTGCCTTGCGGCCTTCCTCGAAGTTGCCGCCAGGGCCAGGGGAGTAACCGCTCACGTCATGGGACCAGGCAACGTTCGGCTTGAGGTTCACACCGGCAAACACGTCGTTGTATTCCCAGATGGCACGACCGCGGTAGCCCCACGAAGTCGCGGTGGTGAAGCCTTCGTCGTCGCAGTTGCGGCTGCGGTTGTTGGTCGGCGTACCCGGGCCGGCGCCGTTGATGGTGCTGGTGTTGAGCGCCACGCAGGTATCGAGCGCGCCAGAGGCTGGCAACTCACCCGGGCCGTAGACCGGATCGCGGCCATAACGAACGTCGGAAGTGCTTTCCAGGCCGCCGACGTGAGTCACGCCCACTTCACCCACCAGGGTCAGACGGCTGGCGCCCATGACCTGGTCGAAGAAGTGCGTCAGGGTGGTCTGGAACTGGGTGATTTCCTTGCGACGATACCCGTGCAGGTCCTGACCCGGAACGCCGGTAAGCAGCGATGCATTGGTCAACGGGTTGTTCGGGTTGTTGTTGCCTATAGGACGGACACCGGAGAACAGGATGTCGGTGGAGTTGAGCTGCACCGGAGCGTTCGGGCGGTAGCTGATCTCGCCGCTCCACGCCGTACCGGTAGGCAGGGTGGTGGAGAAGCTCAGGCCGTAGAGGCGGATGTCTTCCGGGTATTCGATGAAGTACTGCGAATTACCCGCCACCAGCAACGGCGCCAGCGCGGCGAACGGCCCCGGAAGTCCCGCTGCAGTGTTGTAGACCGACTGCGGCGCACCGGTGGCGCTGAAGATCGGCGCACGGCTGTGGTAATTCATGAAGTAGGCGCCGAACTCAGTGTCCAGCGGATCGAACATGTACTTGAAGGACGCGCCCCACTGACCGCTGTCACGGGCATCGCGATCGGGGCCACGACGCACCAGAACACCCTCTTCGTTGACGTCGACGCCGTTGGCGGCCAAAGGTCCCAGGGCAATGGCCGGAATTTGCGAGCGTTTGTTCAGCACGCGAAGGTTGTTGTCGCAGCCGTCGGCAACGATGTCCGGCTGGGAGAAGAACGTGCCGCAGTTGTCGACGACGGTCTGGTCCCATTCAATTTGGTAGAACGCTTCGGCCGAGAGGTTTTCGGTCAGGCTCTGGGACACATAGAACATGTTGACCGGGATCAGGCCTTCCTTGATCTCGGCACCCGGACGACGGAACGCGGACACGTCGATCGGGTTGATCGAGTTGATGCCACCACCGATGAAGGTACTTTCACCCCAGCTCACGACCTGCTTGCCCAGACGCACGGAGCCTGGCTGATCGGCAATGGCGTAGTTGTGGTAGACGAAGGCGTCGAGGATCTGGCCGCCGGCAGACTTGGCGCCTTCCTTGCGGCCCTCGTCGCTGATGTCCTTGAACGGACGGCTTTCGTCCTTCAGTTCAAAGTCGTACCAGTATTTGCCACGGACGAAAACACCGGTATCGCCGTATTTCAGTTCAAGGTCATGGATGCCCTTGAAGATCTTCGAGAAGGTTTCCCCGCTCTTGAAGTTCAGGTGACCGTCATCAGAAGTCTGGGACAGACCCTTGCCGCCGTTGTTGACACCGATGAGGTTCTTGTTGGCACTTTCGGTAGACCAACTGGCACCAACCGACAGGGATGAGTCGAACTGACCTTCGATTTCACCGACGTTGAAACTGACGCCGAATGCTGGCCCGGCGAGCGTAGAGGCAAGACTGACAGCCAGGGGCAGTTTCGCCCGGCGCCAGAACTGGTTAACTGATGTCATCGACGCTACTCCATGTGCATTTTATTTTTATGGCAAGAGCACTTCTAAAAACGCTGTGGATAACCGGGAGCCATGGCATCCCAAAGTCATTCCAAAGTTGCATCGCCCCGGTTCGTGCGGTTGCCCCGTTCTTAAAAATCCTTGAGCGGACTATAGCCAGCAGGTAGTAGCGCTTGATCCCTCTAAAGTGTGATTTGCAGTTGCCAGCCACTCTGGAACAGTCCTTTCGCCAGTCCGACACCCGTCGGCACGGCAAGGATGGCTGAAAATTCCGATTTGACAAGCCAAGCGCTTGCTTGGTGGGGCTGGCGTGCCCTTTCGGGCACGCCGGGAGACGCTTAAAGCGTCGAGAGGAAGGTGCTGTTGGTGGCTTGCCATTCGGTGATGTCGACGCGAATGCGCTTCTTGTCGAGTTTGCCGACGCTGGTCTTGGGAATTTCAGTAACAAGGGCGATCTGGCTCGGAATCGCCCACTTGCTCAAGTGCCCCAGCTCCACAAACGGTTTGAGGTGTTCCTTGAGTTCCCGCGCCCCGATTGCATGACCCTCACGGAGCACCAGCAGGGCAAACGGCCGCTCGCCCCACTGCGGATCGGGGATCCCCACCACTGCTACTTCACGTACCGCCGCATGACGGCTGATCAGGTCTTCCAGGTCCAGGGAGGAGATCCACTCGCCACCGGTCTTGATCACGTCCTTGATCCGGTCACGAATGTCGATCACGCCCATGCTGTCCAGGGTCGCCACGTCACCGGTGTGCAGCCAGCCTCCGGCCCAGAGCTCGGCGCCCTTCTGCGGCTCGTTGAAATAACCCTCGGTCAGCCATGGTGCGCGTAACACCAGCTCGCCCTGGGTCTCGCCGTCGGCGGGCAGGAAGTTGCCCTCGGTGTCGACGATCGCCGCCTCCACCAGCGGCCCCGGCACGCCGGCCTTGATCCGGTAAGTGGTGCGTTCGTCTTCGGTACCGGCCATCAATTCGTCGTTGAGGTGCGCGCACGACACCAGTGGCCCGGTTTCCGACATGCCGTAGGCGGCAGTCAACTGAATGCCTTTGGCTTTGGCCGCCTCGTACAACGAGCGGTTCAGGGCGCTGCCGCCGATGACGATTTTCCAGCCGCCGAAGTCGACGTCCTGCGCGGCCTTGGCATTGAGGACCATCTGCAAAATGGTCGGTACGCAATGGGAGAACGTGACCTTCTCCTTGCGCCACAACTCCACCAGGTACTCCGGGTCATAGCGGCCGGGATACACCTGCTTGAGCCCGAGCATGGTCGCCACATACGGCAAGCCCCAGGCGTGGACGTGGAACATCGGGGTGATCGGCATGTACACGTCGTTAGTGCCCAGCAGGCGCACGCTATCGATCGCTCCCATGATGGTCGACACGCCCATGGTGTGCAGCACCAGTTGCCGATGGGTGAAGTACACGCCCTTGGGGTTGCCGGTGGTACCGGTGGTATAGAACGTGGTCGCGACCGAGTTTTCGTCGAAGTCCTCGAAGTCGTACTGCGGGCTCGCCGCGGCCAGCAGCTGTTCGTACTCGCCGACGAGGTTCGGCAGGTCCGCGGTTTTTTCCGGCAGGTCAGTCAGCAGCAGGGTTTTGTCGACCGTGGTCAGTTGCCCCTCGATGGCCTTGTAGAGGCCGACGAATTCGCTGTTGACCAGCACAAAGCGGTCCTCGGCGTGGTTCATGGTGTAGAGGATCTGTTCCGGCGACAGGCGCACGTTGATGGTGTGGATCACCGCACCGATCATCGGGATGGCGAACATGCATTCCAGGTAACGATGGCTGTCCCAGTCCATCACACCCACGGCATCCCCGGGCTTGACTCCGGCCGCTGTCAGCACGTTGGCCAGGCGGGCCACCCGTTCGATCAGGGTCGGGTAGCTATAGCGCAACTTGTCGCGGTAGATGATCTCGCGGGTTTTCTCATAACGGGCACCGGACATCAGCAGCCGTTTGATCAACAGCGGGTACTGGTAAGCGCCTTCGGCCGGGGGGATAACGCGAGTCTGCAACATAATAATCCCTTTAATCTGACTGCACGGTCGTGACTGAAAGTACGCACTGTAGTGCCCTTGAACGCCAGCCAAATCAGCCAAAGGAATGATTTGCAGAACCCTGCAGATGCTAGCATTGCGCCACTATCCACAGGGATTCTCTGTCTGCAGTGACTGCGCAATCAATGCATCTCGGTAAAAGCCAGCTTCACGCCAATCGCAATCAGCACCGCGCCCATGGTCCGGTCGAACCAATGACCCATGCGGGCGAAACCGGCGCGTACGCGCTGCTGGCTGAACAGCATCGCCACCAGGCAGAACCAGACCGCTGTCGCCGCCGCCAGGTAAACCCCGTAACCGGCCTGCACGGCCAGTGGCGTTTGCGGATTGATGACCACGGTGAACAGCGAGAGGAAGAACAGCGTGGCTTTCGGGTTGAGGCCGTTGGTGACGAAACCTGAGGTGAAAGCACCACGGGCCGTGCGCTCGCCGGCTTCCTTGTGCAGATCGTCCGCCACAGGCTTGGCCGGTTGCGCGCGCAGGGCCTTGTAACCGATGTACAGCAGGTAAGCGGCGGCGGCCCATTTCAAGGCATTGAACAGCACGATCGACTGGGACACGATCAGGCCGATACCCAACAGCGAGTAACCCACGTGCAGGAAAATCGCCGTACCCACACCCAGCGCGGTCCAGGTGCCGGCGCGGCGACCGTGGGTAACACTCTCGCGCACCACCACGGCAAAGTCCGGGCCGGGGCTGGCCACGGCCAGCAGGTGAATCAGGGCAACGGTCAAGAACTCTGTCCAGTACATGGGGGCTCCTTCAGGCCAAGCGTAACTATTTATTTCATCTGGTAGGCTCGGCAGATTACGCCTTCAGTTCATTGCACAAAAGGTACAGTTGATGACGAACACTCGCCGCGCCGTTTTCCTCGACCACCCGTCCCTGGACCTCGGCGACCTTGACCTCAATCCGCTGCGCAGTTGTTTCAGCGATTTGCAGCTGTTCGCCCAGACCTTGCCCGATCAAGTCATCGAACATCTCAAGGACGCCACCGTCGCCATCAGCAACAAAATTGTCATCGATGCCGCCGCCATGGCCGCCAGCCCTGATCTCAAGCTGATCCTGATCACCGCCACCGGCACCAACAACGTCGACCTCGCCGCCGCCCGCGCCCACGGGATTACCGTGTGTAACTGCCAGGCTTACGGCACACCGTCGGTGGCGCAGCACACGATCATGCTGCTGCTCAACCTGGCCACGCGCCTGGCCGATTATCAAAAAGCCGTCGGCGAAGGCCGCTGGCAGCAGGCCAGACAGTTCTGTTTGCTGGATTACCCGATCGTCGAACTCGAAGGCAAAACCCTTGGCCTGCTCGGTCATGGCGAATTGGGCGGCGCGGTCGCACGGCTGGCTGAAGCCTTCGGCATGCGCGTTCTACTGGGGCAAACTCCCGGACGCCCTGCCCGCCCGGACCGCCTGCCACTGGATGAACTGTTGCCACAGGTCGATGCCCTGACTTTGCACTGCCCGCTCAACGAGCATACTCGCCACTTCATCGGCGCCCGTGAACTGGCCGCAATGAAACCCGGCGCGTTCGTGGTCAACACCGCCCGCGGAGGTCTGATCGACGAACAGGCGCTGGCCGACGCCTTGCGCGACGGCCATCTGGGCGGAGCCGCCACTGACGTGCTGAGCGTCGAGCCTCCCGTCAACGGCAATCCGCTGCTGGCCCACGACATCCCGCGCCTGATCGTCACCCCGCACAATGCCTGGGGCAGCCGCGAAGCGCGCCAGCGAATCGTTGGCCAAGTGAGCGAAAACGCATTGGGATACTTCAGCGGTAAGGCGCTGCGGGTCGTCAGTTGATAAACTGCGGCACTTTTTTCCACGGGAGCAGTTATGGATCCGCGCAGTGAAGTACTGCTTCGTCAGGCCGAGTTATTCCAGGGTTCGGTGTTGTTGGCCGGTTTGCCCGCCGACGACTTGCTGGGCCGTCTGCCCGAAGCTCATGGCTGGTGCTGGCACGCCGGCGATCAGGCCGCGCTGGACGCCCGCTTCGCCGAGCGCAGCCATTTTGGCGTGAATGCGCCGCAGCGCGAGTTCGATAGCGCCGTAGTCTTTCTGCCCAAGGCCAAGGACCTGACCGACTACATCCTCAACGCCCTCGCCTCGCGGCTGGCCGGCCGCGAGCTGTATCTGGTCGGCGAGAAAAAAAGCGGCATCGAAGGTGCCGCCAAACAACTCAACCCGTTCGGCAAGCCACGCAAACTCGACAGCGCGCGGCACTGCCAGCTCTGGCTGGTCACCGTGGCCAACGCGCCTGAAGCCAAACCGCTGGAAAGCCTGGCGCAGACCTACGAACTGCCGCTGGCCGAAGGCCCGTTGAAGGTCATCAGCCTGCCGGGGGTGTTCAGCCATGGTCGCCTGGATCGCGGCAGCGCGCTGCTGCTGGAGCATCTGGACAAACTGCCCAGCGGTCACTTGCTCGATTTCGGTTGCGGCGCAGGGGTTCTGGGCGCCGCAGTGAAACGTCGTTACCCGCACAACCAGGTCACGTTGCTGGATGTGGATGCCTTCGCCGCTGCCAGCAGTCGTCTGACCCTGGCGGCCAATGGTCTGGAGGCCGAGGTGATTACCGGTGACGGCATCGATGCCGCGCCGATGGGTTTGAGTGCGATCCTGAGCAATCCGCCGTTCCATGTCGGCGTGCACACCGATTATTTCGCAACGGAGAACTTGCTGCGAAAAGCAGCCAAACATCTGAAAAACGGTGGCGAACTTCGCCTGGTAGCGAACAGCTTCCTGAAGTATCAACCGCTGATCGAAGAGCACCTTGGCGTGTGTGCGATCAAGGCCGAAGGACAGGGCTTCCGGATCTACCGAGCCAAACGCGGTTGAACTTCGTTTGAAAAAGAAGGCTTGCCGAATGGATTTTGCCTAGGCAGAATCCGCTCCGTCCTAGGGGAGTAGTCTCCCACGAGCGCCACGCTCGTCCGGCATGCGTCAACATACTTGGTCAAAAGACCATGGCGCATGCGACCCAAGCATCCACATCAGATGGATCGCAGGGTTTGACAAGACCTATGACACGAACACCTTACCCGGGGCGGGAAGGTTGTACGTGTCATAGCCGTGTCGACCCGCCCCTTAGGAAAACCCCTGATGCTGGATTCACTACTCGTACCTACCGCAATCGTTGCCTTGGCCGAAATCGGCGACAAGACGCAACTGCTCGCGCTCATTCTCGCTGCCCGTTTCCGCAAGCCCTGGCCGATCATCGCCGGTATCGTCGCTGCAACCCTGGCCAACCACGCGGCCGCCGGTGCTGTCGGTGCCTGGGTCGGCAGTTTCTTCTCGGATACGATGCTGCACTGGATCCTCGCCGCAAGCTTCGCCGCCACGGCACTGTGGACCCTGGTCCCGGACAAGATGGATGACGACGAGGCCAGTACCGCCCGCAAGTTCGGGCCGTTCCTGACCACGCTGATCGCGTTCTTCCTGGCGGAAATCGGCGACAAGACGCAGATCGCGACCGTGATGCTGGCTGCGCAGTATCCGGAGCTGTGGCTGGTGATCATCGGCACCACCCTCGGCATGCTGATTGCCAACGTGCCCGTGGTATTGGCCGGTAACTTTGCCGCAGACAAATTGCCCTTGACCCTGATCCGTCGTCTGGCGGCGTCGGCGTTCTTCATCCTGGCGATTGTCGCGGTGTACAAGGCGATGCAGAGCAGCGGGTGGGTTTAACGGTTTAGGTCGATAGACCGCGTTATCGTTCTTCGCGAGCAAGCCCGCTCCCACAGGGTTCGGTGTCGAGCACAAAACCAATGTGGGAGCGGGCTTGCTCGCGAAGAGGCCAGTAGCCTCAGCACATGACTATCAGGACTTCCTGGCCTGCTCATACAAAGGCATGACCTTCGGAATCGCTGCCTGCAACGCCGCAATACGGCTCGACGACGCCGGGTGAGTGCTCATGAACTCCGGTGGCGAACCTTCCGAAGCCTTGGTCATCTTGTTCCACAAGGTGATCGCGGCATTCGGGTTGTAACCGGCGCGGGCGGCCAGTTCCAGGCCGATCAGATCCGCCTCGTTTTCATTGGCGCGGCTGTTGGGCAAGGTCATGCCGTAGTTGGCCACGGTATCGGCCAGGGCCATGGTGTCCTGCCCCAATCCCAACAACGCACCCGCGCCCTGCTTCGCCATTTCCATGCCGTACGCCTTGGACATCGCTTCACGACCGTGCTCGCGCAGGGCGTGGGCGATTTCATGGCCCATGATCGCGGCGATTTCATCGTCGGTCAGATGCAGGCTGTCGATCAGCCCGGTGTAAAAGATGATCTTGCCGCCAGGACCGCAGTTCGCGTTGAGTTCATCGCTCTTGATCAGGTTGACTTCCCACTTCCATTGGGCCGCGTCCGGACGGAAGTTCGGCGCCTGGGCAATCAGCCGGTCGGCAATCAGCTGAACCCGCCGGGCTTCATTGCTGGTCTTGTCCAGCACACCTTTGCTGGACGCCTCGCCCACTGTCTTCTGATAGGACTGGGCGTACATCTGGTCGACTTCTTGAGCGGACAACATGCTGAACATGTATTGCTTGCGCTCAACGCCTACAGCGCCGCCACTGGTGGTATTGACCGACTGGCAACCGCTGAGCAACAGCGCTGCGCCCAGCGCACTGACAACCAAAATCTTGTTCATCAAAAAACTCCCTGAAAACATGCCGCGTATCCTAGGCGTGGAAATGTAACGACGCCAGATACAATGGACGTAAGACGCACAATTCGGACAAAGCTCTCATCGCCGTAGAAAAAATTCACATACGGCGAGAACCCGCAGCCCATCACTCCGCGCATTGATTCAATTACGACATCAGGCACGCAAAAACAGTCATTTCAACTGCCCGCGCTCATACCCGCCCGCTCAAGCAGATGGCCGAGATCGATCAGGTGACCAATGAAGTGTCCGGTGGTGCGGATGAGTCGAGCGCGGCCAGTGCGGGCTTGACCAAGTTGGCGGAACAGCAGCGGCGGTTGATCAATCAGTTCAGGGTTTGACCTTCAGGCCCTCTTCGCGAGCAAGCCCGCTCCCACATTTGATCTTCAGTGAACACAGAATATGTGTACGACAGAGTTCCAGTGTGGGAGCGGCGGTGCGGCGATCCGACTTGCTCGCGAAGGGGCCAGCACTGACACCAAAAAACTCAACCCGGTGTCAAACACTCCGGCCCATTGAGCTTCGGATCATTCACCATGTTCGCCAGGACCCGTTCGCGCAATGCGGCAGGCTCACTGGCCAGCAAGGCTTGCAAAGCATGCAATGGCGTCTCGGGATCCAGCCACGCGGCCTGCCCCGCCTCGTCAAGAATCAACGGCCGCCGCTGGCTTGCCGCCGGCTGGGTAATCACGGCGGTACTCAGCCACACCTGCTCCTGTACCGGATACGCCTCCCAGATCGCCGCAAAAAATAATGACGAGCCCTCCCCCGGTGTCAGCCAGTACGGGCGCTTGCGCGTCGTGCCGCGCCATTCGTAGAAACCATTGGCTGGCAACAGGCAGCGGCGCTCGCGCAAGGCCTGGCGAAACATCGGCTGCTCGGCAACGGTTTCGGCGCGGGCGTGGGCCGGGGTGCGGGACAGATCGGTCAGCCAGGGTGGCGTCAACCCCCAGCGCGCGCGTGCCAGCGTGCGCTGGCCGTCAGGCTCGGCCCGCAGCATCAACACCGAATCATTGGGGGAAATGTTCCACTGCGCCTGCTGGTCGGCGGGAAAACCGGGCAGCGCCGCGAAGGCGGGGTTCCAGCGAAACAGGGCATAACGTCCACACATGGGGCAACACGGCTCTTGATCAAACGAACGCCAGCCTAACAGACCAGCGTGCCGGGAAAGCTGTCCGGCTCATCGCCGGACAGCGGCAGCGCGGCATTGTACGCGGTGATCAGCTCGCGGGCGTATTCGGCCTGGTCGTTCTCGACCGACAGCCCGAGCAGGCCATAGATCGGCAACTCGCCGCTGCCGCCGACCAAGTCACGGCCCATCAGATGCGCCTCGATACCCTCGCTGGCGAGCATGCCTTGCAGCAACTCGCCTTCCATCAGGTTTTCCGGATCGTAGATGCGCTGCATACACGCTCCTCACTCGTTTTCGCTGAACACTTCGAGATGCCATTCCTCTTCATGAACCTGCAACACGAAGGTTATCGGCCGGCAGCACACCTGACAGTCTTCAATATAGGTCTGATCGCCACCGGACAAATCCAGCGTCGTCTCGACTTCCTCACCACAATACGGACATTCATATTGCGCAGTTTCCAGCATCGCGGTCTCCCAGGTGACTTGTGCGTATAATCGCCGGTCTATTTGCAGGGCTATTTTTGTCTGGCTACTTTTTCAGACCGTACCCCGCCGGTTTTCAATCAAAACCTTTACTTACCCTAGCCGTTTCTAACAAGAGAGCATGATGGGCGAATTCGATGCCATCCGACCTTACGACGACAGTGAAGTCCCGGCAGTGCTGGCACGACTGCTCGGCGACAAGGCGTTTCTAGATATCCTCACCCACTTCCGCTTCCCGCGTTTCGCCGGCGCTTTAGGCTGGGCACTCAAACCTCTTATAGCCCATCGGCTGCGCCGTGAGTTTGCCGGCATTACCTCGGTGGCCACGTTACAGGATAAAGTCGAGCATTACGTCGACCACACCATTGAGCGCGCCACCGACGGTGTTACCTATACCGGGGTGGAGCAATTCAAGTCCGGCAGCGCCTATCTGTTCATCGCCAACCACCGCGACATCGTGATGGACCCGGCCTTCGTCAACTATGCCGTGTACCACGCCGGCCTGCCGACCCCGCGCATCGCCATTGGCGACAACCTGCTGCAAAAGCCTTTCGTCAGCGACCTGATGCGCCTGAACAAGAGCTTCATCGTGCACCGCTCGATCAGCGGACGCCGGGAAAAAATGGCGGCTTATCAACTGTTGTCGGCGTACATCAACCATTCGATCCGCAACGATTGCGCCTCGATCTGGATCGCCCAGGCCGAAGGCCGCGCCAAGGACGGTGACGACCGTACCGAATCGGCAATCCTCAAGATGTTCCACATGAGCCGCAAGGACGAGCCGTTCGGCGAAGTCATTCAGTCGCTGAACCTGACCCCGGTGTCGATCAGCTACGAGTACGACCCGTGCGACCAGGCCAAGGCCCGCGAGCTTTACATCCGCGCCACCACCGGCAGCTACACCAAGGTGTCGGGCGAGGATGACGTGAGCATCGCCAAGGGCATCACCGGCTACAAGGGCCGGGTGCATGTGAACTTTGCCGCGCCAATCACCGAACTGTTCGAAGACACCAAGCAATTGGCGGTCGAGATGGACAGGCAAATCCTCAGCGGATACCGCTTGTTCCCGGTGCACTACCTGGCTTATGCGCAGTGGAAGGACGCCGATCCGCAGTTGCAGGTGCCGAAAGCGGCCGAGGTGTTCCCGGCCGAGGAACTGGCCAAGGCCCAGGAAGAATGGCAACGCCGCCTGGACGCCTGCCCTGAAGAGCATCGTCCATTCCTGGTGCTGCAATATGCGACGCCGGTGCGCAATCAGTACCGCGTGAAGGCAGGGTTGCCGCTCTAAGCGGTTTCGGCCAGATATGAAAACGGCGCCCTCGAGGCGCCGCTTTTGTATCTGTTCACCACAGGTTTGCGGTTATTCAGACTTGCGTGCTGATCCACGACACCAGCAACGCCATCCCCATGCAGGCAAAACCGAAGATGTAGAAAAACCGGTTCATGCGCAAGGTCGCCCAGTCCAGCGTGGGCTCTACGTTGGGGCTGCTCTGGCGCTGCGCCTGCAAACTGGCCATCGCGCGCAGTTCGCGACGACGGGTGGCGTGCAGCAACCAGCCGCCCGGGAAGGCAAAGAGCAAGGCCAGCAGATTGATCAATTTGGCGGGATGGGCGGTAAACAGCGTCATCAAGTGCAGCGACATCACGAACCTCAAGTAAAACAGGTGGCAGGTGCCGGGCCGGCGACTGCGGCGCGGATTCTACCGAAAGCCTGTGCGCCTGCCCTCTGTTTCCGACAAATAACGAAGCAATTGATCAATGGCTGTCCTGAGTCACGGCTTCGTCATCTGTATCGGCGATCATGCGCGCCTCGAAACCGACAGGGACCACGTCATGCTCCACGCCGAAAACCAGGATCGTCTTTACCTCATCACCCCCAGCGAAGAACAACAAGCCCTCGTCGGCAGCCTCGCCTTCAATGTTCAGGACCGCCATTGGCTGGTGTATTGCGCACTCGGTGGCCACCAGCATGCGGATTTACCGGAGACGGATTTGCTGACCGGTGTGAGCGTGCTGGACTTTTACTCGCAAGCCGCCTGACACCACCATTCCCCCTGTGGGAGCGGGCTTGCTCGCGAAAGCGGTGTGTCAGTCAATATCAATGCTGCCTGACACTACGCCTTCGCGAGCAAGCCCGCTCCCACAATGGGTCGGTGTGCATCCGCAAAAAGTCAGCAGTCATGAAAAAGCCCGGGACCATCGCTGGCACCGGGCTTTTTCGCATCCAGCGAAGGTTATTCGCCGAGAATCTGACCCACGGTCGGGTCCTTGAACAGGCGGGTCAACGCATCGCTCAGCACATCGCTGACCAGCTTGGTGTTGGTTTCCTGGTTCGGCGCCATACCGAAGCGCTGGTCCAGGGACGAACCATAACGGCCGCTGTAGCGACGGTTGGCGTTCTGCACATCCGAGCGGAACGTCGCGCCGATGGTGGCTTCGGTCACGTACATGCCTTCCTTGGGTGACTGGTACTTCAACTCCGCCAGGGTCACGGTCAGTTGCGGTGCATTCATGGCGTTGTTCGTCGGGGTAAAGCCCAACAGACGCACGGCGGCTTCAGCCTGGGCCTGCAGCTTCGGCAGGATCTGCGCGCCCTGCACGGTGATCGCGCTGGTCTCCGGGTACAGACCACCACGGGTGCCCAGCGTCGGCGACGGGCGACCGTCCACTACACGCACCACAACGGGCTGGCCATGGCCGACCGGGGCCAACTGGGCGGTCAGCTTGGGTTCCGGGCTCAGTTGTTGCGGGCTGTGGGCGCAGCCAACCAGGGTCAAACTGGTCACAGTGATCAAACCGAACAACAGGCGTTGCAACATGCTCTTCTCTCCAGAATCAGGCACAAACAGGCCGGCAGTATAGCGGTGCGCCACTGCGGGTAACCAGCACCGCACAGTGTTTGATGAAATCTCTGACAAGCCCTTGGCAACGCGGTTCCTGTCATACAGATGTCACCCCCCATACACTTGCACGTAATGGCCTGCAGGCAATCTTCTCGGCAGACACCCAAACGGTATTTCGCCATGCGCCATCTGATCTCTCTGTTCGCGCCACGTCCACTGCATCGCTGCTTCGCCCTGCTCGACCGCAACGGCCACTGCCAGGCCTTCAAGCAGTGCAGTCTCCAGCCCATGGGCGACGGCTGGGTTGAAATCGAAGAGATCCGCCTGAACTGGCTGAATCAGCCGCTGCCTGCCGGCGCCCGGGTCGTTTCGCAACAGCACCGGCCGCGCTCGCGTGCACAGCATCTGATGGCGACCTGACCAAACACCTAATAAAAGTCATTAAACACGACCATTTCCCTGCGTTTCTTAGATACAATCTCCCCCCGATTATAAGGACGTCTCCTGATCGGGCCTCGCAGCACCGTCAATGCGCTTGTATTGACACCCCGCACCGCCCACAGAGAGCCGCCCACACAGATCGAGTGAAGCTGGCGCGCTTGCTGTTTTGTTGAGCAAAACCTCCACTTTTCGCGAATCTGCAGAGCTGTCATTACGCTCGGTCACTGAGCTGTTTGCCCGTTTTGCCTGCCCTGTATCCCATGGCGGCAATCCATCCGGGCACGGTGCCAGGCTGGGACAGCCCTTTTTGAGGTTCACGTCTTCAAAAGAGCGTGAAAAAAACGGGTTTTCACAACTTCACAAGAGTGTGGCGAGCAAATGAATAGTTTTGCGTCTGAACATGCACCATTAGCGTCTACAACAGCCCAACGACACAGGACCGAGTATTCCTCGAACACCGGAGCCTGAAGCCTGTCCGCTACGGATTTGGTTGCACAAACGGATGTATCGACCATAAGTCGAATTGCCTCCCGCGCGCTGAAATGAGTTCATATGGCTCATAGGCCCGGCAGGTAGCGTCCGTCGAAGTTGCGATAAATTGCGAAGATTCGGACATGGCGATCCTGCCATGGGTACCTGGGGCAACACTGACACGCCCCGTCACTCCTGGCAGCCATGCCGACAATTTGGTGCTGCAGATTTTGGAGACGCGTTAAATGGCGCATAACGAAGCAGTCGACGTAGTACTGGTTGGGGCCGGCATCATGAGTGCCACCCTTGCAGTACTGCTCAAAGAGCTCGACCCCGCGATCAAGCTGGAAGTCGTCGAGCTGATGGATTCCGGTGCCGCGGAGAGTTCCAACCCGTGGAATAACGCCGGTACCGGTCACGCCGGGCTGTGTGAGCTCAACTACACGCCGCAGGCCGCCGATGGCGCCGTCGACATCAAGAAAGCCGTGCACATCAACACCCAGTTCGAGGTGTCGAAGCAGTTCTGGTCGTACCTGACCAAGAAAGGCACGTTCGGCTCGTGCAAATCGTTTATCAGCCCGGTGCCACACCTGAGTTTCGTGCAGGGCGACAGCGGCGTGTCCTTCCTCAAGGAACGCTTCAAGGTACTGAGCAAGCACCACGCCTTTTCGGACATGGAATACACCGAAGACAAGGCCAAAATGGCCGAGTGGATGCCGCTGATGATGCCTGGCCGCGATCCTGGCGAAACCCTCGCCGCGACCCGCGTGATCAATGGCACCGACGTCAACTTCGGCGCCCTGACCAACCAGTTGCTCAAGCACCTGACCAGCGCACCCGATGCCCAGGTCAAGTACTGCAAGCGCGTGACCGGCCTCAAGCGCAGCAACGGCGGCTGGACCGTCAGCATCAAGGACGTCAACAGCGGCAACACCCGTGAAGTCGATGCCAAATTCGTCTTCCTCGGTGCTGGCGGCGCGGCACTGCCGCTGCTGCAGGCTTCGGGCATCGAAGAGAGCAAAGGCTTCGGCGGCTTCCCGATCAGCGGCCAGTGGCTGCGTTGCGATAACCCGGAAGTGGTCAAGCACCATCAGGCCAAGGTCTACAGCCAGGCTGCCGTGGGTTCGCCGCCAATGTCCGTGCCGCACCTGGACACCCGCGTGGTCGAAGGCAAGAAGTCCCTGCTGTTCGGACCTTATGCCGGCTTCACCACCAAGTTCCTCAAGCACGGCTCCTTCATGGACCTGCCGATGTCGGTTCGCGCCGGCAACATCGGGCCGATGCTGTCCGTGGCAAAAAACAACATGGACCTGACCAAGTACCTGGTCAGCGAAGTGATGCAGTCGATGGAGCAGCGCCTGGAGTCCCTGCGTCGCTTCTACCCTGAGGCGAAAGCTGAAGACTGGCGCCTGGAAGTGGCCGGCCAACGGGTACAGATCATCAAGAAAGACCCGAAGAAAGGCGGTGTCCTGCAATTCGGTACCGAACTGGTCGCGGCCAAGGATGGTTCCCTGGCGGCACTGCTCGGCGCTTCGCCAGGTGCCTCGGTGACCGTTTCGATCATGCTTGAGCTGATCGAAAAATGCTTCCCGAGCAAAACCAAGGGCGAATGGGCCACCAAACTGGCCGAAATTTTCCCGGCCCGGGAAAAGGTTCTGGAAACCGACGCTGCGCTGTATCGCAAGATCAACACGCAGAACAACGTTGCCCTGGAACTGGTTGAAGCCAGCAGCGAGACCGAAAGCTACGCTTGATTCGGCTCCATGAAAAACGCCCCGCTCTCACTGAGAGCGGGGCGTTTTTTTATGACCGGGCAATCCTGATGATTTGTGGCGAGGGATCAGCCGCGAGCCTTTTCGATCAGCTCAATGTAATCAGCCGCATTGCGCTGATCCTTGATCAGGGCAATGAAGTTATTGCCGTGCTCATCCTTGCCATTCAGGTCGTAACCGGCTTCAACGAAGAACGTCAGGAAACGCGCGAAATCGTCGATGCGCAGGCCACGGTAGGCCTTGACCAGTTTGTGCAGGGACGGAGAAGTCGCGTCGACCGGTTCGAAATCGAGGAACAACTTGATCTGCTCATCGCCGATCTCGTCACCAATCACTTGTTTTTTATCTTTACGCATTGCCGACTCCAGCTCGCAGACATTTCACGGGGCGGGCAGTTTACCCCTGCGCGGGCTCAAGGCTCAACGCGGACGAGTGCTGCCGGTGTGCAGATCGGCCCAGACATGACCATTGGCGTAACTGAGAAACTGGCAATACACCGTGTCGTTGCGCAACAAGTCGATCACCACCCGGTATTGCGCCAGCGGGTAATAGAGGGTCAGGGTTTTGCTCTTATCGTCGTAGACCGGCTTCTTCAGGCTTTTGCTTTCACCATCGAAGTTGACCAGCACCTGACTGATGGTGGCGCCCTTGTTCAGGGATTTGCCCTTGAGCCGAATCATCAGCGGCGAAGTGACCGGAATCGGCTGTTGATTGGATTGACGCTGAGCGCCGACCACCACCGAATAATCGGTGACCTGCATCAGTTGCTGCTGCTCGGGATCCGCATCACGCAAAGTGAGATCGTCCGGCGGCAGGAATTGACTGTGCATGGGTGCCGGTGTGGCGGCCAGGGGCAGGCTGAGGGCCAGCAACAGGGCGGCGCAGCCGCGGATAAAAGGGCTCATGGCAGGCTCCGGAATCGGGGCCGGGCACTTTACCATGGGCTGACGGAAGTGGTTCAAGTGCACAGAAACCACTGTGCGAGCTTGCTCCGGGCGGCGTTCCGACGATGACGTCGGCACATCCAGCATCAATGTGTCAGTAACATGGCCATCGCGAGCAAGCTCGCTCCCACAGGGTACCGTTCAGTCGAACTGCGCGCGCATCCAGGTCTGATACTCGGCAACACCGGGCTCGCCTTCGCGCGGCGCCCAATGCGCCAGTTCCCCCTCACCGACCGGGCGATAAGGTCCGGCCTTGCATTCGAACATCAGGCTGTCGGCCTCCAGCACCACCACACCGTGGAACACACCGGTTGGCAGGTCCACGCCAACACAGTCGCCACCGACCTGCAGCACGGTCTTGCTCAGCACCGTACCGGTCTCATCGAAGATCAACACGCCCAGCCGCCCCTTGAGGACCAACAGGGTTTCGGCCTTGTTGTCGCCCAAATGCCGGTGAGGCGGGATATACGTGGACGGCTGCAACCCCACCGCCATGCGATGGCAAGCGTCTTCCATCTGATGGAAGTTGTGATGCTGGCGCCCACGAGGATTAGCCGCGGCTTTCCCGGCCAGCTCGGCGAACAAGGTCTGATCCAGAAAGCGAGGCGTATCCATGTCTTACATTCCTTTAACGGCGAAAATTCCGTTGGCATTACGCCAGTAGCCCTTGTAGTCCATGCCGTAACCGAATATGTAGCGGTCGATGCACGGCAGACCGACGAAATCGGCCTTGAGGTCCGGACGGGCCTTGCGGTCGTGGTCTTTGTCGATCAGCACCGCAGTATGCACTTTACGTGCGCCAGCGTGTTTGCAGAAGTCGATGATCGCGCCCAGGGTGTGACCTTCGTCGAGGATGTCGTCGATGATCAGCACGTCACGGTCGATGAAGGAAACTTCCGGCTTGGCTTTCCAAAACAGGTCGCCGCCGCTGGTTTCGTTGCGATAACGGGTGGCGTGCAGGTAAGACGCCTCCAGTGGGAAGTGCAGGTAGGTCAGCAGCTTGCCGGAGAAAATCAGCCCGCCGTTCATCACGCAGAACACCACCGGGTTGCTGTCGGCCATTTGTTCGTTGATTTGTGCACCGACGCGGGCGATAGCCGCCTCGACTTCAGCTTCGGTGTACAGGCAGTCAGCCTCTCGCATGATTTGACGGATATGCTCGAGATCAGCGGACATGGCGCTCTCCAAGGGGTTTGAGGGGGAGTGACGGATTCGGAAAAGCGGGCAAAGGTACGCATCCCGCACGGCCAGATCAAGCGTTTGTGGACTAACGTACTGTATGTCTATAGGACAACACCCTCGGATAGATTAATCTAGGCCGGTTTTTTTGCCCGCCGCCGGAGCCTTTCCCCATGCCCATCCATGAGATCCGCCACCCGCTGATCCGTCATAAACTTGGCCTTATGCGCCGCGCAGACATCAGCACGAAGAATTTCCGTGAGCTCGCTCAGGAAGTCGGCGCCCTGCTGACCTATGAAGCCACCAAAGACCTGCCGCTGGAATCCTACGATATCGAAGGCTGGTGCGGCACCGTGTCGGTGGAGAAAATCGCCGGCAAGAAAATTACTGTAGTACCGATCCTGCGTGCTGGTATCGGCATGCTCGAAGGTGTGCTCAGCCTGATCCCGGGCGCCAAGGTCAGCGCCGTGGGCGTGGCCCGCAACGAGGAAACCCTCGAAGCCCATACCTACCTGGAAAAATTGGTCCCGGAAATCGACGAACGCCTGGCCATGATCATCGACCCGATGCTCGCCACCGGCGGCTCGATGGTTGCCACCATCGACCTGCTGAAAAAAGCCGGTTGCAAGGACATCCGCGCCATGGTGCTGGTCGCTGCGCCAGAAGGCATCGCCGTGGTCGAGAAGGCTCACCCGGACGTGATCATCTACACCGCTTCCATTGATCAAAAACTGAACGAACACGGTTACATCATCCCAGGGCTGGGCGATGCCGGTGACAAGATCTTCGGCACCAAGCAGAAGGACGCGTGACCATGCAGCAAGAGTTCAACGATCCGCTCTGGCGCACGGTGCTGTCGGGTGCACAGATGCTGTTCGTGGCCTTCGGCGCCCTGGTGTTGATGCCGCTGATTACCGGTCTCGACCCGAATGTGGCGCTGTTCACGGCCGGCCTGGGGACGATCCTGTTCCAGATCGTCACCGGGCGTCAGGTGCCAGTGTTCCTGGCATCGAGCTTTGCCTTCATCACCCCGATCATTCTCGCCAAGGGCCAGTTCGGCCTGGCCGCGACCATGGGCGGCGTGATGGCGGCAGGTTTCGTCTACACCTTCCTCGGCCTCGCGGTGAAGATCAAAGGCACCGGTTTCATCGACCGCCTGCTGCCGCCGGTAGTGATCGGGCCGGTGATCATTTCGATTGGCCTGGCCATGGCGCCGATTGCCGCCAACATGGCCATGGGCAAGGCCGGTGACGGCAGCGAATTGATTCATTACCAGACGGCGATGATGATCTCGATGCCCGCGCTGCTGACCACGCTGATCGTTGCGGTATTCGGCAAGGGCATCTTCCGCCTGGTGCCGATTATCTCCGGCGTGCTGGTCGGTTTCGGCATGGCGTTCTACTTCGGCGTGGTCGACACGGCGAAGATTGCGGCGGCACCGTGGTTCGCCATCCCGCACTTCACCGCGCCGGAATTCAACTGGCAGGCGATTCTGTTCATCGTTCCGGTGGCCCTGGCCCCCGCCATCGAACACATCGGCGGCGTGATTGCCGTGGGTAGCGTGACCGGTCGCGATTACCTGAAAAAGCCCGGCCTGCACCGCACCCTGCTCGGCGACGGCATTGCCACCACGGCGGCCGGTCTGTTCGGCGGCCCGCCCAACACCACCTACGCCGAAGTGACCGGCGCGGTGATGCTGACCAAGAACTACAACCCGAAAATCATGACCTGGGCGGCGATCTTCGCCATCAGCCTGGCGTTCATCGGCAAGTTCGGCGCATTGCTGCAAAGCATTCCGGTACCGGTGATGGGCGGGATTCTGTGCCTGTTGTTCGGTTCGATCGCGGCGGTGGGGATGAACACGCTGATCCGCCACAAGATCGATCTGGGCGAGGCGCGCAATCTGGTGATTGTGTCGGTGACCCTGGTGTTCGGGATCGGTGGCGTGCTGATCGGCACCGGCACCGGGCCGGACGATTTCGGCCTCAAGGGCATCGCGCTGTGCGCGGTGGTGGCGATTGGCTTGAACCTGATCCTGCCGGGCAATGACAGCTGGAAGCACAAGAAGGCGAATGAGCCGCTGATCTAAGCAGGCTCGGATTCTTCGCTGACTGAAAGATCCTCTTCGCGAGCAAGCCCGCTCCCACACTTGGAATGCATTCCACCTGTGGGAGCGGGCTTGCTCCGGGCGGCGTTCCGACGAAGCTTTTTAAAGCACCAACGGTGCTCGCTCGCACAACGCACTCAACGCCCGCGCCCAATGCGGATCATCGTTGAGGCACGGCACCAGCACCAACTCCTCGCCCCCCGCCTCGCGGAACTGCTCCTTGCCGCGATCTCCGATCTCCTCCAGGGTCTCGATGCAATCGGCAACGAACGCCGGGCACATCACCAGAACCTTTTTCACCCCGCTTTTGGCCAACTCATCCAGGCGCGCCTCGGTGTAGGGTTCGATCCATTTGGCGCGCCCCAGACGCGACTGGAACGACACCGACCACTTGCCCTCCGGCAACCCCATGCGTTTGGCGACCTCTGCCGCCGTACGCAGGCATTGGCCGCGATAACAGGTGGCGACCACCTCCGGTGGAGCTCCGGCACAGCAATCACCACCACCCTCGAAGCTGTGACCGGGGTTGAGCTTCTTCAGATGCCGTTCCGGCAATCCATGAAAACTCATCAGCAAGTGATCGAAGTCCTGCTGCAAATGCGGCCGGGTCGTGGCCACCAGCGCATCGAGGTATTCCGGTTGATCGTAGAACGGTTGCAGCACCGACAGTTGCACGTCGAGGTTTTTCTCGCGCACCACGCGTATGACCTCTTCGATGACCGTAGTCGTGGTGCTGTCGGCGAACTGTGGATACAGCGGCGCCAGGGTGATTCGCTTGTGCCCCCCGGCGGCCATGCGCACCAGCGTCGATTCAATCGACGGCTCGCCGTAACGCATCGCCAGTTCGACCGGGCCGTGCTGCCATTGACTGGTCATGGCTTGTTGCAGGCGACGGCTGAGCACCACCAGCGGCGAGCCCTCGTCCCACCAGATCGAGGCATAAGCATGGGCCGACTGCTCGGGACGCTTGATCAGGATCAGCGACACCAGCAGACGTCGAACCGGCCATGGCAGGTCGATCACGTACGGGTCCATCAGAAATTGATTGAGGTAACTGCGCACATCCGCCACCGAAGTGGAGGCAGGTGAACCCAGGTTGACCAGAAGCAACGCGTGATCGGTCATGCAACGTCCTATTTCAAAGGCGACCGGACAGATCGTCCAGAGCCGCGCGCAAATCCGTGAACTTAAAAGTGAAACCAGCCTGTAACAAACGCACCGGAGTGGCGCGCTGGCCGCCCAGCAAGAGCAAGGACAACTCGCCCAGCCCCACCTTCAATACGAAGGCCGGCATCGGCATGAAGGTCGGGCGATGCAGTACGCCACCCAGCGCCGTGGCAAACTCGCGGTTGCGCACAGGCTTGGGCGCGCACGCATTATAAGGACCGCTGGCCTCGTTGCGATGCAGAAGAAAATCAATCAGGGCGATTTGATCGTTGATGTGAATCCAGGACATCCACTGCCGTCCATTGCCAATCGGCCCTCCCAGGCCCCATTTGAAGGGCAGCAACAGCCGCGACAAAAAGCCGCCCTCCGCCGACAGCACCAACCCGGTTCGAATGAGGATGACGCGAATGCCCAGCGCTTCAGCCCGCTGTGCAGTCTCTTCCCAGGCGATACATAACTGGCTGGCGAAATCTTCGCTGACCGGCCCCGAGTCCTCGGTAAGTTCGCGCTCGCCACCGTCGCCATACCAGCCGACAGCCGAACCGGAAATCATCACCCGTGGTTTCTGCTCGCGGCTTTCAAGCCACGCCAGCAGGGTTTCAGTCAGCGTGATGCGGCTGCTCCACAACAAGGCTTTACGCTTGTGTGTCCAGGGCCGGTCGGCAATCGGCGCTCCGGCCAGATTGACGATCGCATCGACCGGCTCCTGCCCCAGATCCTCCAGCCGGGCAACTCCACGCACTTGGGTACCACATATTTTCGCGACTTTTTCAGGCTGGCGACTCCAGACTGTCAGGCGATGGCCCTGCCCTGACCAGTGCCGGCAGAGCTGACGTCCTATCAAACCAGTACCGCCGGTCAGCAATATGTGCATGACTTCTTCCTCGCGTGGCGTTTTACCTTGTCCATTAGTCTATTTTTATAAGCAGGGATCTTTGGTATCGAGCAGGCTCTATGTTTAACAATAGGCCAAGCTGTCAGAACGAGAACGCTAAAAGTTATACCAAAAAACAATATTGTACAGGTTTGAACCCCGGCGTAGTCTGTACAGAAAGGTAAACGAGGCCCCTATGACTGTACCTATCGCAATCATCGGCACCGGCATTGCCGGACTCTCCGCCGCCCAGGCCCTGACCGACCTCGGGCATGTGGTTCAACTGTTCGATAAAAGCCGCGGCAGCGGCGGACGCATGTCGAGCAAGCGCAGCGATGCGGGTGCTCTGGACATGGGCGCGCAGTATTTCACGGCCCGCGACCGGCGTTTTGTCAACGAAGTTCAGCGCTGGCAAGCCAAGGGCTGGGTCGCCGAGTGGACGCCGCAGCTGTACACCTACCACGGCGGCCAGCTCAACCTGTCACCGGACGAGCAGACCCGCTGGGTCGGCACGCCGCGCATGAGCGCCATCACCCGCGCCTTGCTCGGCGACCTTGAAGTGCATTTCGCCTGCCGGATCACCGAGGTCTATCGCGGTGAAGAACACTGGCACCTGCAGGACGCCGAGGGCTTCACCCACGGACCGTTCAGCCACGTGGTCATCGCCACACCGGCCCCACAGGCCACGGCCCTGCTGGCATCGGCGCCGAAACTCGCCGGGGCCGCCGCCGGGGTGAAAATGGACCCGACCTGGGCCATCGCCCTGGCCTTCGAAACGCCGCTGGAAACACCCATGGAAGGCTGCTTCGTACAGGACAGCCCACTCGACTGGCTGGCCCGCAACCGCAGCAAACCCGGGCGCGACAACACCCTCGACACCTGGGTACTGCACGCCACCAGCGCCTGGAGTCGCCAGCACATCGACTTGTCCAAGGAAGCGGTGATCGAGCAGTTGCACGGCGCTTTCGCCGAACTGCTGCACGATTCCATGCCCGCGCCGAGCTTCAGCCTCGCCCACCGCTGGCTCTACGCCCGCCCCGCCAGCAGTCACGAATGGGGCACCCTGGCCGATGCCGACCTGGGGCTGTACGCCTGTGGCGACTGGTGCCTGTCCGGACGCGTCGAAGGAGCCTGGCTCAGCGGTCAGGAAGCTGCCCGCCGCTTGCATGAGCACCTGCAGTAAAGAGCATCGACCCGAGCAAATCGCTGCTGTCGCCATGGACAGCAGCCCGCCACAAAACTTATACACAACATTTGACTTGTACAACTTCGAATCTATGATGAAGTTATCCTGTACAGACTCGACCGTCTGCACAGGTTCAGATTCGAGGTGCTCCGATGTTCCACTCCCCCGCCAAACCGAAAATCGCCATCAGCGCCTGCCTGCTGCACCCGGACTTGCCGGTGGAGGAAGATGGCCGGCTCAATGATCCGGTGCTGCGGGAAAACTTCCTCACCCGCGTGTTCGCCTACAACGCCTGGCAGCAGCTGTGCCAGGAAGGCCTGACCCGGCGCGGGCTCACGGACTTTCACTCGCGCTACAAATACCTGCTGATGGCCCACAACCCGGTGCAATACAAAACCCTGGGCCACTTGCTGGGCAACATGGGCCATACCGATCCGCAGGAGCTGGGGCCCCGCTATTTCAGCGAACTGATGGCGGCGCTGAAAAAATGCGCCACCCGTCGCACTCACACCAACGTCCTGCAACACCTCAGTGGCTACCTGAAACAGGCCATCAGCGGCGAAGACAAGCAGGAATTGCAGCACGTGATCAGCCAGTACCGCCTGGGCATCGTGCCGCTGGTAGTGCCGCTGACACTGCTCAAACATCACTTTCGCCAACACCCCGATCCGTACATCGCACAGCAGGTTTACCTGCAACCGCACCCGGAAAACCTCAGCCTGCGAAACGCCATCTGATGAAAAAAGCACTCGACACCAGCGCCCGCGAAGACCTCGGCGATGACTTTAAAAAGGCGTTGGACGAAGGCTGGCTGCCGATCCGTGAAGTGGCGCGGCAAACCGGGGTCAATGCCGTGACCTTGCGCGCCTGGGAGCGGCGCTACGGTCTGATCGTGCCGCTGCGCACGCCCAAGGGCCATCGGTTGTTCTCGGCCGACCACGTACAACGCATCCAGACCATCCTCACCTGGCTCAACCGTGGCGTTGCCGTCAGCCAGGTCAAGCCATTGCTCGACACGCCGCAAGCCTTCAGCGAGTCCGTCGACAACGATTGGCACGCCTTGCTGCAAACATTGCTGCAGGCGGTCAGCCGATTGCAGGAACGCGCCCTGGATGACAGCGTCAATCAGGCGATGGCGCTGTATCCGCCGCGAACTCTGTGCGAGCAGTTGCTGATGCCATTGCTGGCCGTTCTGGAGCAACGCTGGCAAGGCCAGTTCGGGGCGCAGATGGAGCGGGGCTTTTTTTGTGCCTGGCTGCGCAGCAAGTTCGGTGCGCGCATCTACCATAACAATCGTCAGTTGCGCACCGCGCCGCTGCTGCTGATCAACCACTCGGACCTGCCCATGGAGCCGCATCTGTGGCTCACGGCCTGGCTGATCAGCAGCGCGGATTGCCCGGTGGAGGTCTTCGACGGGCCGCTGCCTGTCGGAGAACTGGCATTGGCGGTCGAAATGCTGCAACCCCGTGGGGTTCTGCTGTACTCCAGTAAAACCCTGAACCTGGCGCAGTTGCCGAAACTATTGAAAGGTATCAGTTGCCCAAAAATGATTGCCGGACCAACGGTATGCATCCACCACACCGAGTTGTCCGTAAGTACTATCGAGATCGCTGATTTGTACCTGGCCGAAGATCCGTTGTCGGCACATCAGGCACTCGCTCAGCGCGGGCTGATTTAAGTGAATCGCGTGGATACCAAAATGCAATTGATCTGGCTGCGCAGCGACTTGCGTCTACATGACAACACCGCCCTCTCGGCCGCCGCGGCTCGCGGCCCGTGCGTGGCGGTGTATCTGCTGAGTCCGGAACAATGGCTGGAACACGACGATGCACCCTGCAAAGTGGACTTCTGGCTGCGTAACCTGCGCGAGTTGAGCCGCGAACTGGGTCAACTGAACATTCCCCTGCTGATCCGCCAGGCGCCCCGCTGGGATGATGCGCCCAGCGTATTGCTGAACCTGTGTCGAGAGTGGCAGGTCGATGCGTTGCACCTCAACGAGGAATACGGCATCCACGAGTCCCGTCGCGATGCAGCGGTCACCCGGACGCTACAGTCCGAAGGCATCGAAGTTCACCACTACCTCGATCAATTGCTGTTCAAGCCCGGGAGCTTGCTGACCCGCACCGGCACTTACTTTCAGGTCTTCAGCCAGTTCCGCAAAGTCTGCTACGAACGACTGCACCACTCGCTGCCCAGCCTGGTCCGCGCGCTGCACAAACAAGCGCCGCTGAACATTGCCAGCGATGCAATCCCCTTGAGTGTCGACGGCTTCGCAACACCCGCTGATAACCTGCGCAACCTGTGGCCGGCGGGCGAAGCAGAAGCCCGACATCGCCTCGAGAGCTTTAGCGATGCACAGATCGAGCACTATCAAAGCGAACGGGATTTCCCGGCGAAGCCCGGCACCAGTCAGCTCTCGGCCTATCTGGCCGCCGGGGTAATTTCTGTGCGTCAATGCCTGCACGCCGCCTTGAACAGCAATCACGGTGAATTCGAAAGCGGCAAGACCGGCGCCGTCACCTGGATCAACGAACTGCTGTGGCGCGAGTTCTACAAACACATCCTGGTGGGTTACCCACGGATTTCCCGGCACCGCGCGTTTCGCCCGGAAACCGAAGCGCTGGCCTGGCGCAACGCCCCCGAAGAACTGGCCGCCTGGCAACAGGCGCGTACCGGCTTGCCGATCATCGACGCCGCCATGCGCCAACTGCTGGCAACCGGCTGGATGCACAACCGCCTGCGCATGGTGGTGGCGATGTTCCTGAGCAAAAACCTGCTGATCGACTGGCGCGAAGGCGAACGCTTTTTCATGCGTCACCTGATCGATGGCGACCTGGCGGCGAACAATGGTGGCTGGCAGTGGAGTTCCTCCACCGGCACCGATTCGGCGCCTTACTTCCGGATATTCAACCCGCTGAGCCAGTCGGAAAAATTCGACCCCGAAGGCGTGTTCATCAAGCAATGGCTGCCGGAACTGGCCGGGCTGAACAAAAAAGACGTGCACAACCCCGCCAATCTCGGCGGCCTTTTCGGTGTTGTGGATTACCCCTCACCGATCGTCGACCTGAGTACTTCCCGTACGCGTGCGTTGACGGCATTCAAAAACCTGCCCTCGCGGCAATACGCCGCCGCTGGGTCATGAATTACCGCCACCGGGATTACTTCGATGCCGAGGGCTCTGCTTTATGAACATTTACCCGTATTGGGCCAGGCAATTGCCTGGCTGAAAAGGAGATTGGGATGAGTCGCATACTCGCACGACGATACTGGCTGACCGGTGCCAGCAGCGGCATCGGCGCCGCCCTGGCCGAAGAAATCCTGAAAACCGGTGCGCACCTGGCCGTCAGTTCGCGCACCGTGGCACCACTGAAAGACTTGTCGCTACGTTATCCGGGACAAGTGCTGGTGGTCGCCGGAGACCTGACCAACAGCCAGACCGTACGCGAGATCGGCGAGCAGATTGCCGAGGACTGGGGCTCGCTGGACACCGTGATACTCAATGCCGGCACCAGCGAGTACGTGGACGCCAAGCAGTTCGATGCGTCGATTGTCGAGCATGTGGTACGCACCAACCTGCTGGCCAGCAGCTATTGCATCGACGCCGCCCTGCCTTTGCTGAGGGCCGGCATCGCACCGCATATGGTAGCCATGGCCAGTACTGTGACTTACCTGCCGTTGCCCAAGGCAGAAGCGTACGGCGCCTCGAAGGCCGGGCTGCGTTACCTGTTCGAATCCCTGCGCATCGACCTGGCCCCGGAAGGTATAGAACTCACAGTGATCAGCCCCGGGTTTGTCGAAACGCCGCTGACGGCGAAAAACGACTCCCCCATGGCCTTGAGCTGGCCGGTGGAGAAAGCTGCGCGCCACATCTTCGAAAAACTCAAGGAGCGCCCGCTGGAAATCGCTTTCCCGGCAGCGTTCATGGCCACCCTCTGGCCGCTCTCCAAACGGCCGGACCGAGTGAAACTGGAGATCGGCAAACGCATGGTGCGCAGCCAGCCACCGATCAAGGATCAACCGTGAAAATCGCCATCATCGGCAGCGGTATCCCGGACGCTCCGATGCTTGAGCGTCCGTCAGACCTTTCACACAGCACACGGTGACTGCCTTACACTGCGCGCCATGAAAACCATCCCCCTTACGCAAATCGCGGAACCCGCAGTCACCTGCTCGACCTGCGCGGCCTGCTGCTGCCAGCTCGAAGTCATGCTGATCACCGATACGGGTGTGCCTGAACGGTTCATCGATACCGATGACTGGGGCGGGGAAGTGATGCTGCGCCTGGATGACGGCTGGTGTGCCGCGCTGGATCGCAACACGATGATGTGCACCATCTATGAAAAACGCCCGCTGATCTGCCGGGAATTCGAGATGGGCGCACCGGAGTGCATCGACGAACGCCAGGGGATTTCGACGGCGTATCGCTAGTTTGAAGTTGTCCCAATACCAATGTGGGAGCGGGCTTGCTCGCGAAAGCGTCAGGTCAGTCGATTACAGTCTCGACTGATCCACTGCTTTCGCGAGCAAGCCCGCTCCCACATTTAGTACAGCGTTGCGCCTTACAACGGCATCGTGTAATGCAATGCGTAGCTTTCTACACCATCGTTCGGAGTGGTGATCCCGGCGTTGGAGTAGTGCGTCGCGCGGACCCCGACTTCATGTCCGCCGGCAAAGCGCAAACCGAAACCAAAGCGGTCTTCGAACTGGAAGGCGCTGCCCAGATCGTTGTTTTCGACTTCGGTGCTGGCAAAGGCCGCCACGCCAACCCCAAACTCGATGTAGGGTTTGACGTTCTGGCCGGAAAATTCATAAACAAGCACGGGCGAGAACGACAGGCTGTGGTTACTGGATTGCTCGTCACCTTCCCAATAGGTGTAGGCGCCGTCCCAATAACCGGTCAGACGACCCACGTCACTCTGCCACCAGCTCTGGTCCCAATCGAATTGCATGCCCAGTCGATAGGTCATGGTCGACTCGCCGGTTTGCCCCACGGCAAACTCCACACCTGCCGCTTGCGCGGTAAACGTGTGCCCCATCAGTGCGGCCGCAATCGCGGCCAAGCAGAATAGTCGCTTCACTAGAAACTTCCTTTTCCGAACGATTTCGTATGGTTTTTTTGTTGCCCAGCCCTGCAAAACTATAGAAGTCAGCGATTTATCAGAAGTTCACCCCGATTTTTCGTCCTCCCCCCGGACAGCCTTCTACCTGTTGAAGCTTCGCACAACGCCAGCGGTATTCCACAGTATCGGCAAGATATTTCTGAAATGAAGCGGATCAGCGCTGGTCCAGAACTGCGCTTCGCGGGCGGGCCCCTCGGCGAGCAGCTCGCCATCGGCCAGCAGCCGTTGAAGTTGCCGCGCGACGGCGGCGCCGGTGTCGATCAGGCTGATGTCCTCGGGGATCATCTGCCGCAGCATCGGCTTGAGAAAGGGGTAATGGGTGCAGCCGAGAATCAGGGTGTCCGCGCCGGCGGCCAGTAGTGGCCGAACATACCCGGCCAATAGCTGGCGCAACTCGGGGCTGCGCAGGTCGCCGTTTTCAATCAGCTCCACCAGTCCGGGACAGGGCTGGGTGATGACTTTCACGTCCGTGGCGAACCGGTCGAGTAACGCTGCGAACTTGGCACTTTGCAAAGTGCCGGTGGTGGCCAGCACCCCCACCACGCCGGAACGGGTTGCGGCGGCGGCCGGTTTGACTGCCGGCTCCATGCCAACAATGGGCCATTCTGGATAGTCGCGACGCAAGTTGGCGACGCCAGCCACCGTCGCCGTGTTGCACGCCAGCACCAGGGCCTTGGCGCCCTGTTGCCGAAAGAAGTCGGCCATCACGCTGCAACGTTGCTGGATAAACTCCGGGGTTTTCTCGCCGTAGGGAACATTCCCGCAGTCGGCGACATACAACAGAGATTCATTGGGCAGCAAACGCTGGATCTCGGCCAGTACCGAGAGCCCGCCGACACCGGAGTCGAACACGCCAATCGGCGCTTCACGCATGTTTCGACCCACAGACACTGCAACCCGGATCGCGCTTGACCCGCAACTCACGGAAGCGCGTGCCCAAGGCATCGATCAGCAGCAGGCGCCCCACCAGTGGCTCACCGAATCCGGCCAGCAACTTCAACGCCTCCAGCGCTTGCAGACTGCCAACCAGCCCCACCAGTGGACCGACCACGCCGGCCTCGCTACAGGTCAATTCGGCTTCGCTGCCGTGCCCATATAAACAGTGGTAGCACGGACTCTCCGGCCGACGCGGATCGAACACCGACAGTTGCCCTTCGAGGCGAATCGCCGCGCCGCTGACCAGCGGTTTGCCGGCGGTTACGCAAGCGGCGTTGACCGCTTCACGGGTGGAAAAATTGTCAGAGCAATCGAGGACCAGATCTACCCCGGCCACCACGGCGGCCAGGGAGTCTTCGTCCAGCGCCGCACGATGGGCGATCAACTGGATCTCGGGATTGATCGCGGTCAGGCGCTTGATTGCCGAATCGACCTTGGTCATGCCGACGCTGTCGGTGTCGTGGATGATCTGGCGTTGCAGGTTGGTCAGGTCGACCGTGTCGAAGTCCGCCAGGTGCAACTCGCCAACGCCGGCGGCCGCCAGATACAGCGCCACTGGCGCGCCAAGGCCGCCGAGACCGACGATCAATACACGGCTTTCCTTGAGCCGCAACTGGCCGTCGATATCGATGTGTTGCAGCAGAATCTGCCGGCTGTAACGCAGCAACTCCTGATCATTCAGCACGGCAGACGCCCCAGACTGATGCGTTGATGACCGCCCAGATCGGTGCGGCTGTGGACTTCTTCAAATCCGCGGGTCAGCAGCAAGTCGCGGACCGCCTCGGCCTGATCATAGCCGTGTTCGAGCATCAGCCAACCGCCGGCATCCAGATGGTCCGGCGCCTGGGCGACGATCAGGCGCAGATCGTCGAGCCCGTCGACACCCGCCACCAAAGCGCTGGCCGGTTCAAAGCGCACATCGCCCTCGACCAGATGCGGATCGGTCGCTGCGATGTAGGGCGGATTGCTGATGATCAGTTGAAAACGCTGACCTTCCAGGGCGCTGAACCAATGGCTGCTCAGTACCTTGGCGTTGTTCAGGTGCAGACGCTGGCGATTGCGCTCGGCCAGGGCCACGGCCTCCAGCACGCGATCCACGGCAGTGACGTTCCACGCCGGACGTTCGCTGGCCAGGGCCAGGGCAATCGCGCCGCTGCCGGTGCCGAGGTCGAGTACCTTGGCCGGCGTGGCCGGCAACAGTTCCAGTGCGGCTTCCACCAGCAACTCGGTGTCGGGGCGCGGGATCAGCGTGTGCGGTGCCACTTCCAGGTCCAGCTTCCAGAAACCCTGCTGGCCGAGGATATAGGCCACCGGCTCACCACTGCGGCGGCGCTGCAAATATTCGGCGAAGGTCAGCGCCGCTTCGCTCGGCACGATGCGCTCCGGCCAGGTGTGCAGGAAACTGCGGGACTTGCCCAAGGCCGCCGCCAGCAGCAATTCGGCATCCAGACGCGCCGTCGGCGAGTCAGGTAAATCGGCGGCGCGCAACAAACTGGCAATGATCGTCATTTACTCACCTATCGCGGCCAGTTGGTCGGCCTGGTACTCGGCCAGCAACGGCTCGATCACCGCCTCGACACCGCCAGCGAGGATCTCGTCGAGGGAATACAAGGTCAGGTTGACCCGGTGGTCGGTGACCCGGCCCTGGGCAAAATTATAGGTGCGAATGCGCTCGGAACGGTCGCCGGAGCCGACCAGCAACTTGCGCTCGCTGGCGATGGCGTTGGCTGCGGCGGAGGTCTGCTGATCGTTCAGCTTGGCCGACAACCAGGACATCGCCCGGGCACGGTTCTTGTGCTGTGAACGTTCTTCCTGGCACTCGACCACGATGCCGGACGGCAAGTGCGTGATTCGGATCGCCGAGTCGGTCTTGTTGACGTGCTGGCCACCGGCGCCGGAGGAGCGATAGGTATCGATGCGCAGGTCGGCCGGGTTGATCTCGATGGCTTCCTGTTCGTCCGGCTCGGGCAATACCGCCACGGTGCAGGCCGACGTGTGGATGCGCCCCTGGGACTCGGTCGCCGGAACCCGCTGCACGCGGTGCGCGCCGGATTCGAATTTGAGCTTGCCGTAGACGTTGTCGCCCTCGACCCGGGCAATCACCTCTTTATAGCCGCCGTGTTCACCCTCGTTTTCCGAGAGGATCTCCACCCGCCAGCCACGACGCTCGGCGTAACGCGAATACATGCGGAACAGGTCGCCGGAGAAAATCGCCGCTTCGTCACCGCCGGTACCGGCACGGATCTCGAGGAACACGTTGCGCCCGTCGTTCGGATCCCTGGGCAGCAGCATGCGTTGCAGGTCGGCTTCGAGCGTGACCAGGCGTTCCTTGGCCTCGCGGACTTCTTCCACGGCCATTTCACGCATGTCCGGGTCGCTGTCCTTGAGCAGTGCCTGGGCGCCTTCGAGGTCGTCCTGCACTTTCAGCAGTTCTTTATAGACGCCCACGATCGGTTCGACTTCCGCGTACTCCTTGGAATAGGTGCGGAACTTGTTCTGATCGGAAATGACCTCGCCGTCGCCCAGCAGGGCAGTCAATTCCTCGAAACGGTCCTGGAGGATATCCAGCTTATTGAGCAGTGACGCTTTCATTGCGGTTTTTTATCCGAAAAGCTATCCGATGAGCCCTCACCGAGGGCAAAGAGTTCCTGGGCCATCGCCAGCGCATCCAGGCGACCTTCGGCAGAGAGCTTTTTCAACTGCACGCTCGGTGCGTGCAACAGTTTGTTGGTCAGCCCGCGGGCCAGTTGCACCAGCACCTCTTCGGCACTGCTGCCGTTGGCCAGCATGCGCTGGGCCTTTTGCAATTCTTCGTCGCGCAGGCGTTCGCTCTGTTGGCGATAGGCCTTGAGTACGTCCACCGCCGCCAATTCACGCAGGCGCACCATGAAGTCTTCGGCGCCGATCGAGACCATCTCTTCGGCGGCCTGGGCTGCGCCCTGACGACTCTTGAGGTTCTCGGCGACCACTTCGTGGAGATCGTCGACGCTATAGAGGTAAACGTCGTCCAGTTCGCCGACTTCTGGCTCGATGTCGCGCGGAACAGCGATATCCACCATGAAGATCGGTTTGTGCTTGCGCAGTTTCAAGGCGCTTTCCACCGCACCCTTGCCCAGAATCGGCAACTGGCTGGCGGTGGAACTGATGACGATATCGCTGCGCACCAGTTCTGCCGGAATCTCCGACAACAACACCGCATGTGCACCGAACTGCTCGGCCAGGATGCTGGCGCGCTCCAGGGTACGGTTGGCGACGACGATGCGCTTTACACCCAGATCATGCAGATGGCGGGCGACCAGGGTGATGGTCTCGCCGGCGCCGATCAACAAGGCCTGGCTGCGTTGCAGGTCGCTGAAAATCTGCTTGGCCAGGCTCACCGCGGCAAACGCCACCGACACCGGGTTCTCGCCGATGGCCGTGTCCGTGCGCACCTGCTTGGCCGCATTGAACGTGGCCTGGAACAGCCGCCCGAGCAACGGCCCGATGGTGCCGGCCTCGCGGGCCACGGCATAGGCCGACTTCATCTGGCCGAGAATCTGCGGTTCGCCCAACACCAGCGAGTCGAGTCCGGAGGCGACCCGCATCATGTGACGAACTGCCGCATCATCTTCATGCACATAGGCGCTTTCGCGCAGCTCGTCGTAGCTCAAATGATGATATTCGGCCAGCCAGCGCAGCACGATGTCCGCCGACAGGTGATCCTGTTCTATATAGAGCTCACTGCGATTGCAGGTGGAGAGGATCGCAGCTTCGCGGCTGTCGGTGAGTCGGCAGAGCTGCTGCAAGGCCTCAACCAGCTGCTCAGGGGTAAAAGCCACGCGCTCGCGGACGTCTACTGAAGCAGTCTTGTGGTTAATACCGAGTGCAAGGAAGGCCATTCAAAGTCGCTGATTGTGACGTGAAGCCGACAATTGTCCTACTTCGACGGAATCAGAACAACTACTCGATATCTATCGTGCCAGTAGACGACGCCGACGTTGCGAGCGGTTCTCGTTTAAAGGATCGCCCAGAGTCGTCTATCGGGCGGGCAGGTAAATTGCCGGGCCGGTTATGTTTGGCCGAAAGCTTGTGTCATGATGATCCGACCGCAGGTTAGTCGTCCTCCTCCTATATGAATAGATCTTCCGCGTTGCTCCTCGCTATTGTCTTCCTCAGCGGCTGCCAGGCCTTGGCACCCGCTTCACCGGACGGTACGTCACCGGTTGAAGACAGCACCCCGGCCCCTGAAAAGCCCAAGGTCTACAGCTCATTCAGCGAGGAAACCGTCTTCAGCCTGTTGAGCGCCGAACTCGCTGGCCAGCGCAATCGTTTCGACATTGCCCTGGACAACTATGTGACCCAGGCCATCAACACCCAGGATCCGGGCATCTCCGAGCGGGCATTTCGTATCGCCGAATATCTGGGCGCCGATCAGGCAGCCCTGGATACCGCGCTGATCTGGGCCAGGAACGCCCCCGACGACCTCGAAGCGCAACGTGCCGCCGCCGTGCAACTGGCACGCGCCGGGCGTTATGACGACTCCATGGTCTATATGGAGAGAGTCCTGCAAGGCAAGGGCGACACCCATTTCGACTTCCTTGCGCTGTCTGCGGCCGACACCGACCAGGACACCCGCAACGGCTTGATGCAAAGCTTCGACCGTTTGTTGCAGCGTCATCCGGACAACAGCCAGCTGATTTTCGGCAAGGCCTTGCTGATGCAACAGGACGGCGACACCAAGGGCGCGTTGAAGCTGCTGGAAGACAATCCACCTGAAGACGGCGAAATCGCCCCGATCCTGCTGCGCGCACGCCTGCTGCAAACCCTCGATCGCGGTGACGAGGCCTTGCCGCTGCTGCAGAAAAGCATCAAGAAATACCCGGACGACAAGCGCCTGCGCCTGACTTACGCGCGCATGCTGGTTGAACAGGACCGCATGGACGACGCCAAGGCCGAGTTCTCGAGCCTGGTTCAGCAGTACCCGGAAGACGACGAACTGCGTTACTCCCTGGCACTGGTCTGCCTGGAAGCCAAGGCCTGGAACGAGGCCAAGGGTTATCTTGAAGACCTGATCGCCCGGGAAAGCCACGTCGACTCGGCACACCTGAACCTCGGCCGCATCGCCGAAGAACAAAACGACCCGCAAGGCGCGTTGATCGAGTACGCCAAGGTTGGCCCGGGCAACGATTTCCTGCCGGCGCAATTGCGTCAGGCCGACATCCTGATAGACAACGGCAGGACCGCCGAAGCGCAAAGAAAGCTGGCGGCAGAGCGCGACGAGCAGCCGGATTACGCGATCCAGCTGTACCTCATCGAAGCCGAAACCCTGTCCGCCAACAATCAGGGCGACAAGGCCTGGAATGTTCTGCATCAAGCCTTGCAGCAATACCCGGACGATTTGAACCTGCTCTACACCCGCGCCATGCAGGCGGAAAAACGCAATGACCTGGCGCAGATGGAAAAAGACCTGCGTACGATCATCAAGCGCGACCCGGACAATGCCATGGCGTTGAACGCCCTCGGCTACACCCTGTCCGACCGCACCACGCGCTACGCCGAAGCCAAGGCCCTGATCGAGCAGGCACACCAGATCAGCCCGGAAGACCCGGCGGTGCTCGACAGCCTTGGCTGGGTGAATTACCGCCTGGGCAATCTCGACGAAGCCGAGCGCCTGCTGCGCCAGGCCCTGGATCGCTTCCCCGATCAGGAAGTCGCCGCTCACCTGGGCGAAGTCCTGTGGGCAAACGGCAAACAGCGCGAAGCCAGACAAGTCTGGGGCAAATTCCTCAAGGAACAGCCTGACAGCCCGACCCTGCGCGGCACCATCAAACGCCTGACCGGATCAGAGACTCTTTAAGATTATGTTTTTGCGCCATTTCATCGTTTTCAGTTTTATCGCCCTGCTCGCCGGTTGCGCGGGCCTGGGTCCCCGCGAATCGGTCGTGGGCCATGGCAACGCCGCCCAATGGCGCGAGCACAAACAGCAACTGACCGGCCTCGATGGCTGGCAGATCGACGGCAAGATCGGCATCCGCGCCCCGAAAGACTCGGGCAGCGGCACGCTGTTCTGGTTGCAGCGCCAGGATTACTACGACATTCGCCTGTCGGGACCACTGGGCCGCGGCGCGGCTCGCCTGACCGGACGTCCGGGCAAGGTGTCGCTGGAAGTCGCCAACCAGGGACGTTACGACGCACCGAATCCGGAAGTGCTGCTCGAAGAACAGCTGGGCTGGAAATTACCGGTGTCCGACCTGGCCTGGTGGGTGCGCGGGCTCCCGGCTCCCGACAGCAAAAGTCGCCTGACCCTGGACGGCGACAGCCGCCTGGCCAGCCTGGAACAGGATGGCTGGAAGGTCGACTACACCTCGTACACGCAACAAAACGGTTTCTGGCTGCCCGAGCGCATCAAGCTCAGCGGTACCGACCTTGATGTCACGCTGGTGATCAAGGTCTGGCAACCGCGCAAACTGGGGCAATGACATGCCGGACAATCGCCTGACGCTGCCCTCGCCGGCCAAACTCAATTTGATGCTGCACATCCTGGGTCGCCGCGAAGACGGCTACCACGAACTGCAGACGATGTTTCAGTTTCTCGATTACGGCGACGAAATCACCTATGCCCTGCGCGATGACGGTGTCATTCAATTGCACACCGAGTTCCCGGGCGTCCCCCACGACAGCAACCTGATCGTCAAGGCCGCCAGAAAACTTCAGGAGCAATCCGCTTGCTCGCTGGGCGTCGACATCTGGATCGAAAAAATCCTGCCCATGGGCGGCGGCATTGGTGGCGGCAGCTCGAATGCCGCAACGACTTTGCTCGGCCTCAATCATCTGTGGCAATTGGGCTGGGATGAAGATCGCCTGGCTGGCCTGGGGTTGACGCTGGGCGCCGACGTCCCGGTTTTCGTACGTGGACACGCGGCTTTTGCCGAGGGTGTGGGGGAAAAACTGACCCCTGTCGACCCGGAAGAACCGTGGTATCTGGTGCTGGTACCGCAAGTCTCTGTAAGTACGGCAGAAATTTTTTCAGATCCGTTGTTGACACGTAACACTCCTCCCATTAAAGTGCGCCCCGTTCCCAAGGGAAACAGTCGAAATGACTGCTTGCCGGTGGTAACAAGGCGTTATCCAGAGGTACGTAACGCTTTGAATTTGTTAGGTAAATTTACCGAAGCAAAACTCACCGGAACTGGAAGTTGTGTGTTTGGGGGCTTCCCAAGCAAAGCTGAAGCTGATAAAGTCTCGGCCCTTCTTACAGAGACCCTTACAGGGTTTGTAGCAAAAGGAAGCAACATTTCGATGTTGCATCGCAAGCTGCAAAGTCTGCTCTAAAGGAACCGATTACCGGGTAATCGTTGCAACAAATACAGGGGCGTCGCCAAGCGGTAAGGCAGCAGGTTTTGATCCTGCCATGCGTTGGTTCGAATCCAGCCGCCCCTGCCATTTTCCTATACTCATCCAGGTTACCCTCAGCCTTCAGGTACTGCGCGTGTCCAAGATGATGGTCTTTACGGGGAACGCTAACCCCGATCTGGCTCGGCGTGTCGTACGTCAGCTGCATATCCCTCTCGGTGACATCTCTGTCGGTAAATTCTCCGACGGCGAAATTACAGCCGAGATCAATGAAAACGTCCGCGGTAAAGACGTCTTCATTATTCAGCCGACTTGCGCTCCGACCAACGATAACCTGATGGAACTGGTAGTGATGGCTGATGCCTTCCGCCGCTCCTCGGCTACTCGTATCACTGCTGTTATTCCTTACTTTGGTTATGCCCGTCAGGATCGCCGTCCGCGTTCCGCACGTGTGGCTATCAGCGCGAAAGTCGTGGCTGACATGCTTACCGTAGTCGGCATCGACCGTGTTCTCACGGTTGATCTGCATGCTGACCAAATCCAGGGTTTCTTCGATATTCCGGTAGATAACATCTACGGCTCCCCGGTTCTGGTGGATGACATCGAAGATCAGCGCTTCGAAAACCTGATGATCGTATCCCCGGACATTGGCGGCGTCGTGCGTGCACGTGCGGTTGCCAAATCCCTGGGCGTGGATCTCGGGATCATCGACAAACGCCGTGAGAAAGCCAATCACTCTGAAGTGATGCATATCATCGGTGATGTCGAAGGGCGTACCTGTATTCTGGTCGATGACATGGTCGATACCGCCGGCACCCTGTGCCACGCGGCCAAGGCCCTGAAAGAGCATGGCGCTGCCAAGGTTTTCGCCTACTGCACACACCCTGTGCTGTCCGGTCGGGCGATCGAAAACATCGAAAATTCCATGCTGGACGAACTGGTGGTGACTAACACCATCCCGTTGTCCGCTGCTGCACAAGCCTGCTCGCGTATCCGTCAACTGGATATCGCGCCGGTAGTTGCCGAGGCGGTTCGCCGCATCAGCAATGAAGAATCGATCAGTGCGATGTTCCGCTAAGGGCCCTGCCCTTCTCGAAATGTCTCGTTGACGAAAAGCGCCCCGCCCCGGCATTCCTGTCGGGGCGGGGCTTTTTTGCCCATATCGCCTTTAGCGCTGGTCGCAAACGCTGGGGCGAATGTGGTTATTTTGGAGATACAACATGAACGATTTTACCCTGAATGCTGAAGTGCGTTCCGACCTGGGGAAAGGTGCGAGCCGCCGCCTGCGTCGTCTCGCAAGCCTGGTTCCAGCTGTAGTTTACGGTGGCGAAAAAGCCCCTGAATCCATCAGCATGCTGGCCAAAGAAGTTGCCAAACTGCTCGAAAACGAAGCGGCTTACAGCCACATCATCGAGCTGAACGTTGGTGGCACCAAGCAGAACGTCGTGATCAAAGCCCTGCAGCGTCACCCGGCCAAAGGCCACGTGATGCACGCTGACTTCGTACGCGTAGTAGCTGGCCAGAAACTGACCGCTATCGTTCCAGTGCACTTCATCAACGAAGAAGCACCGACCAAGAAAGGCGGCGAAATCTCGCACGTTGTTGCCGAGATCGAAGTTTCCTGCCTGCCGAAAGATCTGCCTGAGTTCATCGAAGTCGACCTGGCTAACGCTGAAATCGGTTCGATCATTCACCTGTCGGACCTCAAGGCGCCTAAAGGCGTTGAGTTCGTGGCCCTGGCACACGGCGATGACAAGGCTGTTGCCAACGTCCACGCTCCACGTGTTGCTCCAGAAGCTGCAGAAGGCGCTGCAGAGTAATTTTACTCTGTACGCCGGAGTGACCGGAAACATCGCGGACTAGAGCATAGCGAGAAAGCGGGCGAGAACGCGGAGTTTACATCATGGTAAATGAGCAATTTTCGTCCACTTTCGCCGCTTTCCCTGATTGCGGCGATGTTATCCACCACTCCAAGGAAGGGCCCCTATCGTGACTGCCATCAAACTGATCGTTGGCCTGGGAAATCCAGGCGCTGAATACGAACAGACCCGGCATAACGCAGGGGCCCTTTTTGTTGAGCGCATCGCGAACGCACAAGGCGTGAACCTTGTGGCGGACCGCAAATATTTCGGCCTGACCGGGCGCTATTCGCATCAGGGTCAGGATGTTCGTCTGCTGATTCCCACCACGTACATGAACCGCAGCGGCCAGGCCGTGGCGGCACTCGCCGGTTTCTTCCGCATCAAGCCTGAAGAAATCCTCGTGGCGCACGACGAACTCGACCTGCCACCCGGCGTTGCCAAGCTCAAGCAGGGCGGCGGCCATGGCGGTCACAACGGGTTGCGCGACATCATCGCGCAACTGGGCAATCAGAATACCTTTCATCGCCTGAGGCTTGGCATTGGCCACCCGGGCGTTGCCAGTATGGTTTCAAATTTCGTCCTGGGTCGTGCGCCACGCGCCGAACAGGAAAAACTCGATGCCAGCATCGACTTTGCCCTCGGCGTGCTGCCGGATATCCTCGCCGGGGAATGGAACCGCGCGATGAAAAACCTGCACAGCCAGAAGGCCTGACTCTTATCCGAGGGGAAACACCATGGGATTCAATTGCGGCATCGTCGGCCTGCCTAACGTCGGCAAGTCCACCCTGTTCAACGCCCTGACCAAATCCGGGATCGCGGCCGAGAACTTCCCCTTCTGCACCATCGAACCCAACAGCGGTATCGTGCCGATGCCGGATCCGCGCCTGGATGCCCTGGCAGCCATCGTCAATCCAAAGCGCATCCTGCCGACCACCATGGAGTTCGTCGACATCGCCGGCCTGGTTGCCGGTGCGTCGAAAGGTGAAGGCCTGGGTAACAAGTTCCTGGCCAACATCCGTGAAACCGATGCCATCGCCCACGTGGTCCGCTGCTTCGAAGACGAGAACGTGATTCACGTCTCCAACAGCGTCGACCCGAAACGCGACATCGAAATCATCGAACTGGAACTGATCTTCGCCGACCTCGACAGCTGCGAGAAGCAACTGCAGAAAGTTGCGCGCAACGCCAAGGGCGGTGACAAGGACGCAGTGGTCCAGAAAGGCCTGCTGGAGCAACTGATCGCCCACTTCACCGAAGGCAAGCCAGCGCGCAGCCTGATGAAGAACATGGGTGCCGACGAGAAAGCGGTGATCAAGGGCTTCCACCTGCTGACCACCAAACCGGTCATGTACATCGCCAACGTCGCTGAAGACGGTTTCGAGAACAACCCGCACCTGGACGTTGTACGCGCCATCGCCGAAGAAGAAGGCGCCGTGGTTGTACCGGTGTGCAACAAGATCGAAGCGGAAATCGCCGAGCTCGATGACGGCGAAGAAAAAGACATGTTCCTCGAAGCCCTGGGCCTCGAAGAGCCTGGCCTGAACCGCGTGATCCGCGCTGGCTACGAAATGCTGCACCTGCAGACCTACTTCACCGCCGGTGTCGAAGAAGTCCGCGCCTGGACCGTCCGCGTCGGTGCCACCGCACCACAAGCCGCAGGCGTGATCCACACCGACTTCGAAAAAGGCTTCATCCGTGCCGAAGTGATCGCCTACAACGACTTCATCCAGTACAAGGGCGAAGCCGGTACCAAGGAAGCCGGCAAATGGCGCCTGGAAGGCAAGGACTACATCGTCAAAGACGGCGACGTGATGCACTTCCGCTTCAACGTCTAAGCTATACGCCCCAAAAAAAGCCGCGTTTGATTCGCGGCTTTTTTTTGCCTGAAACAATCATCCGCCACACCACCGACCCCCTGCGGGAGCGGGCTTGCTCGCGAAGGCGGTGTGTCATTTACAGTTGTACTGACTGACACGCCCTCTTCGCGAGCAAGCCCGCTCCCACAGGGGGATTTGTGTTGGCTCAGGTCTTTTTGGTACGCGGCAGGAAGATCGCCAACACCCCGAACAACGGCAAGAACGAACACAGGTAGTACACGTATTCGATGCCGTGTATGTCCGCCAGATGCCCAAGCAGCGCCGCACCAATCCCGCCGAAGCCGAACATCAAACCGAAGAACACCCCGGCGATCATCCCGACATTGCCCGGCACCAACTCCTGGGCGTACACCACGATGGCCGAGAACGCCGAGGCGAGGATGAAGCCGATGACTACGCTGAGGATGCTGGTCCAGAACAGGTCGACATGGGGCAGCAGCAATGTGAACGGCGCAACACCGAGGATCGAGAACCAGATCACCGCCTTGCGCCCGATCTTGTCGCCGATCGGCCCGCCGAAGAATGTCCCCGCCGCGACCGCGCCGAGAAACAGGAACAGGTGCAACTGCGAACTGGCCACCGACAGGTCGAACTTCTCGATCAGGTAGAAGGTGAAGTAGCTGGTGAGGCTCGACATGTAGAAATACTTGGAGAACACCAGCAACCCGAGTACCACCAGCGCACTGGTCACTCGGCCCTTGGACAGGCCGTGAGTCGCCGCCTGACCTTGCTTGAGCTTGAACAGGTTCAAGTGGTTGGCGTACCAGCGGCTGATCCGGTAGAGCACGAACAGCGCAAACACCGCGAACAGGCCGAACCACGCCACCTGCCCTTGACCGTAGGGAATGATGATCGCCGCCGCCAGCAACGGGCCGAACGCCGAGCCTGCGTTACCGCCGACCTGGAAGGTCGATTGCGCCAGCCCGAAACGCCCGCCCGAAGCCAGGCGCGCCACGCGGGACGCTTCCGGGTGGAAGGTCGATGAACCGATGCCGATCAGCCCCGCCGCCAGCAGGATTAGCGGGAAACTGGCGACCACCGACATCATCAGAATACCGACCAGGGTGCAGACCGTCCCCGCCGGCAACAACCACGGCTTGGGATGGCGGTCGGTGTAATAACCGACCCACGGCTGCAGCAGCGAGGCCGTCAACTGGAACGTCAGGGTGATCAGGCCGACCTGGGTGAAAGTCAGGCCATAGTTGGCCTTGAGCATCGGATAGATCGACGGCAGCACCGACTGGATCAGGTCGTTGATCAAGTGCGCCAGCGCTACCGCGCCAATGATGCGCATCACCAGGGGACTGCTTTGGGGCGTAGCGGACGCCGGCACTGAGCCGGTCTGGGCGTTGCTGATAGCCATGGGAGTTTCCAGACAACAGGAGGTACGAACGTGCAGGTGCGTCAATGTGCCATTTTTCGGTGCGGCAACGCCATCCCCTTAGCCTGCTAACGACTTCGATTTTTCATCGCCACATCCTTGATGGCGCAAAGCCATGGTCTGAATCTTGCCTTCCTTGTCGGCTTGAACGCGGCTTCCTTACAAAGGAGACCGACAATGGGAAGTTTCGCCACAGAGTCGGCCTACAGAGCGGACAAGGGTGAACTTTCGAGGCCTTTTTAGAGGGCACGAGTCGGAGGTGCGACAACCTCCGACGCACGCCAATAGTGCGTGGTGTCCAGAGGAGTCATGGGGCATGCAGGCTTTTTTATCACCGGGGATCGGGCTGCTGGGGCGTTTTGGCTTCGCACGTAAATTCCAGCTGTTGTTTCTGCTGTTTATCCTGCCGCTGGCCGGCAGCCTGTGGATGATCGGCCAGGACTATCGCGACAAACTCAACTTGATCTCCGGCGAACGCGCCGGGGTGCGGCAACTGCTTGCGCTCGATGCGCTGGATGACCTGCTCGCCGCCCAGCGTGATCGCGCCGCCCGATGGCGCGCCACGGAAACCAATCGCCAGCCCACGCCGGCCACCCTCGCCGCGATGGCCGCCTTCGATGCGGTTCAGCCCGCCGTCATCCAGGCCACTGCCGAGCTGGGCAATGCCCTGCAAAAAGAAAGCGCCGAGGGCGAAACCCTGTCGCGTTACCAGGCCCTGCAAACCGCCCTCGATGGCCTCGATTCAAAAAGCCTGAGCAATGTCGGCTGGTGGCCCGATGGCTACGATCGCTTCACCAACGCCTTGAGCGCCCTGCAAGCCTTGCGCGAGCAGATCGCCATGGACAATCGCCTGACGCTGGCACCTTGGCTGGAAACCTACTTGCTGACGCAGATCTCCACCCAGCACGCGCCGGACCTGATCGAACGGGTCGGTCGTCTGGCGGCGGTGGGTCAGGCCTCGGTGGTGTCCGGGCAGTTCACCCTGCAAAGCCGTCTGCAACTGCGCGACTTGCGCAGCCGCATCGGCGATGCGCGTGAGCAGCTGGTGAAAACCGCAGGCCTGCTCGAAGCGCGCTTGCCCAGCGCCCTGAAAACCTGGGCCGGGCAATACCATGACAGCCTCAAGCGCCTCGATGCGGGCCTGAAGGTGCTGGATGACGGCGTGTTCGGCGGCAGCATCAACCTCAAGCCGGAGGACTTCGAGCGCAGTCTCGATGCCCTGCTCTCCGACCTCGCCGCGTTGCGCCAGCAGTCGCTGGTGTCGCTGGATCAACGCCTGGATTACTACCACGACTCGGCGATCCGCCAGTTCATTGTGGTGGCCGCCGTGTTGGGCTGCCTGCTGTTGGCCGCGCTGTATCTGTTCATCTGTTTGCAGGCCTCGATCCGCCGCAGCGCCAGCGGCATCACGGTACTGGCCGAGGCCTTGCGCGATGGCAATCTGAGCCTGCAGGTGCCGGTTCAGGGTCGAGACGAACTGGCAGTCATCAGCACCGCGCTTAACGTCGCCGTAGTGCAACTGCGCACCAGCCTGCAAGGGGTAGATCACGAAACCCTGCAACTGAGCAACGCGGTACAAACCCTCAACCATCACTCCAGCGACGCCCTGGGCGAAGTCGAAGCCCAGCAGCTGCAGATCAGCCAGATTGCCGCTGCGGCGACGCAACTGGCCGCCACCTCCCAAGGGGTGGCCCACAGTTGCGAACAGGCGTCCGGCAGCGCCCAGCACACCCGACGCATTGCCGCCGACAGCAGCCGTGACAGCCAGCGCACCACCGCGAGCATCCAGCAGCTCAATCAACGCCTGAACGAGACCGCTGCGGCACTGGGCCGGGTCAGCGAGCAGGGACAGCAGATTCAACTGGTGGTCGACACCATTCGCGGCGTCGCCGAGCAGACCAACCTGCTGGCACTCAACGCCGCCATCGAGGCGGCTCGGGCGGGCGAGCAAGGGCGTGGCTTCGCGGTGGTGGCCGATGAGGTGCGCAGCCTGTCCCAACGCACGCAATCGTCGACCGCACAGATTGCCGGTACGGTCGACAGCCTGCGCAACACCGTGAATGAGGCCGTCAGCCTGATGCAAGCCGCGTGCAGTCAGGCAGAAAGCGATGCACAAGCGGTTACCGGCCTCGGTGAACGGCTCGGGGAAATCGCCAGTGCGGTGCAGAGCGTCACCGATACCCTGGCGCAAATCGCCACGGCGGTGGAAGAACAGGCCAGTACCGCCGACGAGGTCAGCGGCAATATCCAGCAGGTCGATCAAGCGGCGGTGCGTTTGCTCGAAGGTGCCCGCGCGGTGAACCAGGCGGCGGACACCTTGAGCCACGGCAGCAAGGCCCTCAGCGCCAACACCGGGCGCTTCCGCTTGAGTTGAGTCCGCCAGGACTTCTCAGGCGCGGATCACCGCCTCCGGGAAGTCCTGCTCCAGTTCGCTCTTGAGCCAGTCGATAAACCACGCCACGTCCGCCGAGAGCTCGGCGGACGGCGTCAGCACCCGATAGCTTTCCAGCTTCACCTGCGCGTCCACCACCCGCACCAGCTTGCCGCTATGGAGTTCTTCGCGCACCAGCACTTCGTTGGCCAGCGCAATGCCCTGCCCGCTCTCAGCCACCGACAGCGCGTGGTCGTTGTTGACGTAGAGCATGTCCGAATTGAGGTGGATGTCGAGGTCGTTGGCGGCGAACCACAGGTTCCACCACTCGCCGTCATCGACGTGGATCAGGTTGTGTTTCACCAGGTCCGCGTGCCCTTCGATGACAGTGCCGACCTGTTTATCGACCAACTCGGCTACGCCAGAGAAGCTGTGGAGCAGTTGGCGGACGTTGCGCCACTGGATGGTCGCCGGCTCGTTGGGCGCGACCTATGCCGACCCGCAAAAACGTGCGCTGTTGAAACCGGAAGCCTGCTGGGAAGTGGAGAACGGCCTGAAACTCTCGGCCACCGATGTGTTTGCTGCCTCGGTGACGCGTAGCGACTGGTATCGGGCGATCTCCAGGTTGTTCGAAAAATACGACTACCTGCTGCTGCCCAGCGCCCAGGTGTTCCCGTTCGATAAAACCCGACCGTGGCCCGCCGCCATCGAAGGCGTGACCATGGACACTTATCACCGCTGGATGGAGGTGGTGATTCCCGGCACCTTGTCCGGCTGCCCGGTGGCTAACGTACAGGTCGGTTTCAACGCCAGCGGCCTGCCCATGGGCCTGCAAATCATCGGCCGGCACCAGGCCAACTTCGCCGTCCTGCAACTGGCGCACGCGTACGAACAGGCCAGCCGCTGGTTCCAGCGCTGCCCTTCACCCCTGCTCGGAGGGTCGATTTTGCTAAAGAGTTGATAAACGGTTGAAAGCGCAGAGAAATATCTTAGATTTGTGCTTGACGCATCCCCGTTACCGGTGAATAATGCGCGCCACTTGGCTACATAGCTCAGTTGGTTAGAGCATAGCATTCATAATGCTGGGGTCCGGGGTTCAAGTCCCTGTGTAGCCACCAAGTACCTGTTTATAGATGTCTACAGCAGTCTATAAACAACCTCAAGAAGCCCGCCTAGTGCGGGCTTTCTTGTGTCTGGGGCATTTGTTCTTTCACTCCATGCACCCGGACAAGGCCTGCCGCCTTTATGACGAACAAGGCCTCTGCCTGGAAGTACATCCCCATGGCGGCCCATGACAAATCCTGGGTTAGCCGAGGTACCGGCGGGCCCGCTGCCTTGTGGCGCAATAATGCATTGAAGCGCGACTGGATTAACCCGTGACGCCGTGCTCATCTTGCGCCAACTGCCAGTCATACTGTCGCCATTGATGCTGGTCCGAGACCTGTTTCAACGCTGGTGCGGGGTTGACGACACACGCATGCTGGACCACATGTAAAAGCGGCAAATCATTCACCGAGTCACTGTAGCCATAGCTGCCTTGCAAGTTGCTGCCATGGTGCTTCAGCCACGCCTGCAAGCGCTCCACCTTGCCTTCCCGAAAACTGAGTATCCCTTTAGTCGCGCCGGTAAAGCTGCCACCTTCCTGTTCAAGTTCGATGGCGATCACCTCGTCCACGCCCAGCATGGCCGCGACACGGCGCACGATAAAGTCAGCCGTCGCGGAGATGATCAACAGCTGGTTTCCCTGTTGGCGATGCCACTCGATTTGCCGACGTCCGGCTGGATATATGCGGGGAGCAATGATGCTGGAAACAAAGTCATCAGCCCATCGCTCCACTTCGCTGACGGCCACTCCAGACAACGGTTGGAGCGTAAAGTCCATGTACTGCGCCATGGAGAGTTCGCCCAGATGATAGGCTTGCATCATCGCCTGCTCGGTGACCAGCATGTCGGCTGCGGCCACACCACGTTGCACCAGATAGCGCAGCCAGAGACTGGAGCTATCGCAATCGACAAGGGTCTCGTCCAGGTCAAAAATAGCCAAAACCGTCATGCGACCTCCTGCAGTTCTTCACGATTGAACAGCAGATCGAGCGGCGCGCCTGCCGGCAGTAAAGAACCTGAACTGCGATTGAGCATATCGACCATCAACGAGCAGCCTTGCGCATCGACGTGGTAACGAATGACGTTGCCGAGCAGTTGATGGTGACGGACCCTGGCGCGGCACGGTGCACCCAGATGCGGGCCATAACTGCGGCCGGCTTGCGCCACATGGATCGCTTCCGGCCGGATTGCCAGTTGTCCTTGTATGCGCAGGCCAAGCAGTTGTTCCGCCTGACGGGCATCCAGCAGGTTGTAGCTACCCATGAAGCGCGCGACAAAACCATTGGCGGGACGGGTGTAGATTGTCTCGGCGCTCCCTTCCTGCACAATGCGACCGCCATCCATGACAATGATGCGGTCGGACAACATCAGCGCTTCTTCCTGATCGTGGGTCACGAAAATAGTCGTCAGTTTCAGCTGCGACTGAATCCGCCTGATCTCCTCCTGCAGGTTCTTGCGGATGCGCGCATCCAGTGCCGACAGTGGTTCATCCAGCAACAGGATGCGTGGCCGCACCACCAATGCCCTCGCCAGGGCTACACGCTGACGCTGGCCGCCGGAGAGCTGACTCACGAACTTGTTCTCGTGCCCCTGCAATTCAACCAGGCGCACCGCTTCGGTCACGCGCTGGAAGGTTTCATCGACACTGACGCCCTGCATTTTCAGGCCGAAGGCAATATTGCCCATCACCGTCAGATTCGGAAACAACGCATAGCTCTGGAAGACCATGCCGATACCACGTTTTTGCGGAGCAACATGGGTAATGTTATTTCCCGCCACCTGGATCTGACCGCTATCGACGTCAGTCAAACCGGCGATGCAGCGCAACAAGGTCGACTTGCCGCAGCCACTGGGACCGAGCAGGGTCACCAGTTCGCCTTCCTTGATATTGAAATGGATGTCGTCAAACACGCGGGTCTTGCCCGAGCCCTTGCCGTAGTATTTCGACAAGTTGGATACTTCAAGATAATTCATCGCACAGTCCTATCGACTCAAGCGGGTGGCAATCCAGGTCACGCCCAGCGTAAATATGAAATAGCTCATCACCACGGCACTCATGAAATGGCCGCTGGTGGAGCGCACGGAATAGAGATAGACGTTCAAGGTTTCGTAACGGCTGCCCACCAATATGTTGGCGAACACGAACTCGCCCAGCAGGAAGGAGAACGAGAGAAACAACGCGGCCATCAGGCCCTTGCGGATGTTCGGCAAGATCACCCGCAAAAAAGCGGCGGGAGTGCTTGCCCCTAGCAGGTGCGCCGCATCCATCAGGTCACGCACGTTCAGCCCTTGCAGACCGTTGGCGAGTGCCCGGTACATGAACGGCAGGACAATCGTGAAATAGCACCCGATCAATACCCACGGCGTACCGATCAGTGGAAGCGGGCCATCGGCATAAATCTGTAACAAGCCCACTGACGAGACCACAGGCGGCACCGCGAACTGGATCAGGATCAGGATGTTCATCCAACGATCCAGGTTCGGGAAATAATGGAACACGACAAATGCGGCAGGCACGATGACCACTGTGCTGAAGACCAATGTGCCCAGTGCAATCAACAGGGAGTGGCTAAATGCACTCAAGAACCGCGGCTCTTGCCACAACTTGAGGTACCAGTCGAACGTCAGCCCGTCGGGCAATATGGTTGCCCCCCAGTGCTGGGAAAATGAATACACCAGGGTCGCCAGAACAGGGACACTGAGTAGCGCCATCACGCCATACAACACGAACTGGTGATAACGGTTAGTGTGCATGGTAGCTTCTCTTCATCAAGAGCTGGTTGACCATCGCCACGAGCACCAACATCGCCACCAGAAGCACGGACAGTGCTGCCGCCAGATTCGGTTCCAGAGAAATGTCCCCGGCGACCAGGCTGGAAATGCGGATGGTGACCAGGTTGTAATTGGAGGTCATCAGTGCATACGCACTCGCATACGCCCCCATGGCATTAGCCAACAACAATATGAAAGTGCCGAGTACCGCCGGCAGCAGTACCGGCAATGCAACCAGACGCCAGTAACTGGCACGGCTGGCACCCAGCAAAGAGGCTGCCTCTTGCCAATCATCTTGCAGCGCATCAAAGGCTGGATAGAGCAACAACACCGCTAGCGGTATTTGGAAATAGCTGTAAATCAGCGTCAGACCGGTCTGCGTGTATAAATTGAAATCAGCCAGCAAACCCCATCGCCGCAAGAGCAAGGTCACGGCGCCATTAGTTCCCATCACGATAATGAAGGCGAATGCCAATGACACCCCACTTAGATTGCTGGCCATATTGGTGAATGCCACCGTCATGTCGCGCAGCGCGCAATCCACCCGCTTCAATGAAGCGGCGACCACCAGCGCGATGGCTAATCCGATCAAGCTGGAGCAGACGGAAACCCAAAGGCTGTTACCAAAGGCCTGCCGGTAAAACGGGGAATGCAGGATTTCACTGAAATTCGCCAGCGACCATGCGCCATCAACCTGCACACTGTTGATCAGCAGCCAGGCTGTCGGTGCCAGTGAAAACAGCGCCAACACACATAACAAGGGCAATAGAACCAGCGCCGCCCGCCAGTGGCGAAAGCGTGGGTGATGCCGGGTGTCGAGAGTCACTGGTATTGCCAGCGGGTTCGATGCAGAAGTCATACAGCTAGCCATTCCGTGTTACATGGTTTTTGATAAGCGAGCGCGAAATATGGCCGGCACAAACCTTAGTGCGACCATTACCCTGCTCTCTGCTCTGATGCTCACTTCTAAAAACCGTAGCGAGCGACCCAAGTCGTGCAGCAGGTTTTTAGAAGCGAACTAACGCGGGTGGAGTTACTTGTTATAAATCATGACTTGTTCTTGCCACTGCCGCGGTATGGCCTTGGTGGTTGTCTCCCAAGCCGCGAAATCCTGGATCGGTTTGGCGTTGCGATACTGTTCAGCCGACAGCATCTTTTCCTTTACATCCTGTGGCAGGACGACGTTGCTGCGAATCGGACGCGCATAACCACGCGCCAGGTTAATCTGGCCTGCATCGCTGAAAATGTATTCACGCGCCAGTTTGGCGGCGTTCGGATGCTGTGCGTATTTGTTGATGAGGGTTGAATAACCGGCACTCACACTACCGTCAGTGGGAATGGATACCGTGAACTGGGATGGATCGATCTTGTCGCGATAGCTCAATGACGTGAAGTCCCATAACAGGGCAACTTCCACTTCACCTTTTTCCATGTTGGCGATACTCGCATCGGTCATGGAGAGCCGCCCTTGTTTAGCCAACTCTGCAAATAACTGATACGCAGGTTGCAAGTTCTTTTCGTTGCCGCCATTGGCAATCGCCGCTGCCAGCAGAGCGCTATTGGCTTGCGCCGAGACGCCCACTTCGCCAACCGTCACCTTGTAATTGCCTTTGAGCAAATCGCCCCAGTTCTTTGGCGGATTTTTGACCAGTTTGTTGTTGCTGATGAAGGAAATGGTCCCGCTGTAAGCCACCATCCAATGACCGTCTGCGTCCTTGGCCCAAGCCGGAATTTCGTCCCAGGTGGTCGGCTTGTAGGCCTGGGTAACGCCCTTCCTGACGGCAATCGGGCCGAAAGATTGGCCAACGTCACCGATATCGCCTGATGCGTTCGATTTTTCAGCTTCGAATTTTGCGATTTCCTGCCCCGAGCTCATGTCGGTGTCCTGATGTACCAGGCCGTACGTTTGCGTGATCTGAGCCCAGGTATCTTTCCAGTTTGCCCAGTTATCCGGCATGCCCAAACTATTGACCGCGCCTTCTTTTTTGGCTGCGGCGACTAAAGCATCCAGCTCCGACTGCGCGTACGCACTGGAAACTGCAATCGACAAGGCACCTGCAAGCAAACTCGTAATCAGTATTTTTTTCATGGAATAGCCGTGTGGTATAGACCAGATTGGGGCGGAAACTGGATGCTACCCATAAGAAATGACCGAAATGTGACACTTGAGACGCTCCGACTCGGCCCCCTGATGCAATTGAATAGGCGTTAAGCACCTGGCCGGGATAGAACAGGGCTGTCGTTGCACCAAGGAATGTCTGTCGATGCCACGCTTATTCACGCGCCCGACACGACCAGAAACAACGAAGGTAATCGGCACCAGAGCGCAGGTGCGGACGAAGGTCTGAGCATCCGCTCCGGGTGATCAATCGTCAGAGGGACAGTGGGCGAGGTGCGCCCGAAGAGAGTCAGTTGAGTCGAGTAAAGGTAATGAAATGATGAACTGGGATAATATCAGCGCTCAAAAATCATCCAGACCATCACCGTGACAGAAAAAATAACCACCCAAGCTGCCACCATCTATCACGCCCTGGCAACGCAAATCATCAATGGCACTCTGGCGTCCGGTAGCAAGCTCCCTCCCGAACGAGAGCTGAGCGATCTGTTTTCCACAACCCGCATCACGCTCAGAGAAGCCCTGCAAAGAATGGAAGCGGAAGGATCGATCTATCGGGAAAGCAGGCGCGGCTGGTTTGTTACCCCACCCCGACTGGTGTACAACCCCTTCACAAATTCGCTGTTCCACCAGATGGTCGAAAGCCAGGGGCGCAAGGCACTCACACAGGTCATTTCGACCAGTACGGAATTGGCGAGCCCGGAGTTATGCCTGAAGTTGGCGGTGCTGCCGTTAAGCAGGCTGCACTGTATACGCCGTCTACGCTCAGTCGATGGTCGCCCCGTGATGTTTGTAGAACATTATCTGAAACCAGAGTTTTTCCCGGACATATTGAAACTGGACCTGACTCAGTCGCTGACATTGATTTACCGAAAACACTATGACATCCATTGCGGCCGCGCGACTTTTGATATTTACCCGACTGCGGCGCAGGCCAGCGTGGCGAATTATCTCAATCTGCCAGAAGGCAGTCCGCTGTTAATGATAATTCGCGTCAACTATGATCAGCATGGACAGATTCTTGATTGCGATCGCGAGTTCTGGCGTCATGACGCAGTCCGGATTTCCATGGATAGCCAAACACTGCATCCAGACAAAGTGGCTTGACCCTGCAGCTTCCCCCTGAACTTTATACCGTCGGCAATGCGGACAACGCCCGCTCCCAGATCTGCCACGTCCGCAACCAGACCATCGCCTGCCAATCGCTGTCGGCGGGATAGAACTGCTCCAGCAGACTCAGCTTGATCCCGCGCCCTGTTGCGTCATTCGGGTTGCCATGCAGATGCAGCCAGTGGTCATCGCGCAGATGCCGGTGAACATCCCGCCCCGGGTACGTACCGCACTCGATGACGAAAGGCATCAACCATACCTGCGGCAGCGCGTCGATCAATGCCTGCGAGGTGTAGCCGGTGGCCGTTGCCGCCACGCCGGTTTCGCTCAGGGTGTCGACGCCGGTTTGCAGGCTGTAGAGCCACGGACCGTAAATCGCCTGCGCATCCACCAGCGCCGGATAGGCGGACTCGGTGATGGTCAACAACATCGGATGACCGTACTCGCCAGCGCCCGTGTGCAAGTCGAAACACATGGCGACCTCGGCATGGGCCACGTGCTTTTGCACGATCTTGTGCAGCGTGCGGTTCGACCAGCTCGGCGCCAGCCCGCCGAAAAACAGGCCGTCGGGATGAGCATGCTGACCGCCCTCGACAATCGACATGACTGCCGGCCAGCCGTGCAGGCGAATCTGCTCGTCGAGCAAGGCATCGGCGCGATCACGCTGCGGGCCATGCAACTGCGGGCAGGCATAGATTTCATGCAGGGCGTTGTAGGCCTGGTTGTCCGGCAGTGGGCGCTGGAAATCCAGGTGATTGCGGTTCAGGTCGATGTTGTCTTCGTTGACCCGGCGCAACCACGCCATGCCCCAGGGGTTGATGGCATGGATCATGACCACGGCGACATCCGTTGGCAGGGAACGCTTGCCCAACTCTTGCAACCATTTGATCTGGCAGCCCGAGCCATAGAAGCCTTCGACCCCGTGAGTGCCGCTCAACGCGATCAGCAGCCGCTTGGCGCCCGGATCACCCAGCACCGCCACATCGGTACTCAGGGGTTCGCCGAACGGTCCTTTGAGCGGGTGTCGATATTCCGTCAGCGTTGCGCCTGCCGTGGTCGCCGCGGCCAGGAACTGTTCACGCTGGTTGCGATAGCTGGACTGGGTGGGGAACTCGGTTTGCATGTCTGCCTCTTGTTGATCTTCTGGCCTGCCTGTTGGCAACGACCCTACAGAAAATCCTGCCATTGATGAAGGACAAAAACATCGGTGCCGTTGGACCTGGTTTGCTTCCCTCCCGGTCGGCCGATAAAGTCCACTGATCGTAGATCCAACGGACGGAGTACCCCACGTGTTCTCAACCTTCCCTTTGCGCCGCTATCGCCTGCCAGCCCTGATTCTGCTCGCCAGTGCCTTGACCCTGGCCGCGTGCAACAACGCTTCGGTGCCGACGCTGCCGCTCGCACCGGAAAGCGCTTCCGGTTTTCGCACCGACCTGAAAACCCAACACGCCGAGAAATACATGGCAGCGGCGGCCAACCCGCTGGCGGCCGAAGCCGGGCGGGAGATGCTGCGCCGAGGCGGCTCGGCCATCGACGCGGCGATTGCGATGCAAGCGGTGTTGACGCTGGTCGAGCCACAGTCTTCGGGCATCGGCGGCGGCGCATTGATCGTACTCTGGGATGGCAAGGCCGTGCGCACCTACGACGGACGTGAAACCGCCCCGGCCGGTGCCAGCGAGAAGCTTTTCCTGCAAGCCAACGGACAACCGATGGGGTTCACCCAGGCGCAGATTGGCGGCCGCTCGGTGGGCACGCCCGGCGTATTGCGCGCCCTGGAACTGGCCCATCAAAAACACGGACGCCTGCCCTGGGCGCAGCTGTTTGAACCGGCCATCCAGCTCGCCGAGCAAGGCTTCGCCATTTCGCCACGCCTGCACCGGTTGATCGCCGCGGATTCGTCCATGCCGCGCTCGCCGGAAATGATGGCGTACTTTCGTAATGCTGATGGCAGCCCAAAAGCCGCCGGCACAAACCTGAAGAACCCGGCACTGGCCGCGGTGCTCAAACGCATCGCCCACGAAGGCCCGGATGCCCTCTACAAAGGCCCGGTCGCCGAGGAAATCGCGACCAAGGTTCAGGGACACGCCAACCCCGGCAGCTTGTCCGTAAGCGACCTCGCCAACTACCAGGCCAAGGAGCGCGCGCCGCTGTGCACCGACTACAAGCGCTGGCAAGTCTGCGGCATGCCGCCGCCATCGTCGGGCGGGATCGCCGTGGCGCAGATCCTCGGCACATTGCAAGCCCTGGAGACTCGCGACAAGCGCCTGGCGCTGGCGCCGCTGAAACCGGTCAAGACCACGGCCCCGGCCGGCATCGAACCCGATCCGCAAGCCGTGCATCTGATTTCCGAGGCCGAACGCCTGGCCTACGCCGACCGCGCACAATACTTAGCCGACGCAGACTTCGTCCCCGTGCCGGTCAAGGGCCTGGTCGACCCGGCCTACCTCGCCAGCCGCGCCGCCCTGATTGGCGACCGCAGCATGGGCACGGCCAAACCCGGCACTCCGCCGGGCATCCGGGTGGCCTATGCGCCGGACCGTTCGCCGCTGCGGATTTCCACCTCGCAAGTGGTGGCCGTCGATGACGCAGGCGGCGCCGTGTCGATGACCACCACCATCGAGTCGGCGTTCGGCTCGCACATCATGGTTCAGGGTTTCATGCTCAACAACGAGATGACCGACTTCTCGTTCATCCCCGAGGAAAACGGGCAGAAAGTCGCCAACCGCGCCGAACCCGGCAAACGCCCGCGCTCCTCCATGGCCCCGACCCTGATCTTCGACCGCCAGAGCGGCGAATTCCTCGCCACCGTCGGCTCCCCCGGCGGCTCGCAAATCATCGAATACGTGGCCAAATCCACCATCGGCCTGCTCGACTGGAACCTCGATGCGCAAGCCGCCATCAACCTGCCCAACTTCGGCAGCCGCAACGGCCCGACTGAACTGGAACAGGGGCAGTTCAGCCCGACGTTGATTCAGGCGCTGAAAGACAAAGGGCACAGCGTGAGCGAAATCGACATGACCAGCGGCACCCAGGCGATTGTTCGGGTCAAGGACGCCCAAGGCAAAGCGTCGCTGACAGGCGGGGCCGATCCTCGGCGTGAAGGGCAAGCGTTGGGGGATTGAGTCGTACGCGGGGATGAGAAAGGGCTTACCGGTGGGTAGGCCCTTTGTACATGAGCAAGTCGCTATCGACTGATTTTCAATCCCTGCCGAACATGGTGCTTTTCCAGCGCCAGCTCGATCAGTCGCGTCACCAGTTCGCTGTAGGTCATGCCGGTGGCCTGCCACAGTTTCGGGTACATGCTGATGCGGGTGAAGCCGGGCAGCGAGTTGATTTCGTTGATCAGCACTTCGCCACTGTCGGTCAGGAATACATCGACGCGGGCCAAACCGGAGCAGCCAAGTACCTGGAACGCTTCGACGGCCAGGGCGCGAATGCGCTCGCTGGCCTCGACGCTGATATTGGCCGGCACCACCACTTCGGCAGCCGTGTCGTCGATGTACTTACTGTCGTAGGAATAGAACCCGCTGCGCACCACGATCTCGCCGCAGCCACTGGCGATGGTGTCTTCATTGCCGAGCACCGCGCATTCAATCTCACGGCCGCTGACGGCGGATTCGATCAACACCTTGGTATCGAAACTCAAGGCCAGCTCCACCGCAGCACTGTACTCAGCCTCGTCGGTGACCTTGCTCACGCCCACGGAAGAGCCCTGGTTCGCCGGTTTGACGAACAGCGGCAAACCCAACTTGCCCCGCACCTCGGCAAACCCGGTGCGCGCCGCCGTGGCGCGGGTCAATGTCACGAACGGCGTCACGGCCAGGCCGGCATCGCGCAGCAGGCGCTTGCTGATGTCCTTGTCCATGCACACGGCCGAGCCGAGCACATCGGAGCCGACAAACGGCAGATCGGCCATGCGCAGCAAGCCTTGCAGGCAACCGTCTTCTCCGAGGGTGCCGTGGACAATCGGGAAGATCACATCGACGTGACCGAGCATTTCCTGGCTGGAGGTTTCCACCAGTTGCTGACTGGCTTTGCCCGGCACCACGGCCAGCTCGCGATTGGACTGATTGAGGGCGATCAGCACCGGGTTTTCCTGGTTCAGCAAAAAGTTAGTAGGGTCGTTGAGGTGCCAGTGGCCTTGTTTGTCGATGCCGATCAGCACCGGCTCGAAGCGTGAACGATCCAGCGCATCGACGATGTTTTTCGCCGACTGCAACGACACCTCATGCTCGGCCGAACGGCCTCCGAAAATGATCCCCACGCGCAACTTGCTCATGACCTGGCCTCATCCTGACAAATAAAAAAGGACCTGTAGCGAATGCGCCCCACAGTGCAGTATTTGCCCTTGGTTTTCTAGCGGGCAAACCGCCATCCGATCAGAAGACAGGGAACCGTTGGCTGGGTTACCGTGTTGCACATCGATCCAAAGACAATCATCACCATGGCCAAGCAACTGCCTCGCAATGACTGGTTCCATCGCGCGCCCGATGTCGGCGGGCTGCAGCGTTTCGAGGCGTTTTTTGCCGGCCATGGCTACGACCTTCACCGCCACGACACCTATGCCATCGGCCACACCCTGGCCGGGGTGCAGAGTTTTCAGTATCGCGGTGGCAGGCGTCACAGCCTGCCGGGCACAACGATCGTGCTGCACCCGGACGAAGCCCACGATGGCGAGGCCGGCACCGAGTCCGGTTTCCAGTACCGGATGATGTACATCGAACCCGCACTGATCCAGCAGATGCTCGGCGGTCAGCCGCTGCCGTTCATCAAGAGCGGGCTGTCGAACGACCCACGTCTGTTCGCCGCCACGGGAGCGCTGCTGCGCAGCCTGGATTGCCCGCTCGATCCACTGGAAGAACAGGACGCGCTGTTCGATCTGGCGCAAGCCATGAGCGCGGTTTCCGGCGCGTCGGGCAAACGCTCGGGTTTCGATTACGTGGCCGCGCAGCGTGCGCGGGAATACATCCACGGCGCCCTGGATCGCACCGTGACCCTGGATGAACTGGCGCAGCACAGTGGTCGGGATCGCTGGAGCCTGTCCCGGGATTTTCGCCTGTTGTTCGGCACCAGCCCCTACCGTTACCTGACCATGCGCCGCCTGGACCTGGTCCGTGCGCTGCTGATTCAGGGCCAGAGCCTGGTCAGTGCCGCACTGATCGCAGGCTTCACCGACCAGAGCCACATGACGCGGCAATTCAGCAAGACCTACGGCCTGTCACCGGCCCGCTGGATCAACATGCAGCGCCGTTGAGCCACGCACAATCGTACAAGAAGCGCGTTGAGTCGCTGGCTATCGTGGGTTCACCAACCTCCATGAGAGCTGTTAGATGAACGCTTACGAAAGCCTGAACTTCGCTGAAAAAATCAGCCGGATCGATTCCCACTGGTCGCCCCGGGTCATCGCCGAAATGAACGACTACCAGTTCAAGGTGGTGAAGCTGCTGGGGGACTTTATCTGGCACGACCACCTCGATACCGACGAAACCTTCATCGTGCTCGAAGGCCGGTTGCGCATCGATTTTCGCGATGGCCACGTGCTAGTGAACGCCGGGGAAATGTACGTGGTGCCCAAGGGCGTCGAGCACAAACCCTGTGCCGAGCAGGAGGTGAAACTCCTGCTGATCGAACCCAAGGGTGTGCTCAATACCGGCAGTGAAGGTGGCGAACGCACGGCCGAGAATGATCTGTGGATATGAGCGCGGACCGGCTCAAGCCTGCAAGTGCTTGCCATCCACCGGATCGCCGATCTTCAGGAAATGCCCGCCCGCCACGTGGTGCAAGGTGCGCAGCGCATCATGCCCCTCGAAGTGCCAGCGACCTTCGCTGAACACGCGCTCGTCGGCTTGGGCTGCGATCACTTCGGCCAGGAACAGATCGTACTGTTGATGGTTGTTCGGTTCAGGCAACAGACGACATTCCAGCCAGGCCACGCAGCCTTCTAGCATCGGTGCATCGACCGACTCGCCGGTGAAGGTCTGCAAGTCGTAGGTCTCAAACTTGTCGCGACCCTGGCCCTGGGTCAATTCCAGGCCGGAGGTCGAACCGACGGTCTGCACAATGTCGGCCTGGGCAGCGCACGGAACGTTCAGCACAAAGGTGCCCGCGGCTTCCAGCAACTGGCGAGTCCAGGTGGATTTGTCCAGCACCACGGCAATTTTCGGCGGTTCGAAATCCAGCGGCATGGCCCAGGCTGCCGCCATGATATTGCGCTGACCACCGTGGGCTGCACTGACCAGCACGGTCGGGCCATGATTGAGCAGACGATAGGCCTTGGACAAGGGAACCGGACGGCGGTGGGAAACGCTCATGGAAGTCTGCTCCTGGGGAAAAGAGCCGATTGTAGCGCCCACGTAACCCTGTGGGAGCGGGCTTGCTCCCACCAAGAGCTGATCGCAGGTCAGTTAGTGAGTTGATTGGCAAACTGCCCCACCGCATTGACCACTTTCTGCGCGCCGTCCTGGATCTCGACAATCACCGTACCCGCTTCCGCCGCCAGTGCCAGGCCCTGCTCGGCCTGAAGCCTGCCGTCGGTCATCAGCGCCACGGCGTTGCGCGCCATGTCCTGGTTCTGCCGCACCACGAGGACGATTTCGTCGGTGGCCTGGCTGGTGCGCGAAGCCAGTTGCCGGACCTCATCCGCCACAACGGCGAACCCCCGCCCCTGCTCGCCCGCTCGCGCCGCTTCGATGGCCGCGTTGAGCGCCAGCAGGTTGGTCTGTTCGGCAATGCCGCTGATGGTTTTGACAATGCTACCGATCACCAGCGACTGCTCGTTCAGGGCTTCAATGCCATCGCCGGCGGTTTGCATATGCCTGGCCAGGTCGCGCATCACGTCCACGGCCTGGGTCACCACGGCGTTACCGCGCTGGGCGCTTTGGTCGGTTTGCTGCGAGGTGCTGTAGGCGATGTTGGCGGCCTCGGCGACGGCTTGTTCCTGATTGACCTGGTCGGTAATCACCGTGGCGAACTTCACCACCTTGTAGAGATTATTGTTGGCATCGACCACCGGGTTGTAGGACGCCTCCAGCCAGACCGTACGACCATGGCTGTCGACTCGTTTAAAACGGTTGGCCACGTATTCGCCCGCGTTCAGGCGACGCCAGAACTCCTGGTACTCGGCGCTGTTGTAATCCGCCGGCTCGCAGAACATGCGGTGATGTTTGCCCTTGATCTGCGCCAGGCTGTAACCCATGCCGCTGAGGAAGCGGTCGTTGGCGGCGAGCACATTGCCATTGAGGTCGAATTCGATCACCGCCGTGGAGCGCACCAGCGCGCCGATCAGGTTCTAGTGTTCGCGGGAGGCCTCGATGGTGCGGGTCAGGTCGCTGGAGAAGATCGAAAAATGCCTGATCCGCCCATCCGCCGAGCGCACCGGTTGCAGGATCGAACGCAACCACGCTTCCTGGCCCGTACCGCGCAACAGGCGCACCGCGCCGGCGAAGTGCTCGCCACGGGTCAGCGCGCTCTTGAAACGCTGCTGGAACTCGTCGGATTTCACGTGATCCGGGACCAAGTCGTCGATGTGTCGGCCAATCAGGTCGCCACTCTTGTAATGCATTTCGCCAAGGAAGTTCTGATTGACCGACTGAACCCGTCCATCGCTTTCGAGGGTCAGTACCAGCATCTCGCTTTCCAGGCTTTCCTTCACTTGCTGGAGGCTGGAGAGTTCTTCACGAAGAGCCGACAGCTCTTGCTTCAAGCGTTTATTGAACATGGGAAAGCACCGATGGACAGGGGCAGAAAGCGATATGCAGCCTAACCATCGGCCTTGGAAACATTTACTTAAGCGTGTTTCAGGCTTGCCCTGTAAAAATAGTTACGACGCGCACAATCAATGCGCGCCAGCCGCAGAACAGCCTGCAATTCTCGGCATCCGCGCACCGAAGTACGCCGCACTGCCCACGCCCACCGCCCCCATCACCGCACTGAACATCACGCAGATCCATGGACTCCACGGCATCAGGCCGATCAACAACAGCGGTGTGACACTCGCCCACGCGGCGTAGGCAATGTTGTAGGTGAACGAGATGCCCGAGACGCGAATCCGCGCCGGGAACAGGCTGACCATCACCGATGGCACCGCGCCGACCACCCCGCAGGACAGCCCTGCCACGGCGTAGGCCAGGCCGATCCAGTCGCCGCCCATGATCAGGCAGGCATACAGCACGCCGATGCCCAGAGGCAGCAGCAGGCTGTAGAGCATCACCGTGCGCCAGGCGCCGATGCGGTCGACCAACAGCCCGGCGAGCACGCAGCCGATGTTCAAGAACACGATGCCCAGTGCGCTCAAGGCAAAGGTATGGCTGGCGGTCATGCCAAAGGTTTTCTGCATCATGGTCGGAGTGATGACCACGAACACCACCACCGCCGAGGTCAGCACACAGGTGAGAATCATCGCCGGCAATATGGCCAGCCGATGCTCGCGCAAGACCGTGCGCAGCGGCAGTTCGCCGGCCGCCTCGCGTTGCGCCTGCATGGCCATGAACACCGGGGTTTCGCTGAGCCAGCGACGCAGCCAGACGCCAATCACCCCAAACACGCCGCCCAGCAGGAAGGGGTAACGCCAGGCGTAATCGAGGATTTCCGTTGGTGTGAATGCCTGCGCCAGGAAGGTCGCGGTCAGTGCGCCGATCAAATAACCGAAGGTCAGCCCAGCCTGCAAGAAGCCCAAGGCATAGCCGCGATGGGCGATGGGTGCGTGCTCGGCGACGAATACCCACGCACTGGGTACCTCACCGCCCACCGCCGCGCCCTGGAGGATGCGCAGGGCCAACAGCAGCAAGGGTGCGAAATAGCCGATTTGCGCGTAGGTCGGCATGATCCCGATCAACAGGCAGGGCAACGCCATCATCAGGATGCTCAGGCTGAAGACTTTCTTGCGCCCCAGACGGTCGGCGAAGTGCGCCATCAGGATGCCGCCCAGCGGTCGCGCCAGGTAACCGGTGGCGAAAATCCCGAAACTTTGCAGCAGGCGCAGCCACTCGGGCATTTCAGGCGGGAAGAACAACTGGCTGAGGGTCAGGGCGAAAAACACGAAAATGATGAAGTCGTAGATTTCCAGCGCCCCGCCGAGCGCGGCGAGCCCCAGGGTCTTGTAGTCCGAGCGGTTGAACGGCGTCGGGCGCGAATCGGTGTTGGCAGTCATGAAAAGAACTCTGGCACAGGCAAAAACCAAGGCGCCCATGGTCTACGCAAACGCACCGGCGGACAACCCGTTAGACCAAAGTCTCATAGCCGCGAAACAGCCCCGCAAAAATCCTCGGCTTGAATTAATGTTGGCGTCTGTCCAGACGGGCGGTTACTGCCCCGAAGACCACGACAAACATAAAAATTCGAGGTTCACCCGTGGCCGCTGATATCGAAGATAGCCGCTCCGCCCGCTTTGCCCTGCGCTGCTCAAGTTTTGCCGAACGCTGGTTCCCCGACTCCTGGGTGTTTGCTGCCCTGGCGGTGATTATCGTGGCCCTCGCCACTATGGCGATGGGTGCCAAGCCCACCGATGCCGCGATGGCGTTCGGTGACGGGTACTGGAGCCTGATTCCCTTCACCATGCAGATGGCTTTCGTGGTGATCGGCGGTTATGTAGTCGCCAGTTCGCCGCCAGCGGTCAAGCTGATCGACCGACTGGCAAAGCTCCCGAAAAACGGCCGCTCCGCCGTGGCCTGGGTCGCGCTGATCTCGATGGTCGCCTCGTTGCTGAACTGGGGCCTGTCCCTGGTGTTTGGCGGATTGCTGGTGCGCGCCCTGGCCCGCCGCACCGATCTGAAAATGGATTACCGTGCCGCTGGTGCTGCCGCCTATCTGGGGCTTGGCGCGGTGTGGGCCCTGGGCCTGTCGTCGTCCGCAGCACAATTACAGGCCAACCCGGCGAGCCTGCCGCCGTCGATTCTGTCGATCACCGGAGTGATTCCATTCACGCAGACGATTTTCCTCTGGCAGTCCGGTGCCATGTTGCTGGCGTTGATCGTGATCTCGCTGATCATCGCCTACGCCACCGCGCCTGGCCCGAACTCGGCGCGTGACGCCAAGGCGTGCGGCGTCGATCCGAGTTTCAACCTGCCACCGCTGCAACCACGCACCCGCCCTGGCGAATGGCTGGAACACAGCCCGCTGCTGACGATTCTGCTGGTGTTGCTGGCAGCCGGATGGCTGTTTCACGAGTTCTCGACCAAACCGGCCATCAGCGCGATATCCGGGCTGAACACCTACAACTTCCTGTTCATCATGCTGGGCGCCCTGCTGCACTGGCGTCCGCGCAGCTTTCTGGACGCCGTGTCCCGTGCGGTACCGACCACCACCGGCGTGTTGATCCAGTTCCCGCTGTATGGCTCGATCGCTGCGCTGATGACCACGGTCAAGGGCGCCGATGCGCAATCTCTGGCGCACCACATCTCGACCTTTTTCGTCAGCATTGCCTCCCACGACACCTATGCCCTGCTGATGGGCGTGTACTCGGCGATCCTCGGCTTCTTCATTCCATCCGGCGGCGGCAAGTGGATCATCGAAGCGCCATACGTGATGCAAGTGGCCAACGACCTGAACTATCACCTGGGCTGGGCCGTACAGATCTACAACGCCTCCGAAGCCTTGCCGAACCTGATCAACCCGTTCTACATGCTGCCGTTGCTGGGCGTGCTGGGGTTGAAGGCGCGGGACCTGATCGGTTTCTCGTTCGTGCAGTTGCTGGTACACACGCCACTGGTGCTAGTGTTGTTATGGGCACTGGGGACGACGCTGGCGTATACGCCGCCGGTAATGCCGTAACCATAAAAAAGGGCCGGTATTGATATCGGCCCTTTTTGTTCCGCCCTGTCTGTTTCAGTAACTGCTGGTCTTAATACGCTGAAAAGGATCTGAGCATGTTCAAACTCGCGGCACTCACTCTCGCAGCCCTCACCCTGAGCACCACCGCCCACGCCGATGTCAATTTGAAGCTGGGCACTACCGAACGCGTTACCCGTCTCTTCGCCTACCCCAACAACTGTAACGTGATCTGCTTTCGCAACTGGACGCTTGAGCAAACCGTCGAACATTACCTGACCCAAAGCGTGCAGCGTGATGGCTACAGTGGGGCGAAGGTTCTGATCAAGACCGATAACAATCAGCTATATGCCGAAATCAGCGGCGTACCCAACGGCTATGAAAAGCCCCTGGCCGCGCTGCTCGACGCCGGTGACCTGGCCTATAACGGCGCCAGCAAACTGAATGCCGATGGCAAGTGGGCGTACAGCTGGTATCTGTTCCTGCCGCTGGGCATGGCCCTGGAAAATCGCAAAAGCGTCGAACTGCTGCACTTCCCGCCAGATTATTCGCTGACCCAGGCCCAGGATTACCTGAGGTCCGCCACCACGGATCGCTGGGCCACGCTGCTGACCGCCAACGGCATCCCGGCCGAGCAGACGCCGGGCTACCAGACCATCATCGACATCGCCCCGATTGCCGCGCCTTCCAACGCGGGCAAGGACCTCGAAGGCGTCTACGGCTACTTCAAGGATTACCAGACCACCATGGTCAAGGAAGTCAGCCTGAATGCCAGCGGTGCAGCACTGCCGATGGTCGCCTTCGGCACACCGGTGCGTAACTGGATCAAAGAGCAATACGGGCCGACGGTGAACGTGTTGGGCCTGACCCAGATCAACCCGGACAACGGCGTGAAAGTCCCCGTATTGGGCTCCAACCACCCGAGCTACATTTGGTATGCCGCCGATCCGGCAAGCTACACCGGCAGTGACGCCCAGGCCAAGGCCGATGCGGCAGGCCTGAAAGTCATGGGCCAGGATTTGAGTGCTGCGTGCTGGCAGGCCGCCATGGGCCGTCAACCGGACAGCAATCCAGACGTTGAGCTCAATACCTGCAGGCAAACCTGGCAAGTGGCCCGCAAAGAAAAAACCTGCGAGCTGTTCTACACCTCGATCCGCCACCTGTCGCCCCAACAGGCCGCGGGTAAATGCGCGACAGCTCCGATCGTGTCCCAGCTCAAACAACTCAAGGCCCCAGCGCCAGCCACGGCGAAACCTGCTCCGCCGTTGTAACCCGATGAACGGCTGCCAATCTGTCACTTATGACAGTAGACCGCCCGTAGTATCTGCGAGAGGCTTGGTCTGAACCCATGTGCTGCTGTGCTGACAGGACCGTCGGTGCAAGGAAGTCGCAGCACCCAGCAGACAGGGATCGTTATGAAAGCTCACGCCCCTCAACGAAAACACCCACAACCGCCGCAAGGTGTTTACCCCTTTTCGGAGCTGCCCGTTCGCCTGGGATTTCCTTCCCTGGCCGACTTCGAAATCATTGAAAACGCCAAGGGCGAAGCCACGGCTATTGCCGCACGGCGCGAATTCCCGCGAATCACTCGTCTCTGCCGGGCGTCGGGGCACTTGCTGCCCTATCGCTGCCGGCATACCCGCCAGCTCGCCCCGGGTGTGCACGTTTACGACCCGCGCTTCTGCGGACTGTTGCGACACTCCTGCGACCCCAATGTCTTTCTCGACTTGAGCGAGTTGTGGTTATGGGCGCTGAAGGACATCAGCAAGGGGGACTGGCTGACCATGGACTTCGCCGCCAGCGAAGACAAACTGCAACGCCAGTTCGCCTGCCAGTGCGGCTCATACGAGTGCCGTGGCTGGATCACCGGCTACGATGAAGAGCCGAACGCCGACGGCCAGCTGTTTTTGCAACAGTGGCGTCGGCAAAGTCCGTGCTGAAGGGCTTTACAGGGGTTCGAACGGACGCAGGCGGTACTGCGGCGGCAGTTGCTCGAAACCGCTGATGGTCGCGTTCAGGCTCTTCCAGCGGCCATCCTTGATGCCGTAGATGCAGCCGTGGACCGACAGGCTCTGCCCACGGTGCCAGGCGTTTTGCACAATGCTGGTGTGACCGACGTTGGCGACCTGCTGGATCACGTTGAGTTCACAGAGGCGGTCGACGCGCTCCTCTTCAGTGGCGTATTTGGCCAGTTCTTCGCGTTTTTCATAATAGAGATCGCGAATCGAGCGCAGCCAGCCGTCGATCAGGCCGAACTGGCGATCCTGCATCGAAGCACGCACACCGCCGCAGCCATAATGGCCGGTGACGAGAATGTGTTTGACCTTGAGTACATCGACCGCGTACTGAATCACCGACAGGCAGTTGAGGTCGGTGTGCAGCACGACGTTGGCCACATTACGGTGTACGAACAGATCGCCTGGCAGCATGCCAACGATCTCGTTGGCCGGCACCCGGGCGTCGGAACAACCGATCCACAGGAACTCAGGGGTCTGTTGGCGAGCCAGCTTGGCGAAGAAGTCAGGATCTTCCTCCTTGATCGCAGCGGCCCAACGCTCGTTGTTATCAATCAGATCTTGTAATTCGTTCATGCTTTGAAGCCTCAAGAATGATGCGCAGCTTTGACTGACAACCGTCCGTCGGGGTCACGCGCGAAATGCAGATGCTCTCCTGATCCGGAACACGGGGCTCCATGCCGGTGGAATTCTCGGTAGCCACGAGGGTCAACCGTAGTAAGGCCTACAGTATGAGGAATTGCCATGAATGATTCACGACGTCCGTACGATGCGGTGCAACCGGAACCCGTCGATGACAACGAAGACCGCATGGGCTCGGTGCGTGAGCTGGATTTCGATGAAGAAGAGCCCGGCGCCAGAATTGGTGACGAATTGACGGACGAGAAGCGCGAGCAACTGATGCCTCGTCGCCGCGGACGTGAAGCGAGCCTGGCTGGTGCCGCGACCAGTGACCATCAACCTACCGACGACGACCTGAGCCCGGAAACCCTGATCCGTGAAGACGGCGCCCGGGATGCCCATGAAGCGGGCGATGATAAGCGCGCGGATTGGGACCTGAGCATCGTCGACGAGGACGATATTGGCGGTGGCAATGGTCTGGATGAGGCTGAACTGGCGCGGCGCGATCCGATGGATGGCAAGCGCTGATCTTTGGTGTCTGTCAGGCTCTCTTCGCGAGCAAGCTCGCTCCCACAGGTTTTATGTACGACACAAATCTCTGTGGGAGCGAGCCTGCTCGCGAAGTTTTTGAGGCTCAATCCACCAAAGTGCAGGCCATGACCACCGCATCTTCGCGCCCGCCCACCGCCGGGTAGTAATCCCGACGCCGGCCGATCTCGTTGAAACCATAACGCTCATACAGCTTGAACGCCGCGGTATTGCTGTCGCGCACTTCCAGGAAGCACTCCCGGGCGTCGGCCTTGTAGGCAATCGACATCAGATGCTCAAGTAATGTCAGCCCCAGGCCACGGCCCTGGTTTTCCGGCTTGACCGTAATGTTCAGCAGGTGCGCCTCGTCGAGGATGATCTGCACCACACCGTGGCCGACCTGTTGCTGACCTTCGAACATCAGCCAGATCTGATACTTGCCCAGGCCATCAAGGAAAATCCCGCGGGTCCAGGGATGGCTGTAGGCCGCGTATTCGATTTTCAGTACAGTTTCCAGGTCCGCCTCGGTCATCGGGCGAAACGATACAGCGTCACTCATTCGATTCTTTCCAGCGCGCCATCAGCCGACGCATGGCTTGCCAGACATCAGCCTTACGCTGTGGCTCTTCCATTAATAATTCCAGGCCCGGCACCGCCCAGGCCGAGCCCAGGCCTTCGATCTGCAACTCGCAATTGAACGCCTCGGCATCCGCTTCGCCGGCAAATCGCACCGCGGGCAGGCCGATCAGCCACAAGCAGGCGCAGGGCGTTTCTTCCATGCGCACCGAGAGAAAACCTTGCACGAAGTCGCGGGCCGCTTCCGGGCCCTGATCCATCGTGCCACGCACCAGCAGCGGCCAACGCACCGGCTCACCGACGATTTGCGGGCTGTCCGGCAGGCCGGCGGCGCGCAACATGTCTTTGAGCAGCAGATAAGCAGGGTCGCGAGTCTGGAAGGATTCGCCTGTGGGTAACTCCACCAGCAGCAGGCAACGCCCGGCCCGCAGCAATTGCAGGGCAAAACGCGGCGGCGGCACGATCGGCGCCTTGACCACGACCAGGGCCTCTTCGGCCTCCTCCACCGGTTTGACCCCGGTGCGGGTGCTGGCCAGCGATGGTCGCGGCACCTCGATCTTCGCCCGCTCGGCCGGCTTGACCACAGGCGCCACGGGCGTCTGAGCCACAACTGCTGGCACGACAGGCGCGACCACAACCGGCTCGGGGATCTCCAGCAGCTCGGGCCGCGACGGCGCGGCAAAGGGCAATTCGGTGCGCGGCAGCCAGTTGACCACCTGCATGGCGGCCAGATAAGCGCGACGACGGGACTCGATAAGCAAAGGTCGGCCACTTGTGGATAACTAAAGTGCGCTGATTCTACCGCCGTTCGCTCAAGATCGCCCGCAGTTGATCGATGCACTTTACCGAAAAGAAGGCGACAGCCCGTCCCGAGATTGAATCGCATTGCCCCCGATGCAGTACAATCGCGGCTTTTAATCGCCAACCAGCCGGCCATTACGATGATCGAACCCAAGCGCGTCTTGCGCGCCCTCGCTGAACACTGGGCACTTCTGGAGCCACTGTGCGAGCACTTCGACCAAGGCACACTGAGCCTGAACGAACTGCGCACGCAACTGGCCGCCCAGCAACTCGACAGTACGCCGCAGGACATCACCAGCCTGCTGGACGTGTGGATTCGCCTCGACATCCTGGTTCCCGTGGCCAAAAGCCCGAACCGTTTCGAGCTCAATGCGCAGATTCACGACTTCCTCGCCTACCTGCGCCGCGAACACCGCCTTGGCCTGTGTTTGGAAATCGAAGCCTACCTGCGCCACCTCGAGCGTCTGGCCGGTTATATCCAGGACGCGTTCGATATCCGCGATGGCAACGACCTGGCGCGCCAATTGCGCCTGCTCGACATGCGGGTTCGCGATGTACTGAAAAAACTCGATAACGACGAACAGGCGCTGGTGGCCGTCGCCGAACGGGCGAAAACCAGCGATCGGCAGATTCCATTGCGCCAGCGTTACGCTGAAGTACTGGCGACCTGGGACGAATACGTCGAGCCGATGATTGATCTGGTGAACGCCGACGGTGCCTTCGAACAAGGCGTGCGCAAGGTCGAAACCGTGCTGCTGAAGATGCTCAGCGAACAGCAGCGCCTCGGCCACCTGGTCGACGACGACATGCTGCTGCGCACCCACGCACGCATCCTCGAAATGCAGACCAGCGCCCAGCTGACCCTGCGTCACGCCCGCGAGCTGCTGCTGCCGCTGCGTGAGGAAGCGCGCCGGCACAACGCCGTGACCCGTGGCGCCGCATTGGCCCTGTCGATGATCCGCCGCAAAGGCATCGACGCCGTGCCGCAAGCGGCGATGCCGATGTTCACTCGCCCGCAAAGCACCTTCCTCGGCAGTGCCAGTCAGGTCGAAGCCTACGTTTATGCGTTGGCCCGCTTCGAGCCGAAACCGGCGCGCTTCCCCAAGGCGCACAAGACCCAGAAAGGCGAAGCGCCACGGGCGCCACGCACCGTTCGGGAAATGCTCGAACGCTGCGAAGACGCCCTGCCGATGCCGGACCTGATGACCTGGCTGCTGGAGCAGGAACCGGACGGCGCCACCGACGAATTGCTGTACTGGTTCTCGCGTCTGTCGCGGGAAAAACGCTTCACGCGCGAGCGTCTGGAACGTCGCGACTACTACACACACGAGCACCAGGTCAGCCTGCGCTCCTTCGCCCTGCTCTCGGTCAGCGACGGCACCGAGAATTCTGCGAGCACCCTCCATGCAAGTACTTCCTATGCAACTTGATCTATCCGAACTGTCCCATCTGGCACCGATCTTTCGCGAACTGTTCAAGGGTTACCACGTCAGCCGCCGCGATCCGGAGCTGTACGCACAGTTGTCGAATTTTCAGGACCAATACCGCACGCTGTTCAAGGCCCTGGGCTTTGAACTGGTCTGCGACACCCGCGGTTTCTACTACTTCGTGCCGGACCTCGCTGCCGCCGCGGTGAACAAGACCGCGCAGCGTCTTGCGCTGTTCACCTTCATCCTCGTCGAGCACCTGGCCGACCAGGGCCGCGACCCGATCTCCGTGCTTGACGGCGGCAGCCTCGGCCGCGATGAGCTGCCGTCGTTGCTGGAAAAGTACCGCGACCTGTTCATCCAGGCCGAAGTGCAGACCCAGGACGAGCTGGAAGAAAAGATCATGCGGCGCATGACCCAGCTCGGTTTCGCCAGCGAAGAAAACGGCATCTACCGTTTCCTGCCGCCGATGCACCGCTTCCTCGATGTGTGCCTGTCGGTGCAGCAGGACCGCGATCTGGCCGCCAGTCTGCACAGTGTCCTGCCGTTGCCGGTGCCGGTGCTGATCGACGAAGACAGCGACGAAAAACTGCTGCAGACCGACGATCCGCTCGACCTCGCGGAATTTGCAGACGAAAGCGAAGAAGACGCCCTGGCCCGCGCCATCGCCGAAGAACAGGAGCTCGACGCATGAGCAAGGAACGTTACGGCATCCGCCGCTTTGCCCTTTTGAACACCGCCGGCTACAGCCTCGGCCTGTTCCCGCTGGAAGAGCCGCTGTCGGTCTACGGCGCGAACAACCTCGGTAAATCCGCCTCGATCAACGCCCTGCAGTTCCCTATCCTGGCGCGCATGTCGGACATGAGCTTCGGCAAGTACAGCCTGGAGCAATCCCGGCGTTTCTACTTCGCCTCGGACACCAGCTACATCCTGGTCGAAGTGAACCTGCCCCACGGCCCCCACGTGATCGGTGTGGTCGGTCGCGGCCCGGGCGGCGGTTTCGGTCACCAGTTCTTTGCCTATGCCGGCAAACTGGACCTGGCCCACTATCAGAAAAACGACACCTGCCTGCGCCAGAAAGAACTGTTCACCAACCTTGAGCGCGAAGGCCTGAAAGCCTACGAACTCAAGCCGGATGAACTGCGCCGTTTGCTGGTCGGTGGCCACACCTCGATTCCGCTGGACCTGACCCTGATTCCGCTACGCTCCACCAGCGAGCAGAGCCTGAAGACCTTCCGCGCCCTGTTCATCAACCTGCTGCACATGCGCGAAATCACCGCGGCCAAGCTCAAGCAACTGTTTCTCGATGCCTTCGAGCACAGCCTGCGTTCCGGCAGCGTCGACTACATCGCTGCGTGCGAAGAAGCGTTCCGTGATGTACGACGCATGGAGCAGGACTACAACTCGCTGGTCGCCGCCGGCCCGCTGGTCGAAGCCCTGGCCAACGGCGTGAAGCAACGCGACATCCTGCGCGGCAAACTGCACCGGATCTCGCCCCTGCTCGATTCGCTGCTGGGCACCTGGTCGGACTACGCCAGTGCGCGCAAGGAAGAGCTGACCATTCAGGCCGAGCACTACCGCAACGAGCAGGATGCCCTGCAAAACGACCAGCGCGGTGGCACTCAGGAACTTATGCGTCTGGAGCGGGAAATCACCGGCATCCAGCGCTGGCTCGGCGAATTGTCGGTGCTCAAGCATCGCTTTGCCCTGGTCGATGACGTCAAGGTGCTGGAGCAGCAACTGCTGGCCGCCAAGGACGCCCACGATGAACTGGCCGGTGCGCTGGCACAGTCCCGCCAGTTCAGCGCCGAAGACCTCGACGAACGTCTGCGCGACCTGGAAAAACGCCTGAAGTCGGTCAAGCAGCAACTCGATCACGCCGACAACAACAGCTACGCCCGCCTGCGCGAAGAGTTCTCGCAGCAAGACGTCGAACGCCTGATGCGCCTGTTCAACAGCGCGCTGTTCAGCCTGCCGCTGGGTGAACACGGCATCACCCTCGACGACGACGGCGAGTGGGTCAAATCCGTGGAGCTGATCCTCGACGGTTTCAAAGGCGAACGCTTCGAAGTGCCGGGCCTGTCCATCGACATCTCCCACATCGAACCGCCGGCATTGCAGGCCCTGGCTGACCGCGCGGCCTTGCGCGATCAGAAAGAGCGCCTGGACAAAGAACTCAAGCAACTCAAGACCCAGCAGGCCGTGGCCGCCGACCGCGCCGCGAGCAAGACCCAGACCGAAGCGCTGTACCAGCAAGTGCTGGATGCGCAGAAAGCCCTGGAAGATTTCCGTCGCGCGCAAACCCTGAGCGCCGAGGAAGGCGACAAGCTTGAGCAGTTGGCGCAAATAGAAGCGGCGCAGGACGAGCTGAAGCGCTCCAGCGACGCCTTCACCGAGCGCGTCCAGCAACTGTCGGCCAAGCTGCAACTGGTGGGCCGCCAGATCGGCGACATGGAAGCCAAGCAACGCACCCTCGACGACGCCCTGCGCCGCCGTCAGTTGTTGCCGGCGGACCTGCCGTTCGGCACACCGTTCATGGACCCGATCGACGATTCCATGGACAACCTGCTGCCGCTGCTCAATGACTATCAGGACAGCTGGCAAGGCTTGCTGCGGGCCGACGGCCAGATCGAAGCGCTGTACGCTCAGGTGCGCCTCAAGGGAGTGGCCAAATTCGACAGCGAAGACGATATGGAGCGTCGCCTGCAACTGCTGATCAACGCCTATGCGCACCGTACCGACGAAGCCCTGACCCTGGGCAAGGCTCGCCGTGCCGCCGTGACGGACATCGCCCGGACCCTGCGCAACATCCGCAGCGACTACGACAGCCTCGAACACCAACTGGCACTGTTCAACCGCGAGATCAACAAACGTCAGGTCTCCAACCTGCAAAGCTTCCGCATCGTGCTCGCCCCGAACAAGGAAGCGCTCAAGCACATCGACCAGATCATCCACAGCGCCGGTCAGTACGAAGAAGGCGAGACATTGTCGGTGTTCGACCTCAGCCAAAGCGCCGAGCAGGACAACAAGAACGAAGAAGCCAAGGAATACCTGGCACGGCTGGTGGCGGCCAACCACAATCAGCTCGGCCTCAAGGACTTGTTCGAACTGGCGTTCGAGATCACCAAGGTCAACGGCCAACCGGTGATCCATACCGACATCGACGGCGCCGCTTCCAACGGCACCACCATGACCATCAAGGCGCTGACCAACATGTACTTGTTGCTGCACTTGATGGACCGTGACCAGGCCGGTCGCGTGCGTCTGCCGTACTACCTCGATGAGGCGGCGGACATCGATGAGAAAAACCAGGCCGCCTTGCTGGAAACCAGCCTGCAGCTGGGCTTCGTGCCGATCCTGGCGAGCGTGAAGCCGCAGGTCTGCGCCAGTGTCGCCATCGACCTGGAAGGCGGCAGCGGCCCGGCCGGCATCTACATCGATGAGGCGGACTGGAAGTACATCCGTCGTCACGATCAGGTGAAGACGACGGTCAACGAAGAAGCGGATGAACCGGAGCTGGATGCGGTCTGAGGCTTGAATAGAAGGCAATGAAAAAGGCCGCGGTCCAATGGATCGCGGCCTTTTTCATAGGTGTGTCATTTAGCTTTACAGTGAACTTCAGGGCCTCTTCGCGGGCAAGCCCGCTCCCACAGGGTTATCGGTTGGTCACAGACTCTGTGTTCGCCAAAATTCCTGTGGGAGCGGGCTTGCCCGCGAAGGCGCCATCACAGACGCCAGAAAACTACTTACCGAGTGAAATCTTCGGCGCCCAGCCCAGCCATTCCTCTTCGAACTTATCGAACAGCGCGAACGTCTGCTCCGGTCGCGCCGGGCTGCCCATGCGCTCGCCATCCGGCGTGGCAAAGGCCACACCGCCCTGAATCATTGTCTCCAGGGATTCTGTGCGCACCGTTGCACCTTTGAACAGACCGACATCGAAGTCGAAACCGCTGGTGTTCCAGAACCGTGTACCGCTGCGTACCAGTGGCGCGTACTTCGGCTCGATCAGGATATGGATCAGGACGCGATCAGCGGTCTCGCCCAGCTCATAACCCGTTACCTTGCCCACTGTGATTTCGCGATACGTCACTGGTACACCAGCCTTCAGCGAACCACGACGGGCCGCGCTCAGCACCAGACTCAATCCCGCTTCCTGCTTGGCCGTTTCGGGGGCTGCGGCCAAAGCGACAAAGTTCTTTTGCGGCCCCAGGTTCTTCGGTGCCGGTTGCACCTCGATGTATTGCCCGGTCACCAGGGTTTCGAGGTTGGACGTCTTGATCAGGCCCAGTTCAGGCTTGACCACCCAGAACTGACTGCCGACCCGGGCGATGCGCTCCGGCACTTCGGTAATCCGCGCGGTCAGTAACACCGATTGCAGGTCCTCGCTGAGATCAACATCCTCCACCTTGCCGACATCCAGCCCCTTGAAACGAATCGGAGTGCCGGTACGCAGGCCATCAGCGCGATCGAGCCTGAGCGTGATGACTTCGCCTTTCTGCGTGGCGTCTTCATGGTTCGCGAACAGACGGAAACGTGGAATACGCTTCTGCAACGGGGCTTTGTCTTGCGGGGTCTCGAAGGCAATGCCGCCGGCCATCAAGCTCTGCAACGACTCGCTTTTAACCTGGACCCCGCCGGTCAGTCCGCCCGTGAGGGTGATGCCACTGGCGTTCCAGAAGCGCGTCGAGGCATTGACCAGGCCTTCGTATTCCTTCTCGATGTGCACACCAATGATCAGTTGTTTCTTGGTGCGTGAGAACTGATAGCTCTGTACGGAGCCGACTTTAACCTGCTTGTAGAGAACCGGGCTGCCGACTTCCAGCGAGCCGAGATTTTCCGTGAACAACACCAGGTGCAGGCCAGGTGCACGCAGATCCAGCGGCGGTGCCTTGGCCCGTGCCGCAAACTCCCGTTGTGGCGCCGAACCCTTGTCGCCAGGCCGCACAGCGATGTAGTTGCCTTTGACCAACGCCTCGAGACCGGTAATCCCCGCCAGGGAAATCGACGGTTTGACCACCCAGAACTGGGTGCCTTCGACCAGGTAATCCTCGGCCAATGGGTCCATCGTCAATTCGGCGGTGGCCCCGGACAGGTCAGGATCGACCTTCAGCGCCTTGAGATTGCCGACTTGAATGCCTTTGTACATCACCGGCGTGCGACCGGCCTGCAAGCCTTCGAAGTCGCTGAGCTTGACCTTGACCCGGATACCGGCCGCCGCTGCATCGAAGTCTTCATAGAGTCTGAACGGCAGGCTTGGGTCGGTAGGCGGGCTGTCCTTGCGGTTTTCCGGGGTGGCGAAGGCAATGCCGCCGGCGACGATGCTAGCCAGGGATTCACTGCGAACTTTCACACCCGACAGATTGGCGTCGATGCTGATGCCGCTGGCGTTCCAGAAACGTGTGTGTTTGCGCACCAGTTTGGCGTAAGTCGGCTCAATGAAGACCTTGAGTTCGACAGTGTTCTGGTCCTCGGACAACACATAGCTTTTGATCTGGCCCACTTTGATCTGTTTGTAGAACACCGGACTACCACGGTTCAGCGAGCCCAGGCGATCAGCCTTGATGGTCAAGTGCAGACCGGGTTGGGCATCGGAGAGCGGCGGTTCCTCGGCCAGGGCCTTGAACTTGCGCACGGGCTCGCCTTCCCCCGGGCTGATGGCGACATAGTTACCTGAAACCAGCGTCTCAAGACCGGTAATCCCTGCCAGCGTCACGCTCGGCTTGACCAGCCAGAAGCGCGTGCTGGTTCGCAGGTATGGCTCTACGTCCTTGTTCATTTCGATGCTGGCGATCACGCCTTTGGAACTGCCTTCGTCATCGAGCTTGAGACTTTTGACCTTGCCGACCGACATGCCTTTATAGACAACTTCGGTCTTGTTGGCCTGAATGCCCTCGCCGCTCTCAAAACGCACCTGAATCTGGATACCGGTCTCGTTATAGGCACGCCAGCCGAGCCAGCCGCCGATGATCAAGGCGATCAGGGGCAACACCCAAATGGCAGACCAGTTCGAAGCCGGTCGGGTTTTCGCTACAGGCAAATCAGTCATGGTCGTCGTCCGACTCCGTGTTATCCCAAATCAGTCGGGGATCAAAAGTTACTGCGGCAAGCATCGTCAGAATCACCACCGTGGCGAAAGCGATGGCGCCAGGATTGGCTTCGATGCTGGCAAGCCGCCCAAAATTCACGACCGCCACGAGGATGGCGATCACAAAGATATCGAGCATCGACCAGCGGCCGATGAATTCAATGAAACGGTACATCCAGATACGCTGGCGAGCCGAAAGGGGCTGACGACGCTGCACGGAAAACAGTAACAAACCAATGCCCACCAGCTTGAAGGTGGGCACCAGGATACTGGCGATAAACACCACGGCCGCAATGGGAAACATGCCGTAGTGCACCAACTCGATGACACCCGCCATGATCGTGCTGGGCGCACCTTTGCCCAGGGAGTTCACGGTCATGATTGGCAACAAATTGGCCGGTATGTAAAGAATGGCGGCGGTAATCAGCAATGCCCAGGTGCGCACCAGGCTATTCGGGCTACGGGCATGCACCAGCGCTCCGCAGCGTGTACAGACTTGCTCATCGGTATCAGCTTCCTGCCTGTTCAATTCATGACATTCCTTGCAAATCAGAATGCCTGCATCAATCGCCCGCATGGGCATCCTCTCCTGATAACGCTTGCCAGATCTGGTGAGGCGACATTACGACCTCCAGCCAGACTTGGATCAGCAACAAACCAATGAAGCACACCAAGCCAACGCCTACGGTGATGGTTGCCATATCTGCCAGTTTTACGATCGCCACCAGTACGCCCATGAAGTAAACCTCGAGCATCCCCCATTCGCGTATATGGTGATAAATGCGATAGAGCAACAAGCCGTAGCTGCGTCCGACATCAAAACGGATACTCAACAATACGGCCAGTTGGCACAGCAGCTTGAGTAACGGAATTCCTATGCTGCACAGGAACACCACCACTGAAACACTTTGCATGCCTGTGTCAAAAAGAGCGACAACACCGCTCCAGACAGTGTCTTGCGAAGATTGCCCGAGTAGATTGAGCTGCATGATGGGTAAAAAGTTCGCCGGAATAAACAACAACAAGGCGGCGATGACCAAGGCGAGACTGCGCTGTACGACGTTGTACCGATTGGCATAAAGCTCGTAGCCACAGCGCGGGCACAGGGCTTTTTCGCCATGGGCGAGTTCTGGTTTACGCATGAGCAAGTCGCACTCATGGCAGGCAACCAGATTTTCCAGTGGTAATTCTGACAGCTCTTTGGCGTCAACCGAATCCCGCATAAGCGCTCTGACTCTGAAAAAGTTGGACCTATTCTAGTGTCCCGGGACAAAAATAACTGCGCCAATTTGTGCTTGATTGATCGTGCTTTTTCTACGCCCAAAACAAAACCCCTACCTGCATACGCAGATAGGGGTTTCGGAATTTAATCTTGACGATGACCTACTCTCACATGGGGAAACCCCACACTACCATCGGCGATGCATCGTTTCACTGCTGAGTTCGGGATGGGATCAGGTGGTTCCAACGCTCTATGGTCGTCAAGAAATTCGGG
>NZ_JAHBDN010000033.1:0-116367 GCF_019956445.1 Pseudomonas sp. BF-R-19
AGTGTGTATAAGAGACAGTTAGCGGACAGTCCCCACCCAGAGCCCATCCCGCCTTTTTTCAACGGGATGAGAAGCGGTGCGTAACCGTCTTATAAATGAAACACCGCCCTCGGCTATACTCCCCGCATTTCGAATCGGCCCCGAGGAATGACTGTGAAGAACTGGACGTTACGCCAACGCATTTTGGCGAGCTTTGCGGTAATTATCGCCATCATGTTGCTGATGGTGGTCGTCTCGTATTCCCGTTTACTGTCGATTGAGTCCAGTGAGAACGTTGTGCGCTCGGACAGTGTTCCCGGGATTCACTACAGCTCCCTGATTCGCGGTGCCTGGGTCGATGATTACGTGCTGACCCAGCAACTGATCGGGCTGGGGGGCGGTCGAGGCATGACCCAGGCTGACAAGGATATGTACCAGGGTATTGAGGAAAGGCTGCAACGCGCGATGGCCAGCTACCGCGGTACCATCTTCGAGAAAGATGATCTGGCAAGGTTCGAGGAGTTTGAAAAGCTGCACGATCAATATGACAAGCTGCTCGAAGAGGTACTCGATGCCTACCAGCAAAAGGACTTCGAACAGGCCCGTCGCATCCTCGCCGAACAGATGACCCCGGCATGGGCTGCCGGCCGCAAACAGCTGGATGAACTCATTGAGTTCAACAGGGTGGCGGCTGAGGCGGCCACTGACTCGATCATTTCATCGGTATCGGTGGCGAAGCTGATCATGGGCATTTCGTTGCTGGTCGCAGTCATTAGTGCCGGGTTGTGTGGTCTTTTGTTGATGCGCGCGATCATGGCGCCGATGAACCGCATCGTGAAAATCCTCGAAATCATGCGCACTGGCGACCTCAGCAGCCGCCTGAATCTGGAGCGCAAGGACGAATTCGGCGCGGTAGAGACCGGTTTCAACGACATGATGACCGAGCTCACTTCGCTGGTGTCCCAGGCCCAGCGTTCGTCGGTGCAGGTGACCACGTCGGTGACCGAGATCGCCGCGACATCCAAGCAGCAACAAGCCACCGCCACCGAAACTGCCGCCACCACCACGGAAATCGGCGCGACCTCCCGTGAGATCGCCGCCACTTCCCGGGATCTGGTGCGCACCATGACCGAGGTCTCCACCGCCGCCGATCAGGCTTCAGTGGCCGCCGGCTCCGGACAACAGGGCCTGGCGCGCATGGAGGAAACCATGCACTCGGTGATGGGCGCGGCCGATCTGGTCAACGCCAAGCTGGCGATCCTCAACGAGAAGGCCGGCAACATCAATCAGGTGGTGGTGACTATCGTCAAGGTTGCCGACCAGACCAACCTGTTGTCGCTCAACGCCGCCATCGAGGCCGAGAAGGCCGGGGAATACGGACGCGGTTTTGCCGTAGTCGCCACCGAAGTGCGGCGTCTGGCGGACCAGACCGCCGTCGCCACGTATGACATCGAGCAAATGGTGCGCGAGATCCAGTCGGCGGTATCGGCCGGGGTCATGGGCATGGACAAGTTCTCTGAAGAAGTGCGCCGTGGCATGTCCGAGGTGCAGCAAATCGGCGAACAGTTGTCGCAGATCATCCATCAGGTTCAGGCGCTGGCGCCGCGGGTGCTGATGGTCAACGAAGGTATGCAGGCCCAGGCCACCGGTGCCGAGCAGATCAACCATGCGCTGGTGCAGTTGGGTGATGCCAGCAGCCAGACGGTCGAGTCTCTGCGCCAGGCCAGTTTCGCCATCGATGAGCTGAGCCAGGTGGCCGTCGGGCTGCGCAGCGGCGTTTCGCGATTCAAAGTCTGATGAGCGAAATCACGGCCAAACGCTCTGTCGTGACGCAGGCGCTGCATGCATTGTTTCTGGTGTTTCGCATCGGCAACGAGCGCTATGCCTTGAAGGCTATCGAAGTGGCTGAAGTGCTGCCGCGCCTGCCCTTGAAGCCCATTCCCCATGCCCCCGCCTGGGTCGCCGGGGTGTTCGCCTATCGGGGCGCCGTGGTGCCGGTGATCGACTTGAGCGCACTGACCTTTGGCATGCCTGCACAAGCCCGTACCAGCACGCGACTGGTGCTGGTCAACTATCGCCCGGATGAAACCGCCGAGTCGCAGCTGCTCGGGCTGATTCTGGAACAGGCGACTGACACCTTGCGTTGCGATCCGGCGGATTTTCAGCCCTACGGCCTGGACAATCGCCAGACGCCTTACCTCGGGCCGGTGCGCAAGGATGAGCAGGGCTTGCTGCAATGGGTACGGGTCGGCGATCTGCTGGACGATCAGGTGCGTGCATTGTTGTTTCCCTCGCCGCCAGTGGATCCGGCGCTGCTGCAGGAGCGGCCATGAACAGCGACCAGCGTTTTTTCGATTTCCTCAAGGAACGTATCGGGCTCGACGTGACCTCGGTAGGACCTGCGATCATCGAGCGAGCGGTGCGCCAGCGCAGCATCGCTGCGCAAGCACCTTCGGCCGATGAATATTGGCGCACCCTGCAGGGCTCGCGGGACGAACAGCAGGCTTTGATCGAAGCGGTGATCGTTCCGGAAACCTGGTTCTTCCGCTACCCGGAGTCCTTCGTCACCCTGGCGAAACTGGCGAGCAAGCGTCTGTCGGAGATCAACAACCTGCGCGCACTGCGGATTCTCAGCCTGCCATGCTCCACTGGCGAAGAACCGTACTCGATCGCCATGGCGTTGCTCGATGCCGGGCTCAAACCGCACCAGTTCAAGGTCGACGGCCTGGACGTCAGCCCGTTGTCAGTGGAAAAAGCCCGGCGGGCGTTGTACGGCAAGAATTCCTTTCGGGGTGACGACATTACGTTTCGCGACCGTCATTTCATTGCCGAAGGCGAGAGCTATCGCCTCGATCAGTGCGTGCTTGAGCAAGTGCGCCTGCAGGTCGGCAACTTGCTGGATCCGGCCTTGCTGGCCGGTGAACCGCCCTTCGATTTCGTGTTTTGTCGCAACCTGCTGATCTATTTCGACCAGCCGACCCAGAAGCAAGTCTTCGAAGTGCTCAAGTGCCTGACCCACCTTGACGGCGTGCTGTTTATCGGTCCGGCCGAGGGCGGTCTGCTGGGGCGTTTGGGGATGCGCTCGATCGGTATCGCACAGTCCTTCGCGTTCAGTCGGCAAGGGATGCCGGACCCTGAACCCTTGCCGGCATTCGTTCCAGCGCCATTGCCAGTGCCGCAACCGCTGCGCAATCCACCGCCTGCGCCAGTGCGCAGTCGTCCGTTTGCACGAGTTGCGCCGCTGCAGGCTGCGCCTGCAATCTCAGGTGCCGATACTGCCGCGCTGCTGGCCAATATCGCCGTGCTGGCCGATGAAGGCAAAAGCGCCGATGCGCGAGCGGCGTGTGAAAGCTACTTGCGCAGCCATGAGCCGGTGGCTCAAGTCTTTTATTGGTTGGGACTGCTCAGCGATGTGGCCGGCAATACCCTTGAAGCCCAGGGTTTTTACCGCAAGGCGTTGTACCTCGAACCGCAACATCCTGAGGCGTTGATGCACCTGGCCGGGTTGCTGCAGGCCCAGGGCGATGCGATGGGAGCCAGACGATTGCAGGAACGTGCCGCCCGCAGTGCACGCGCCGCCGACAGTGAGCGTAAACGATGATCGCCGCCGACACCTTTAGCGTCACCCGGGATGCCCAGGCCATCGACGATTGCTGGAACCGCATCGGTATCCACGGCGACAAGTCCTGCCCGCTGCTCGGCGAGCATATTCATTGCCGCAATTGTGCGGTGTATTCCGCGGCCGCCACACGCTTGCTCGATCGCTATGCGTTGCAGCAGGAAGATCGCGGGCCCGTGTCCGCCTCGGTCGAGAGCGAGGTGAAAACCCGCTCACTGTTGATGTTCCGTCTGGGTGAAGAGTGGCTGGGGCTCGCGACTCGTAGTCTGGTAGAGGTGGCGCCGCTGCAAGCGATTCACTCTTTGCCGCATCAACGTTCCCGGGCCTTGCTCGGTGTGGCGAATGTGCGCGGTGCGCTGGTCGCCTGCCTGTCGCTGGTGGAGCTGCTCGACCTCGACGGCACCAGCAACGTGGCACCCGGCGCGCGGGTCATGCCACGCATGTTGATCATCGCCGCCGATGGCGGGCCGGTGGTGGTGCCGGTGGACGAGGTCGACGGGATTCACGCCATCGATGAGCACATCCTCGATGCCGCGTCGCGCTCGGGTGCTCAGGCCAGCGCCAAATACACCCGCGGCGTGTTGCAATTCAAAGGTCGCAGCCTGCGTTGGCTGGATGAAGAACAGCTGCTGTCCGCCGTGACCCGGAGCCTCTCATGACCCCCGAGCAAATGCGCGACGCCTCTCTGCTGGAGCTGTTCAGCCTGGAGGCCGAAGCCCAGACCCAGGTCTTGAGCGCCGGCCTGCTGGCGCTTGAGCGCGATCCGACCCAGGCCGATCAACTTGAATCGTGCATGCGTGCGGCGCACTCGCTCAAGGGGGCGGCGCGGATCGTTGGCGTCGATGCCGGGGTCAGCGTTGCCCATGTGATGGAAGATTGCCTGGTCAGTGCCCAGGAAGGCCGCCTGTTGCTGCGCCCCGAGCACATCGATGCGTTGCTGCAAGGCACCGATTTGCTGATGCGCATCGCCACACCGAACAACAACCCGGAGGCCGCGGATATCGAGGCCTACGTGGCGTTGATGGCGCGGTTGCCGGACCTGACGGCCTCGTTGGTTGCACCTGCCATATCGGTGATGGCCGAACTTCAGCTCGAAGCACCCGCGCCCAAGGTCGAGCCGCCGGCGCCTGCCGTCGAACCGCCATCGGCGCCAACCCCGAGCAAGTCCAAACGCACCACCGAAAACGGCGAACGTGTACTGCGTGTCACCGCCGAGCGCCTGAACAGCCTGCTCGATCTGTCGAGCAAATCCCTGGTGGAAACCCTGCGGCTCAAACCGCACCTTGCGACCATGCAGCGACTCAAGCGCATGCAGAGCAACAGCCTGCGCGCACTGGAGAATCTCAATGTGCATCTCAAGGATCACGCCTTGAGTCTGGACGCTCAGGAGACCCTTGAGGATGCGCGGCGATTGCTTGCGCAATCCCAGCAACTGCTCATGGAAAAGAACGCCGAACTCGATGAGTTCGCCTGGCATGCCAGCCAGCGGGCACAGGTGTTGTACGACACGGCGCTGGCCTGTCGCATGCGGCCCTTTGCCGATGTGTTGACCGGGCAGGTGCGGATGGTCCGGGATCTGGGGCGCGATCTGGGCAAACAGGTGCGGCTGGAAATTGAAGGCGAAAAAACCCAGGTCGATCGCGACGTACTGGAAAAGCTCGAAGCACCGCTGACTCACCTGTTGCGCAATGCAGTCGACCACGGCATCGAAACCCCGGAGCAGCGCCTGCTGGCGGGCAAGCCGGCTGAAGGTTTGATTCGCCTGCGCGCTTCTCATCAGGCCGGTTTGCTGGTGCTTGAATTGAGCGATGACGGCAACGGCGTGGACCTGGAAAAGCTCCGCCGAAGCATCGTTGAACGAAGTTTGTCGCCCGCGCAAACCGCAGCTCAGTTGAGCGAAGAGGAGTTGCTGACATTCCTGTTCCTGCCCGGTTTCAGTCTGCGTGACACGGTCACCGAGGTGTCCGGTCGCGGCGTCGGCCTGGATGCAGTGCAGCACATGGTCCGGCAGTTGCGCGGCGCGGTGGTGCTGGAGCAGGTGGCGGGCGAGGGCAGTCGTTTCCACCTTGAGGTACCGCTGACCCTGTCGGTGGTGCGCAGCCTCGTGGTGGACGTCGGCGACGAAGCCTATGCCTTCCCGCTGGCCCATATCGAGCGCATGTGCGACCTGGAGCCGGCGGATATCGTGCAGGTCGAAGGCCGCCAGCATTTCTGGCACGAAGGCCGGCATGTCGGCCTGGTGGCAGCCAGTCAGTTGCTGCAACGTCCGGCCAGCCAGAACAGCGGGCAAACCCTGAAAGTCGTGGTGATTCGCGAGCGCGATGCGATCTACGGGGTGGCGGTGGAACGGTTTATCGGTGAGCGGACGTTGGTGGTGCTGCCGCTGGATGAGCGTCTGGGCAAGGTGCAGGACATTTCCGCTGGGGCTCTGCTCGACGACGGTTCGGTAGTGCTGATCGTTGATGTCGAAGACATGCTGCGTTCGGTGGAGAAGCTGCTCAACACGGGGCGTCTGGAGCGCATTGCCCGTCACAGCAATCAGGTGGTCGAGGCGGCCCGCAAACGCATTCTGGTGGTGGATGATTCTCTGACCGTGCGAGAGTTGCAGCGCAAGCTGTTGCTCAATCGCGGCTACGACGTGGCGGTTGCGGTGGACGGCATGGACGGCTGGAACGCGTTGCGTTCGGAGGATTTCGACCTGCTGATCACCGACATTGATATGCCGCGCATGGACGGCATCGAACTGGTCACGCTGCTGCGTCGGGACAATCGCCTGCAATCGCTGCCGGTGATGGTGGTGTCCTACAAGGATCGTGAGGAGGATCGGCGCCGTGGACTGGATGCCGGGGCCGACTATTATCTAGCCAAGGCCAGTTTTCATGACGATGCCTTGCTCGATGCGGTGGTCGAGCTCATTGGGGGAGCGCGGGCATGAGGATTGCAATCGTCAACGATATGCCCATGGCGGTGGAGGCCCTGCGCCGCGCCGTGGCATTCGAGCCGACACACGAGGTGGTCTGGGTCGCCGGCAATGGCGCCGAGGCGGTGCGCCAGTGCGCGCTGGACACGCCGGACCTGATTCTGATGGACCTGATCATGCCGGTGATGGACGGTGTCGAGGCCACGCGGCGGATCATGGCCGAGACGCCGTGTGCCATCGTCATCGTCACCGTGGATCGCCAGCAGAATGTGCACCGGGTGTTCGAGGCCATGGGCCACGGTGCGCTGGACGTGGTCGACACCCCGGCCCTTGGCGCCGGCAATGCCCAGGAAGCGGCCGCGCCGTTGTTGCGCAAGATCCTGAACATCGTCTGGCTGATCGGCGACAAGGGCAACCGCCCGCGCCCGACGCTGGCACCGTTGCGCAGTTCGGGTTCACGCCAGAGCCTGATCGCCATTGGCTCATCTGCGGGCGGGCCGGCAGCGCTGGAAGTCTTGCTCAAGGCACTGCCGAGTGATTTCTCTCCGGCCATCGTGCTGGTGCAGCATGTTGACCAGGTGTTTGCCGCCGGCATGGCTGAATGGCTCGGCAGCGCCAGCGGACTCAACGTGCGGTTGGCCGAGGAAGGCGAGCCGCCGCAAAGCGGCACAGTATTGCTGGCCGGCACCAATCACCATATTCGCTTGCTGAAAAACGGCACGCTGGCCTACACCGCCGAACCGGTCAACGAGATCTACCGGCCCTCCATCGATGTGTTCTTCGAGAGCGTGGCCAGTTACTGGAACGGTGACGCCGTGGGGGTTTTGCTCACCGGCATGGGGCGTGATGGCGCCCAGGGGCTTAAACTCATGCGCGAACAGGGCTACCTGACCATCGCACAAGACCAAAGCAGCAGTGCGGTGTACGGCATGCCGAAGGCGGCCGCGGCCATCGATGCTGCCGTGGAGATTCGCCCGCTGGACAAGATAGCACCACGATTGCTGGAGATTTTCGCCAAATGAGCACCTTTTCCCTCATTCCTGGCTCAGGTAGTACTCAGGTGACCGCACATGACTGAATTACAACTCGACGACTTCAAGACCGACGAAAACGCCGCCATGGTGTTGCTGGTGGACGATCAGGCGATGATCGGCGAAGCCGTGCGCCGCGGCCTGTCGAACGAAGAGAATATCGATTTCCACTTCTGCGCCGACCCGCACCAGGCCATCGCCCACGCGGTGCGCATCAAGCCGACAGTGATCCTGCAGGATCTGGTGATGCCCGGCCTTGACGGCCTGAGCCTGGTGCGTGAATACCGCAATCACCCGGCGACCAAGGACATTCCGATCATCGTCTTGTCGACCAAGGAAGACCCGTTGATCAAGAGCGCGGCCTTTGCCGCCGGGGCCAACGATTATCTGGTCAAGCTGCCGGACAACATCGAACTGGTCGCACGCATCCGCTATCACTCGCGCTCCTACATGACCCTGCTGCAACGGGACGCGGCGTACCGCGCGTTGCGGGTCAGCCAGCAGCAACTGCTCGACACCAACCTGGTGCTGCAACGCCTGATGAACTCCGATGGCCTGACGGGATTGTCGAACCGTCGGCACTTCGATGAATACATGGAACTGGAGTGGCGCCGCTCGCTGCGTGAGCAGAGCCAGTTGTCGTTGTTGATGATCGACGTGGACTACTTCAAGGCCTACAACGACAGCTTCGGCCACCTGGAGGGTGATGAAGCCCTGCGCAAGGTCGCCGCGGCGATCAAGGATGCCAGTGCCCGGCCTTCGGACCTGCCGGCCCGCTACGGCGGCGAAGAGTTTGCCCTGGTACTGCCCAACACCTCCCAGGGCGGCGCACGACTGGTGGCCGAGAAGCTGCGCCAGACCGTGGCAGCCCTGAAGATCCCGCATAATTCGCCGACCGAAGGTTCGAGCCTGACCATCAGCATTGGCCTGTCGACCATCACGCCGAAAGCCGGCAGCAACTGCCGCGACCTGATCCTGGCGGCGGACAAGGGGCTGTATTCGGCGAAGAACAATGGGCGCAATCAGGTGGGCGTGGAGTGATCCACCCTATTTCCTGAGCGACGCAAAGCCCTGTGGGAGCGAGCTTGCTCGCGATGGCGTTGTATCAGTCGATAGTTCCATGGACTGACACGCCGTCATCGTCGGAACGCCGCCCGGAGCAAGCTCGCTCCCACAATGGCCTCAATCGCTGTAAAGAACGTCTGCAACCCCGTCTTTTCGGCCAGGCGGGCTGCCGTTTTCGGCTGTTTCCCGGTATACTCGCCGGCTTTCAAAAGTTCGCCAACGAGTGCTGCCCGTCATGGAAATCAACCCGATCCTGAACACCATCAAGGACCTGTCCGAGCGCTCCGAAACTATTCGGGGGTATCTTTGACTACGATCAAAAGCATGAGCGTCTGACCGAAGTCAATCGCGAGCTTGAAGATCCGAGTGTCTGGAACAAACCTGAATACGCCCAGGAACTGGGCCGCGAGCGCGCTGCGCTGGCGCAGATCGTCGATACCCTCGACGAATTGAACACCGGTCTGGCCGATTGCCGTGACCTGCTGGACATGGCCGTTGAAGAGAACGACGAAGGCGCAGTGGGCGATGTCGTCGCCGAGTTGGCCCGTCTCGAGGAAAACCTCGCCAAGCTTGAATTCCGGCGCATGTTCAGCCACGAAATGGACCCGAACAACGCCTATCTGGACATCCAGGCCGGCTCCGGCGGCACCGAAGCCCAGGACTGGGCCAACATTCTGCTGCGCATGTACCTGCGCTGGGCCGACAAACGCGGTTTCGACGCGACCATCATGGAACTGTCCGCCGGTGAAGTCGCCGGGATCAAGGGCGCGACCGTGCACATCAAGGGCGAATACGCCTTTGGCTGGCTGCGTACCGAGATCGGCGTGCACCGTCTGGTGCGCAAGAGCCCGTTCGACTCCGGCAACCGTCGCCACACCTCGTTCTCCGCGGTGTTCGTCTCGCCAGAGATCGATGACAAGGTGGAAATCGAAATCAACCCGGCAGACTTGCGGATCGACACCTATCGCTCCTCCGGTGCCGGTGGTCAGCACGTAAACACCACCGACTCGGCCGTACGTATCACCCACGTACCGACCAACACCGTGGTCAGCTGCCAGAACGAACGTTCCCAGCACGCCAACAAAGACACCGCCATGAAAATGCTGCGGGCCAGGTTGTACGAGCAGGAAATACAGAAGCGCAACGCGGCATCCCAGGCGCTGGAAGACACCAAGTCCGATATCGGCTGGGGTCATCAGATCCGTTCGTACGTGCTCGATGCCTCGCGGATCAAGGATCTGCGCACCAACATCGAACGCAGCGACTGTGACAAGGTGCTCGATGGCGACATCGACGAATACCTGGAAGCGAGCCTGAAGTCCGGGCTGTAAGCAATGCAATACAGGATCGGCTGACTCAGCGCGATCCTTGTAGGAGCGGGCTTGCCCGCGATCCTCAGCCGCAGGCTGGGGACAACGAACCTGATGGAATTTTTAAAGACATGAGCGACCTAGAACTCGACCCGCAAGCCCTGCAACAGGAAGAAAACTCCCTGATCGCCCTGCGCAAGGAAAAGCTTGCTGCCGAGCGCGCCAAGGGCAATGCCTTCCCGAACGACTTCCGCCGCGAAAACTACTGCGAACAACTGCAGAAACAGTACGCGGACAAGACCAAGGAAGAGCTGGCAGAGGCTGCGATCCCGGTCAAGGTTGCCGGTCGTATCATGCTCAACCGTGGCTCGTTCATGGTGATCCAGGACATGACCGGTCGCATCCAGGTCTACGTCAACCGCAAGACCCTGTCCGAAGAAACCCTGGCCGCGGTGAAAACCTGGGACATGGGCGACATCATTGCAGCCGTTGGCACCCTGGCCCGTTCCGGCAAGGGCGACCTGTACGTTGAAATGACCAACGTGCGCCTGCTGACCAAATCCCTGCGCCCGCTGCCGGACAAGCACCACGGCCTGACCGACACCGAACAGCGCTACCGCCAGCGCTACGTTGACCTGATCGTCAACGAAGACGTGCGCCAGACGTTCCGCGTGCGTTCGCAAGTCATCGCCCACATCCGCAGCTTCCTGATGCAGCGTGACTTCCTGGAAGTGGAAACGCCGATGCTGCAGACCATTCCGGGCGGCGCGGCAGCCAAGCCGTTCGAAACCCACCACAATGCGCTGGACATGGGCATGTTCCTGCGTATTGCGCCGGAGCTGTACCTCAAGCGCCTGGTTGTTGGCGGGTTCGAGAAAGTGTTCGAGATCAACCGCAACTTCCGTAACGAAGGCGTTTCGACTCGTCACAACCCTGAATTCACCATGTTGGAGTTCTACCAGGCCTACGCCGACTACGAAGACAACATGGACCTGACCGAAGAGCTGTTCCGCGAACTGGCGCAGCTGGTTCTGGGCAGCACCGACGTGCCATACGGCGACAAGGTGTTCCACTTCGGCGAACCGTTCGTGCGTCTGTCGGTGTTCGACTCGATCCTCAAGTACAACCCTGAACTGACCGCCGATGATCTGAACGACATCGACAAGGCACGCGCCATCGCCAAGAAGGCCGGCGCCAAGGTGCTGGGCTTCGAAGGTCTGGGCAAGCTGCAGGTGATGATTTTCGAAGAGCTGGTCGAGCACAAGCTGGAACAGCCGCACTTCATTACCCAGTACCCGTTCGAAGTGTCGCCGCTGGCCCGTCGTAACGACGACAACCCGAACGTCACCGACCGTTTCGAGCTGTTCATCGGTGGTCGTGAAATCGCCAACGCCTACTCCGAGTTGAACGATGCGGAAGACCAGGCCGAGCGCTTCATGGCCCAGGTGGCCGACAAGGACGCCGGCGACGACGAAGCCATGCACTACGACGCCGACTTCGTTCGTGCGCTGGAGTACGGCATGCCGCCAACGGCGGGTGAAGGCATCGGTATCGACCGTCTGGTGATGCTGCTGACCAACTCTCCGTCGATCCGCGACGTGATCCTGTTCCCGCACATGCGGCCGCAAGCGTAAGTGTTTCAAATAAAAAGCCGCCTTTGAGGCGGCTTTTTATTGCCTGTCTGGTACAAACGTATCAACTTGTTACTTTCATCTGAGAGGAAATACCTGTCGTGATTCGTGCAATAGCTCAAGAAGGTGCAGCGGGTGTCGCCACTGCGGTCGCTGAAAGTGTTCAGTACCAGGGCCGCAAGGCCAGCCGACAGGGCAGCGAACAGCGACGACAGGATATCCTGGACGCCGCCATGCGCATTGTCGTGCGTGACGGTGTACGGGCCGTACGGCACCGTGCGGTGGCCGCCGAGGCGCAAGTGCCGTTGTCGGCGACTACTTACTATTTCAAGGATATCGATGACCTGCTCACCGATACCTTCGCCCAATACGTGGAACGCAGTGCAGCGTACATGGGCAAGCTTTGGGTGAACAACGAGGGCTTGCTGCGCGACATGATCGACAGTGGCGATGGCAGCCCGCGGGCACGCTCGAAACTGGCGGACGACATTGCACGGCTGATGACCGATTACGTTCACCGGCAACTGGTCAATCGCCGTGAACATTTGATGGCCGAGCAGGCGTTCCGTCAGGAGGCATTGCTCAACCCGCGCCTGGCCGAACTGGTGCGCTCGCATCAGCAAATCCTGTTGCAGGGCTCTTGCCAGCTGTTCCAGGTGTTGGGCTCGCGCGAGCCGCATCAGGATGCCAAGGTGTTGACGGCGATTATCGGCCGGATGGAATATCAGGGCCTGCTCAACGTAGACGAGCCTGCCGCCGAAGAGGAAATGCTCGGCATCCTGACGCGCTACATGCACCTGGTGCTGGCGTCGGTATAGGCCCGGCTGGTGCATTACCTGTGGGAGCGGGCTTGCTCGCGAAAGCGGTGAATCAGTCGACTTAAATGCTGAATGTTGAACCGCCTTCGTCGGAACGCCGCCCGGAGCAAGCCCGCTCCCACAAGGTGAGGCCGTGTGATCTTCAAGGGAGTTTTGAATGAAAGCCTGGCGTGTCGTTGTGATCGCCTTGTCGTTCCTGCTGCTCAGTGGCTGTCTGGTGACCTTCAAGGAACCGCTGCCTGCAAGCGAACCCGCGCCCAAGGGTTTGCTCGGCAAATGGACCAGCACCAATGCCTGGGGCGAGCCGCTCAACCTCGAACTGACCCGCATCGGCGACAACCGCTACCAGGCTGTCGGCTATTACCGGGCCAGGCCCAAGGAGCGGGAAGCCTATCCTTTCACGGTGTCACGCCATGGCAACCGCTGGTATCTGTCGGCGAAGGTACCGGCGCAGTTCGGCGGGCATTTCACCCTGGCCGGTTTTGAGCTGACCGACAAACATGAGTTGGTGGTTTACAACCTCGATCTCGAACAGATCAATCAAGCCATCAAGCAGGAAGCCCTGAGCGGTGAAAGCTTCCAGACCAACGACGGCGAAGGCGTATTGATCGACAGCCACATGGATCAGGTCGCTGCCTATCTCGACGACCCGGCCAATTCCGATGTGTTCGTCGAAGCCGTACGCTACCAGCGTCAGGCCAAAGCCAAATAAGCAGCACAAACAGGTTTCTACAGGAGTTTCGGGTGGACGATTACCAACAGTCGATACGCATTTTGTCCGACCGCATCGTGCTGGCGCAGACGCCGATCCGCGTCCTCGATGCGGTCAAGTGGGACGACAACATTCGTAAGGGTTTCCTCAAGGCCAAGGGCAAGGAAATGCCGGCGGTGGACCGCGACTACTACCTCAACCGGCCGCTGGCGTTCGACTCCAGCAAAGTGAAGTTGGAGTTCCAGAACATCGAGCGCGACATCACCCGCCAGCTCGGCCAGTTCAACCCGGTCGGCCAGATCATGCGCCGCATGTGCAAGGAATACCGCATGGTGGTGCGCATGCTCGAAGCGCGCGGCACCGAGGATTTCGGCCTGATCTCCCAGGAGTTGTACGGCGCCGCGTCCGACGCGTTTCACGCAGGTGACCCGACCTTGTCCGACCTGGGCATGATGTTGTCCGAATACCTGAACAATATCGATGGCCGTGGCGACCTCAAGGATGAGCCGAAGACTTTGACTGCCAAGGATGCGGTCGACATGCTCCAGCATCGCTTGAACAAGGTTTTTGGCGAAGCCGAGGAAACCATCCGGGTGTTCGAGTCCGACGGCATCGTCGCCGATGCGGCGGCGGGCGCCGACTACATCAAGATCCGCTCCGACGCGATGTTCAACGACCGCGACGTGCGGGCGCTGGAAGTTCATGAAGGGCTGGTGCATGTCGGCACCACCCTCAACGGCCTGAACCAGCCGATCTGCACCTTCCTCTCCAAGGGGCCGCCCTCGTCGACGGTAACCCAGGAAGGCCTGGCGATCCTGATGGAAATCATCACCTTCGCCTCTTACCCGAGCCGCCTGCGCAAACTGACCAACCGCACCCGCGCCATTCACATGGTGGAGGAGGGGGCCGACTTCCTGCAGGTGTTCGAGTTCTTCCGCGAGCAAGGCTTCGAAATGCCCGAGAGCTACAGCAACGCCAGTCGCGTTTTCCGCGGCTCGGTGCCGACAGGTCTGCCATTTACCAAAGACTTGTCCTACCTCAAGGGCTTCATCATGATTTACAACTACATTCAGCTGGCCGTGCGTAAAGGCAAGCTGGAGCAGATACCGCTGTTGTTCTGCGGCAAGACCACCCTGGAAGACATGCGCACCTTGCGCCAGTTAGTGGACGAAGGCCTGGTGGTACCGCCCAAGTACCTGCCCGAACAGTTCCGCGACATGAACGCACTGTCGGCGTGGATGTGCTTCTCCAACTTCCTCAACCACCTGAGCCTGGACCGGATCGAGGCGGATTACTCCAACATCCTTTAGGCCTGGTGGGATCCCCCTGTGGGAGCGGGCTTGCTCCGGGCGGCGTTCCGACGAAAGCGGTTTAACATTCAACATTTCTGTTGTCTGACACAACGCCTTCGCGAGCAAGCCCGCTCCCACAGGGGTATGTATTCCAATCTTCACTGCGAGGTTTCAACGGATGAGAATCCTCGGCATCCTCTGCCTTCTCCTGGCCTTGAGCGGTTGCAGTTCGCTGTTGTTCTACCCCGAACCCGGCCAGTTGTTCACCCCCGAAAAAGCCGGGCTCGAATACCGCACCGTCACCTTGAACACCGCCGATGGCCTCAAGCTGAATGCCTGGTGGCTGCCAGCGAAGAAGGGTGTCGAGGTCAAAGGCACGGTGCTGCACCTGCACGGCAACGGCGGAAACCTGCCCATGCACTTCGGCGGGAGCTTTTGGTTGCCGAAAAATGGTTACCAGGTGTTGCTTGTGGACTATCGCGGTTATGGCCTTTCCGAAGGCGAACCCAGCCTGCCGGCGATCTATCAGGACATCGATGCGGCGTTCAAATGGCTCGACCAGGCGCCGGAGGTCAAAGGCAAGCCGCTGATCCTGCTCGGCCAGAGCCTCGGTGGCTCGATGGCCGTGCATTACCTGGTGCAGCACCCGGAACGGCAGAAACAACTGAAGGCTATTGTCCTCGACGGTGTGCCCGCCAGTTACCGAAACATCGGTCAATTTGCCTTGAGTACTTCATGGATGACCTGGCCGTTCCAGGTGCCGTTGTCGTGGCTGGTACCGGACGGCGACAGCGCGATCAACTCCATGGCGCAACTCAAGGACGTGCCGAAACTGATCTACCACAGCATCGACGATCCGATCGTGCCTCTTTCCAACGGCATCCGACTGTATCAAGCTGCGCCGCCGCCACGGGTGCTGCAGCTGACCCGTGGTGGTCATGTGCAGACGTTCGCCGACCCGGTCTGGCGCAAAGTCATGCTGCGTTATCTCGATGACCCGCAGCATTTCAACGGCCTGCGCCGGTTGGGTGAGATTCCCAATTACCCGGCGCCCCCGAATTCAGAAGATGAACCACCAGAGAGTCCGCAATGAGTGAAGAACGTAACGCCATCCCGCTGATCATCACCGGTATCTGCAGCATCCTCGGCACCGTCGGAGCCCTGTGGTGGTACGGCTACCTGCACTTCGCCAAGCCTGAGGATGCGTTGCTGCTCAACGAATTCACCATGCTCAAGACCGTGCCGGGTGAAGACTACAAAGTTTCCCTGGAACCGGCCGCCCAAGTGGCGCAGTGCATTGATGGCGTGCTGGTGCTGTTCGACATGGAGCAGAAAGGCCTGACTGGCGTGCTGATCGACAGCAAGAAAAAAGCCGTGCGCTGCATGGGGCAGGAGACACCGCAGAAGCTGGAGTAATTATTGCGGCTTATAGAGGCTTCCCCCTTCCACATACAAAAGGGGGAAACATCAGTGATGTCGTAGCCCGCAGAGCCAGCAAGCGAACTAACCGCTCACTGAGCTACTTCAAAAAAACGACCGGTCAGCAGCGATGCACTGTCACCAACTATCTGATAGGCAAACGAGTGATATTTTCCTGAGGTTAGCGGCGTTAATGTTATTCGCCAATTCCCAGTGGAGTCCGCAATAGCTACTTCAGTGCCGTTGTTTTCAGAATCTTGCGCGTAGTTAAGGGTGATCTTGGCCCCGGGGATACTCGTTCCTGTAAAAGTAACGGGATTTTGAGTAGCTGGAGCTCCCGGAGTGGGAGTTAGAACCTCGGGAGCAACTAATGGCTTCCCTGCGACTGGGCAAGCTGGAGTATCTTCACCATTTATTGCAATGGCGACTGTCGCCCCATCAGCGGATGCTGTGCAGGCGTGGAGGATAATACCTGCTGTGTCATCTTTCAGAGTTCTACCTGGTTGCAATGTCGGGTCATGTGTAGTGATCGTTTCCGGTGTGCCATCGAGCTGGACGTTATTTACAATACTTCCCATGGTTGTGTACCTCACCCACACGCCATTCGCTCGATTATCGGTCGGTGGGAAATTATCGTAATGGGTGGGTTTGCGGTACTCCAGAGCGATTTGACTGGGAGTCAAGCCAGTGCGATTGATGAGATAAAGTTGCGGTCCGGTTTGTCCCAGTACGCCCAGGCGATACAGGCCCGAGCGCTCGATTACCGCTACTTGTGAGTTATCCAGCCAACCGGCATACCAGCGATAATTGGCAGGGTAAAGGCCTCTGCCCTGCGATACCGGGTCCCCGGTGTCGGTTGCGGGGCGAGCTGGGGTGATTTCGCATTGATCGGGAGCAAAGACCGTATCGTTGTCTTTTGGACATTTCGTGTAGGTTTCACCGTGGTTGAATCCGAGGTTATGTCCGAACTCATGTGCAAAAATGTAGTACCCCTGAAACGACCCACGTACGAAAAGCTTATTCCCGGGCATGCGCGCCTGGCCACCACCAGGGCCATTTTCAACGACAAACAAATAATCGTACTCCTCTGGATCATAGCCCTGCACACGGGCGGCTTCTTCAGCGTCCAGATAAACTTGAGAATATCCTGGATACGGCTTAGCAAACCGGGCCGTAATTGTCGTCCATTTAAGAGTCAATTTTCCCATTGAGGATTGTCGTATGTAATCACTGTAAGAGCCGGGTTGTTCCGATGCGGTGTCGGCATAAAGCTTTTGCATGTCTATTTCATTACTGTCTTGCCAGTGAGCAGCTACCAACAACACTTTCTTCTCCCCAACAACAGGCCGCTGATTAACACCAACTTGTGGTAAGGGGATATTCGTTGGAATGGCATCATCGTCCATTGGGTCCTTTGTTTGCGTGCAAGCCATTTGCATTGCGATCAGGCATGACAGTAAGACAGCGCTGGGAAATTTCATGCATCCTTCCTCCTGGAAAGTTCTGGTGCTATTTCAAACTTTCTCGAAGGAATCTATCTACTGTCAGAAGTACCAGTGCCGATCAGTGGTATGAAATAAAAAAAGCCGTCACGCGCAGCCATATTCCCGGACCTTGACGGCTCGGGAACAGGCATTTTTTGCGGTGTGAAAAAGTGCTGTCGATCAGTGCTTCTGTTTGTCGTCAGGCACCGACAAATCATGCAAATGCCGACGGGACAGCGCCAGAAAGCGCGGGGTCGGCCCGATGTCTTCGTACAGCGGATCGCCTTCTTCATCGGTGGCGACCACGGTCGTGCCTTTGACGTACGGGAAGCTTCTTTCCAGCTCCTCCAGTGCGGCGCTGAGCAGATCGCCGAGCAGTTCTTCGGGATGCCGCTTGGGGTACATCTCGACGAGCGCGGCCAAACGTGCGGCAGACTCCACGTCCAGATGAATCGAGTAGCCGGTGTCGGTCAGGCGACCCTTGGCGTTTTCTTCCCAGTGGTGGGCAAGCTCGCGGATTTTCATATTGACCTCATTGCGCGCCCGCTCGTGGCAGGCAGAGTGAGTGTCCGGCACTGGCCGGCGACAACCGTTGTACGGCTTACCGTTCAGACTAGCCTCAACAGGCAAGGTTTACAGTCCCTTCGTCGTCTTGCTTGTAAGAACCTGTCTGGGGCGGCACTCTCTAGGTTCTTAGCCGCCCGGATTCTTTGCTGGAGACCTGCTGATGACCGATATTGATGCACGCTTGCGCGAGGACGTTCACCTGTTGGGTGAGCTGTTGGGCAACACCATTCGTGAGCAATATGGCGACGGTTTTCTCGACAAGATCGAGCAGATCCGCAAGGGCGCCAAGGCTGACCGGCGCGGCTCCATGGACGCCGAACTCAGCGCCAGCCTCAATCAGCTGAGCGAAGACGAATTGCTGCCGGTAGCGCGGGCGTTCAACCAGTTTCTCAACCTGGCCAACATCGCCGAGCAGTACCAGTTGATTCACCGCCGCGAGGAGTCCCAGGAGGCGCCGTTCGAAGCCCTGGTGTTGCCGGAGTTGCTCGCGCGCCTGCGCGCCGAAGGGCATGGCGCCGACGCGCTGGCCCGGCAACTGGGGCGACTGGAGATCGAGCTGGTATTGACCGCGCACCCGACCGAAGTTGCACGCCGCACACTGATCCAGAAGTACGACGCCATCGCCGCGCAACTGGCGGCTCAGGATCACCGTGACCTGACCCGTGCCGAGCGCGAGCAGATCAAGACCACCTTGCAACGCCTGATCGCCGAAGCCTGGCACACCGAGGAAATCCGCCGCACGCGTCCGACACCGGTGGACGAAGCCAAGTGGGGTTTCGCGGTGATCGAGCATTCACTGTGGCAGGCCATTCCCAATTATCTGCGCAAGGCCGATCAGGCCCTGCACACCGCCACCGGCCTGCGCCTGCCACTGGAGGCGGCACCGATCCGCTTTGCCTCGTGGATGGGCGGCGACCGCGACGGCAACCCGAACGTGACGGCGGCGGTGACCCGAGAGGTTTTACTGTTGGCGCGCTGGATGGCGGCCGATTTGTACCTGCGCGATGTCGATCGCCTGGCCGCTGAACTGTCGATGCAGCAGGCCAGCGATGAATTGAAGGCCAAGGCGGGAGACAGCGCCGAACCTTACCGGGCAGTGCTCAAACAGCTGCGCGAACGCCTGCGGGCAACGCGTAACTGGGCACACGCCGCGTTGTCGACGCCAGCGCCGGCACCGACCGATGTGCTGCAAGACAACCGCGAACTGCTCGATCCACTGGAGCTTTGCTACCGCTCCTTGCACGAGTGCGGCATGGGCGTGATCGCCGACGGGCCGTTGCTCGATTGCCTGCGTCGGGCAGTGACATTCGGTCTGTTCCTGGTTCGTCTGGATGTACGCCAGGACTCGTCGCGGCACACCGCAGCGATGACCGAAATCACCGACTACCTCGGCCTGGGGCGCTACGAGGACTGGAGCGAGGAAGAGCGCATCGCCTTCCTGATGCGCGAATTGAGCAATCGTCGTCCCTTGTTGCCGACGTACTTCAAACCTTCCGCCGACACCACTGAGGTGCTGGCGACCTGCCGGGAAATCGCCGCTGCGCCGTCGGCATCCCTCGGTTCCTATGTGATTTCCATGGCCGGTGCGGCTTCCGATGTACTCGCCGTGCAGTTGTTGCTCAAAGAGTCCGGCGTGTTGCGGCCGATGCGCGTGGTGCCGCTGTTCGAAACCCTGGCCGACCTCGACAACGCGGGTCCGGTGATCGAGAAGCTGCTGCTGTTGCCGGGCTATCGCGCGCGCCTGCAAGGGCCGCAGGAAGTGATGATCGGCTACTCCGACTCGGCCAAGGACGCCGGCACCACCGCGGCGGCCTGGGCGCAGTACCGGGCGCAGGAGCGATTGGTGGATATCTGCCGTTCGCACGACGTCGAACTGCTGTTGTTCCATGGTCGTGGTGGCACCGTTGGGCGTGGCGGCGGCCCGGCTCACGCGGCGATCCTGTCGCAGCCACCGGGTTCGGTGGCGGGGCGCTTCCGCACCACCGAACAGGGCGAAATGATTCGATTCAAGTTCGGCCTGCCGGACATCGCCGAGCAGAACCTCAACCTGTACCTGGCCGCCGTGCTGGAGGCGACCTTGCTGCCTCCACCGCCACCTACACCCGAGTGGCGCCATTTGATGGACGAACTGGCCGCAGACGGTGTCAGTGCCTACCGCGCCGTGGTGCGGGAAAATCCGCAGTTCGTGGAGTATTTCCGCCAGTCGACGCCGGAACAGGAACTCGGTCGTTTGCCGCTGGGCAGTCGCCCGGCCAAGCGTCGGGCCGGGGGGATCGAAAGCCTGCGGGCGATTCCGTGGATCTTCGGCTGGACCCAGACGCGCCTGATGCTGCCGGCCTGGCTGGGTTGGGAAGCGGCCCTGAGCAAGGCACTGGCGCGTGGCGAAGGCGAACTGCTGGGGCAAATGCGTGAGCAGTGGCCGTTCTTCCGCACCCGCATCGACATGCTGGAAATGGTCTTGGCCAAGGCCGATGCCGACATTGCGCAGTCCTACGATGAGCGTCTGGTGGAGCCGAATCTGTTGCCATTGGGTGCGCATTTACGCGACCTATTGTCGCAGGCGTGCACCATCGTTCTCGGCCTGACCGGGCAGTCGCAGCTGCTGGCACATAGCCCAGCGACCCTTGAGTTCATCCGCTTGCGCAACACCTACCTCGACCCGCTTCATCTATTGCAGGCCGAGTTGCTGGCCCGTTCAAGAGTGCAGGAGGTGGCGCAGGGCAGCCCGGTAGAACAGGCCTTGCTGGTGTCTGTGGCGGGGATTGCCGCCGGTTTGCGTAACACCGGCTAAGGTTTTTGCGGTGGGGTCAGGCATCCGGCAGGTGAGCCGGATGCCGCCGTTTGACGGGTGCAAAAGTGCTGTCAGGCGACAGTTAATGATGGGGTTGCGACTTGGGAAACTGTGCGCAATGGTCGCAAGAGGCAGCGGTTTCTCCGACTTTTGGCGTCTTGTGTGGGCGCAGCCTGCTGTGTATCTTGAGCAGCCTTTGACCGTTTGGGCGGTCACGACCCTATTTTTGAGATTGGCCCCACGAGGCGAATCTGACGTTATCCATATAAAAATTGAGGAGCACATCGATGCGCGTCATTCTGCTGGGAGCTCCCGGGGCCGGTAAAGGTACTCAGGCTAAGTTCATCACCGAGAAATTCGGCATTCCGCAAATCTCCACCGGCGACATGTTGCGTGCAGCGGTCAAGGCCGGCACCGAGCTGGGCATCAAGGCCAAGAGCATCATGGATGCCGGCGGCCTGGTGTCCGATGACCTGATCATCGCACTGGTCAAGGACCGCATCGCCCAGTCCGACTGCGCCAACGGTTTCCTGTTCGACGGCTTCCCGCGCACCATTCCCCAGGCTGAAGCCCTGGTGACGGCAGGCGTCGAGCTGGATGCAGTGGTTGAAATCGCCGTTGAAGACGAAGAGATCGTCCAGCGTATCGCCGGTCGCCGCGTTCACGAGGCCAGCGGCCGCGTGTACCACATCGTCTACAACCCGCCGAAAATCGCTGGCAAAGACGACGTCACCGGTGAAGAGCTGGTGCAGCGCAAGGACGACACCGAAGAAACCGTGCGTCATCGCCTGTCGGTCTACCACTCCCAGACCAAGCCGCTGGTGGACTTCTACCAGAAGCTGTCGGCTGCCAATGGCAAGCCGCAGTACAGCCACATCGAAGGCGTCGGTTCGGTTGAAGCGATCACCGCCAAGGTGCTTGCAGCCCTGAGCTGAAAAGTCTGACCCGCTGCACCATCCACGGCCCGCTTGCGGGCCGTAGTTGTTTATACTGACGCACTTTTTTCTGATCTCTCTTGTGGATACATCGATGAGCACCTTGCTGGCCCTGGACACCGCGACTGAAGCTTGCTCCGTTGCCTTGCTGCATGACGGCAAGGTCACGAGCCATTACGAGGTGATCCCGCGCCTGCACGCGCAGAAGCTGTTGCCGATGATCAAGCAATTGCTGGCCGATGCGGGCACCACGCTGCAAGCGGTCGATGCCATCGCGTTCGGCCGTGGCCCGGGCGCCTTCACCGGCGTGCGCATTGCCATCGGCGTGGTGCAAGGCCTGGCGTTTGCCCTGAATCGCCCGGTGTTGCCGGTGTCGAACCTGGCCGTGCTGGCGCAACGTGCGCTGCGCGAACACGGCGCCACTCAGGTTGCCGCCGCCATCGATGCGCGCATGGATGAAGTGTATTGGGGTTGCTACCGCGAAACGGCCGGGGAGATGCGCCTGGTGGGGGCTGAAGCAGTACTGCCGCCGGAGTCCGCTGGATTGCCGGCCGATGCCAGTGGCGAATGGTTCGGCGCAGGCACTGGTTGGGGGTATGGCGAGCGTATCGCCGTCAGCCTGAGCGGGCAGGACGCGGGCATGTTGCCCCACGCCGCAGACCTGCTGACTCTGGCGCGATTTGCCTGGGAACGCGGCGAGGCGATCGTGGCCGATGAGGCGCAGCCGGTTTATCTGCGCGATAAAGTGGCGACGCCTAAAGCGCGATAGATCCTATACCGAGTTGTACCTATCGCGAGCAAGCTCGCTCCCACAGTGATTGGGGTTGTCCACAGGATTTGTGAACACATCTGTACCCTGTGGGAGCGAGCTTGCTCGCGATGCGAACTACCAGTTATAGCCAATCATCAGTTTCTAACCTCAGCTTTTAAACCTTTTGCCTTTTATGTGTTCTAGTTATCACTCGGCGGTTTGCGAAGCGGGAAGTGCGCCACTAAACTGCCATCACTGATTCCGAGTATGCACCTATGCGTATAGACGGCGTTTCCTCTCAGTCCTACCCCATCAAGCGCAAACCTCGCAAAGGCCGCGTGGTGGAAGACGACGCCATTGATATCGAAGGCGAGCTGGAATTTCCGACTGAAGAGCAACTGGCTGCCCGTGCCGCCAAAGCCTCTGCGCAAAAACTGAGCAATCTCCCCGCCCGTCAGCAAGACATGATTTACCACCGTGCCATGAGCAAAAGCGTGGCGACAGCCCTGGCCAGCTACCTGAGCACCGCCGGTTTCGTCGATTGGGAAGCGGATGTGCTGGGTCTCGACCTGTACATCTGATGTTGCTGCCGTATTACCTCGGATGCCCGTCCTGGAGCGAAAACGCCTGGCGCGACTACCTGTATCCGCCGGACGCCAGACCCGCCGATTTTCTTGATCTCTATTCCCGGGTTTTCAATGCCGTGGAAGGCAACACGACCTTCTACGCGAGCCCGGCTGCCAGCACCGTGCAGCGTTGGGCCGACACCATGCCCGAACACTTTCGCTTCACCGCCAAGTTTCCCGGCGAGATCAGCCACGGTGGCGATCTGCGCGAGCAGCTGACCGCCGCTGAGACCTTCACTCAGTTACTCAGCCCTCTCGGTGAGCGGGTGTCGCCACTGTGGTTGCAGTTGTCGAAAAGCTTCACGCCCCAACGTTTGCCCGAACTGGCCGGATTTATCGATGCCCTGCAGCGGCCGCTGGCCGTTGAAGTGCGGCATGACGAGTTTTTCGCCAAGGGTGCCAGCGAGCGAATGTTCAACCGTCTGCTGCTGGATCGCGGAGTCGAACGCATTTGTCTCGATCCCCGTGCGCTGTTCAGTTGCACCTCGACCGAGCCCTCGGTGCTCCACGCCCAATCGAAGAAACCCCGGGTGCCACCGCGCCCTGCGGCATTCACGCAATTCCCGCAGGTGCGTTTTATCGGCCACCCGACGCTTGAGGCCAACGATACGTTCCTGGAGCCTTGGGTCGAGAAAATTGCACTATGGATCGAAGAAGGCCGCACGCCGTATATCTTCCTGCACACCGCCGACAACCTGCTGGCCGCGAAGCTGGCGCAGCGTTTTCACGCTCGGCTGATGCTGCGTTTGCCTGGCTTGCCGGCGCTGCCTGAGCTATACAGAGAACCCGTCGCCGAGCAACTTGGCCTGCTCTGAGGCGGATTCTTTCCCCTCTTCAGGAGCCTGCCCAATGGATGCGCAAACCCTTCGAGCCCAGGCGTTCAAAGCCCTTCATGAACGTCCCGGGGCCTTTGTGATTCCCAATCCGTGGGATGCCGGCTCGGCGAAAATGCTCGCCAGCCTCGGCTTCGAGGCGCTGGCGACCACCAGTGCCGGTTATGCCTTTTCCCAGGGGCGTGCCGATGGCGGATTGACCCTCGATGACACCCTGATGAACGTTCAAGCCATTGTCGCCGCCACCGACCTGCCGGTTGCCGTGGACCTGGAAAACGGTTTTGCCGACAACCCGGCTGATTGCGCGAAAAGTATCTTGCGCGCAGCAGAGGCTGGAGCCATCGGTGGTTCGATCGAAGATGCCACCGGCCGCGAAGAAGGCCCGATCTACTGTTTCGAACACGCCGTGGCGCGCATCGAAGCCGCTGTGGCTGCCGCTCGCAGTCTGCCGTTCCACTTTACGTTGACTGCCCGGGCGGAAAACTTCCTGCACGGCAATCCCGATCTGGCCGACACCATCCGCCGTTTGCAGGCATTCGCCGAGGCCGGTGCCGATGTGCTCTACGCACCGGGTCTGCGCAGCGCCGAGGATGTGCTGGCGGTGGTGCGCGCCGTGGCGCCAAAACCAGTGAATGTGTTGATGTCGGGGGGCTTGAAGCTGACGGTCGCGCAGTTGGGTGAGATGGGCGTCAAACGCATCAGCGTGGGCTCGGCGCTGGCATTGGCGGCCTATGGCGAATTCTTCCGCGCCGCCGAAGAAATCCAGACGTCAGGCACGTTTGGTTTCACGTCCCGGTCGATGCCGTACCAGAAGGCCAATCAGTTTTTCAAAGGCTGAGGGAAGAGGGCGCGGCTGAGGGTCAGGCGGCGATACGCAGGTTCTGCAGGATGATCGGGCGCGCCCAGCCATTGTCGAAATCGAGTTGTTTCTGCTGTTCCACCCGTTCTTCTGGCGAGAACGGTGGGAACGGCTTTTCGAGCAGGTCGAGTTCGAACTCGGCGATGGGCAGGTGCAGCGGGCGCGGTTGCGGGGCAGGCCCTGCTTCGTATACCGGCTGACCGGCTTTCAGCACGATCGGGCGAACCCAGCCGCTTTCGAAGTCCTGCTGTTTTTGCTGTGTGACGATTTCATCCGCCGGGAACGGTGGGCGTGGCTTGTCGGCCAGGTCCATTTCGAATTCGGCAATTGGCAGGAACAGCGGCTCGGGCGGGCGGATTACGTTGTCCTTCACGTCGCATTCGCGCTGAGACACGATGTGCTCCAGCAGCTCGCTGCCGACCGTGGGTTCAACAGGACTTTCGAGATCGACCGGTGGAAAACTCAGAGATTGCGGCAGCACTTCACCCGACAGTTCGGCCAGCGCTCGGGCAAAGAAATCCTGCCAGATGTGGCTGACACCGCTCAGTGCCTGGGTGTTTCGCAGGTTGTAGTCGCCATAGGGCGAGATAAAACCTGTGATTGTGGGTTGAATGTCTGACATTTCTCTCGGTCGACGCTCAGCTCTGGCAAAATGCTCGATAGTTTTGTTATCGGCAGTTTTTGCCGATCATTAATTTTTTGAGCGTGTTTTCCGATGATTGATCAACCTGCGGCCTGCCGCATCCATGTCCAGGCCCTCGACGCGGCTTTCGAGCCTCAAGCCGAGCAATGGGCCGAGCGCCTGGGCTTGCCAATGCAAGTGGCGGACGGCGAATTTGCCTTGCAGGTGGGTGACATGGGCTTGCAGCTGCAACAGCTGGGGCCGGATGCACCCGGCCCGGTGCGGGTGGACTTCGTCGAGGGCGGTGCGGCCCATCGCCGGTTGTACGGCGGCGGCAGCGGACAGATGATCGCCAAGGCTGTTGGCGTCGCCCAAGGCGTGCGCCCGCGGGTACTGGACGCCACGGCAGGCCTGGGCAAGGACGCGTTCGTGCTGGCCAGCCTCGGTTGCGAGATGAGCCTGATCGAGCGTCAGCCGCTGATCGGTGCCTTGCTGGAAGACGGCCTGGCCCGTGGCGCGGAAGATTTCGACGTGGCGCCGATCGTGGCGCGCATGCGCTTGCTCAAAGGCAACTCGATCGAGGTCATGCGCAACTGGGAGGGCGAGCCGCCGCAGGTGATCTACCTTGACCCGATGTTCCCGCACCGTGAGAAAACCGCACTGGTGAAGAAGGAAATGCGCCTGTTCCGGCCGCTGGTGGGTGATGACCCGGATGCGCCGGCATTGCTCGAGGCCGCCTTGGCCCTGGCCAGCCACCGGGTGGTGGTCAAGCGTCCGCGCAAGGCGCCGTGCATCGAAGGGCCGAAGCCGAGTCATGCGCTGGATGGCAAGTCCAGCCGGTATGACATTTATCCGAAGAAGGCGCTCAAGCCGTAAGACCGAGGCGCCTGCTTCGCGAGCAAGCCCGCTCCCACATTTGACCGCGTACTGTCCGACGGAACCGGGTCACCTGTGGGAGCGGGCTTGCTCGCGAATACGCCCGCCCATTCGGCACAAACTCATCAGGCTCACTCAGGCCGATAAGCCCGCAAAAACAACCCCACTACCTCCCGCACATGGCTCTCCGCCGCCTCGCCAACCAAAGGCTCGCCGCAGCCATACAGCAAGCGGAAATTCCCGGCGCCCTTGAGCAGGCAGAAGAAGTGCTCGGCCGCGTTGTGCGGCTTGTCGATGCGCAACACGCCGCTTTCATCGATCTTGCTCAGCAGGCGTTCCATGCCATGTAGCATGCGCTCCGGCCCGGCTTCGAAGAATATCTGCGACAGTTTAGGGTCCTGACTGCCCAAGGTCATCATCAAGCGGTGCAGGTTCACCGATTCATCACTGTTGATCAGATGATGAAAACCGCGCGCGATGTTCAGCAGCACGGTTTCCACTGCCACGCCTTCCGGCAGTTCGAAGAACAGCGGTGGCAACTGTTCCTCGCACTTGGCCATCACCGCAGAGGAGAACAGCGTCTCCTTGTCGTTGAAGTGGCTATAGACCGTCAGCTTCGACACACCGGCCTCGGCCGCGACGGCATCCATGCTGGTATTGGCATAACCCTTACTCAGAAACAGCGCTTTGGCCGCATCGAGAATCGCCTGGCGCTTGACCAGGTCCTTGGGTCTGCCTGGGCCATTGGGTGCTGAAAGATTGTTTGGCATATTCGTTTTTATTACTGGACTGGTGAGTTTGCTATTAATAACATACTGCTCAGTATAATTATTCAAAGCACCATTAGCGAAAGGTCCTTCACCATGTTCCGCTATGCCTTGCCCCTCGCGTTGCCAGTCACCCTGGCTTTTTTATTGTCTGCGTGTGGTCATGAAGAGGCACCGCAGGTCAGCGTGCGCCCGGCCATGGTGGTCCAGCCAGAGCCTTCGGCGCAGGCCATGGAAAGCTATCCCGGTGAAGTCCGCGCGCGGTATGAGCCGGATCTGGCGTTCCGTATCGGCGGCAAAGTCAGCCGACGACTGGTCGAGGAAGGGCAGCGGGTCAAGGCCGATCAACCATTGGCCGAGCTCGATCCCCAGGACGTGCGCCTGCAACTGGAGGCCACCCGGGCCCAGGTCGCCGCCGCCGAAGCCAATCTGAACCTGGTGCGTTCCGAGCGTGATCGCTACAAGACCCTGATGGAGCGTCAACTGGTCAGTCGTTCACAATACGACAACGCGGAAAACCTCTACCGCTCCGGCGAAGCGCGGCTCAAGCAAATCAAAGCCGAATTCAACGTTTCCAATAACCAGGCCAGCTACGCCGTGTTGCGTGCGCCGCAGGACGGCGTCGTGGCCAAGCGCCTGGTGGAGGTCGGGCAAGTCGTGGCTGCCGGGCAAACGGTGTTCACCCTGGCAACCGATGGCGAGCGTGAAGTCCTGATCAGCCTGCCGGAGCAGAACTTCGGCCGCTTCAAGGTCGGTGAGCCGGTGTCGGTGGAACTCTGGACCCAGCCCGATCAGCGATTCGAAGGGCGTATCCGTGAATTGTCGCCGTCTGCTGATCCAAAATCGCGCACCTTCGCGGCCCGCATTGCCTTCAGTTCCGGCAAGGTTCCTGTCGAACTGGGCCAGAGCGCCCGAGTGTTCGTGCAGGCCGCCGACGTGGTTCCACTGTCCGTTCCGTTGTCTGCGCTGACGGCGGAAAACGGCGTGACCTATGTCTGGATCGTCAGCGCCAATAACACCTTGAAAAAGGCCCCGGTGCGGGTCGGTGCCTTTGGCGAGAAAACCGTACCGGTGCTTGAAGGGCTCAACGCCAGCGACTGGGTGGTGGCTGCCGGTGTCCATGTGCTTCTCGAAGGGCAGCAGGTGCGCCCGGTGGATCGCTCCAATCGCGTGGTCAATCTGGCGGACAAGGAGTAAGCCCCGATGCGCTTCAACGTTTCCGAATGGGCGCTGCGTAATCGCCAGATCGTCCTGTTCCTGATGCTGTTGCTGGCCATCGTCGGCGCACTTTCCTACACCAAGCTCGGCCAGAGCGAGGATCCTCCGTTCACCTTCAAGGCCATGGTGATTCGCACCAACTGGCCGGGAGCGACCGCCGAGGAAGTCTCGCGCCAGGTCACCGAACGCATTGAAAAGAAGTTGATGGAAACCGGCGAGTACGAGCGCATCGTGTCGTTCTCTCGCCCCGGCGAATCCCAGGTGACCTTCATCGCCCGCGACTCCATGCACTCGGTGGAGATCCCGGAACTCTGGTATCAGGTGCGCAAGAAGATCAGCGACATTCGTCATACCTTGCCGCCGGGAATTCAGGGGCCGTTCTTCAACGATGAATTCGGCACCACGTTCGGCAATATCTATGCCCTGACCGGCGAGGGTTTCGACTACGCCGTGCTCAAGGATTACGCCGACCGCATCCAGATCCAGCTGCAACGGGTCAAGGATGTGGGCAAGGTCGAACTGCTGGGGTTGCAGGACGAGAAAGTCTGGATCGAACTCTCCAACGTCAAGCTCGCCACCCTCGGCTTGCCGCTGGCTGTTGTCCAGCAAGCCCTTGAAGAACAGAACGCGGTGTCCACGGCAGGTTTCTTCGAAACCAGCAGCGAGCGATTGCAGCTACGGGTGACGGGGAATTTTCAGACGGTCGACGAGATCAAGAACTTCCCGATCCGCGTCGGTGATCGCACCTTCCGCATCTCCGACGTGGCCGACGTGCGCCGTGGTTTCAACGATCCACCGGCGCCGCGCATGCGCTTCATGGCGCAGGACGCCATCGGCCTTGCGGTGGCAATGAAGGACGGCGGTGACATCCTGGTACTGGGCAAGGCGCTGGAAATCGAGTTTGCCCGCATCCAGAAAAACCTCCCGGCCGGCATGGAGTTGCGCAAGGTTTCCGACCAACCGGCTGCGGTGAAAACCGGTGTTGGCGAGTTCGTGCAAGTGTTGGTCGAGGCGCTGGCCATTGTGTTGCTGGTGAGCTTCTTCTCCCTCGGCGTGCGCACTGGCATGGTGGTGGCCCTGGCGATTCCGCTGGTGCTGGCGATGACGTTCGCCTGCATGTATTACCTGGGCATCGGCCTGCACAAGATCTCCCTCGGCGCGCTGGTACTGGCCCTGGGTTTGCTGGTGGACGACGCGATCATCGCCGTGGAAATGATGGCGATCAAAATGGAGCAGGGTTTCGACCGGGTCAAAGCCGCGAGTTATGCCTGGACCAGTACCGCGTTCCCGATGCTCACCGGTACGCTGATCACCGCGGCCGGCTTCCTGCCGATTGCCACGGCGCAATCGGGCACTGGTGAATACACCCGTTCGATCTTCGAGGTGGTTACCATCGCGCTATTGGCGTCGTGGGTGGCCGCGGTGGTGTTCGTGCCGTACCTCGGGGAGAAACTCCTTCCGGACCTGGCGAAGATTCATGCCGCCAAACACGGTGCCGGCCAGCCCGATCCGTATGCCACGCCGTTTTATCAGCGCGTCCGGCGTCTGGTGGAGTGGTGCGTGCGCTGGCGCAAAACCGTGATCCTGGCGACCGTGCTGTTGTTCATTGGCTCCATCGTGCTGTTCCGCTTTGTGCCGCAGCAGTTCTTCCCGGCATCGGGTCGCCTGGAGTTGATGGTCGACCTGAAACTGGCCGAAGGCGCTTCGCTGAGCAACACCGCCGACGAGGTCAAACGTCTCGAAGCGCTGCTCAAGGATAAGGCCGGGATCGACAATTACGTGGCCTACGTCGGCACCGGTTCGCCGCGTTTCTACCTGCCGCTGGATCAACAACTGCCGGCGGCGAGCTTCGCCCAGTTTGTCGTCCTGGCGAAAACCATCGAAGAACGGGAAACCCTGCGCACCTGGTTGATCTCAACCCTCAATGAGCAATTCCCGGTGCTGCGTTCGCGGGTCACGCGCCTGGAAAACGGTCCGCCGGTTGGCTATCCGGTGCAGTTCCGCGTGACCGGGGAGCACATCGAGGAAGTGCGGGCGCTGGCGCGCAAAGTCGCGGCCAAGGTTCGCGAGAACCCGCATGTGGTCAACGTCCACCTGGATTGGGAAGAGCCGAGCAAGGTGGTGTACCTGAACATCGATCAGGACCGCGCGCGGGCGCTGGGCGTGAGCACGGCGAACCTGTCGAGGTTCCTGCAAAGCTCCCTGACCGGTTCCAGTGTCAGCCAGTACCGTGAAGACAACGAGTTGATCGAGATCCTGTTACGCGGCACCTTGCATGAGCGCACCGAGTTGTCGTTGCTGCCGAGCCTGGCGGTGCCGACCGATAACGGTCGCAGTGTCGCGCTGTCGCAGATCGCGACCCTGGAGTACGGCTTCGAAGAGGGCATCATCTGGCACCGTAACCGCCTGCCTAACGTGACGGTTCGCGCCGACATCTATGGCAAGGAACAACCGGCGACGCTGGTGCAGCAGATCATGCCGACCCTCGATTCGATCCGCGCTGAATTGCCGGATGGCTACTTGCTGGATGTCGGCGGCACCGTGGAAGATTCGGCGCGCGGACAGAACTCGGTGAAGGCAGGGGTGCCGCTGTTCATCGTGGTGGTGTTGACGTTGCTGATGCTGCAGCTGCGAAGTTTTTCGCGCACGGCGATGGTCTTTCTCACGGCGCCATTGGGGTTGATTGGTGTGACGCTGTTTTTGCTGGTGTTCCGTCAGCCGTTCGGTTTCGTGGCCATGCTGGGGACTATCGCCTTGTCCGGGATGATCATGCGTAACTCGGTGATTCTGGTGGATCAGATCGAGCAGGATATCGTTGCGGGGTTGAAGCCTTGGCAGGCGATTATCGAGGCGACGGTGCGGCGGTTTCGGCCGATTGTGTTGACGGCGCTGGCGGCGGTGTTGGCGATGATTCCGTTGTCGCGCAGTGTGTTTTTCGGGCCGATGGCGGTGGCGATCATGGGGGGGTTGATTGTGGCCACGGCGTTGACGCTTTTGTTTTTGCCTGCCCTTTATGCTGCCTGGTTTCGGGTTCGCAAAGAGTCGGTTTGATGGTTTGGGCGTGGCGGCCTTTGGGCCGACCATGCTCTTGGTTGATTGAGTACATATCCGTTCCTGCGGTAACGGCGGCTGGCGGTTTCGCCCTTACGGCGAGTCACTTTTAACAAGCGCCTTAAAAGTAACCAAAAGCGCTCGCCCCGAACGTACGGCCCCTCGCTAAGGCTCGGGGTTCCTTCGCTCCGGCATTCATCCGGGGGCATTGCCCTCCGGTCGGCTTCGCTTCGACCTACATGCAATGTGTTCGACTGCGTCGAACGGCGCTACGCGCCAATCCCCGGATGAACGCCTCCACTCAGCCTCCCGAGGGGGCGGGTGGATCAAGATCAAAAGCTGCAGGCGAGCTAACGCTCGGCCTGATGAGTGGTGAGGAGCGTCGGTGTACGCCAACCTGCCTTTGCTCTTCTGTGGGAGCGAGCTTGGTCCGGGCGGCGTTCCGACGATGACGGCCTGCCAGCCGACCAATTTCTTTCGAATGTACCCAGCCCAACTGTAGGTGCGAGCCTGCTCGCGAAGGCGGCCTGCCAGCCGACCTGTTTCTTCCGGATGTACTCGGTCAAATTGTGGGAGCTGGCTTGCCTGCGATGGCGGCCTGCCAGCCGACGAATCCCTCACAGATGTACCCGATCCAATTGTGGGAGTGAGCCTGCTCGCGATGACGGCTTATCAGTCAAAACCGTCGCTGCTAATTCAGCAACCGGGACTGCAGAACCTTTACCAACCAGCGGGCCTTCATTGTTCCTACATTTATCTCGGACCCGTCTGATATTGAGGCTGAAAAGCTCAGGTGTTGTACTCAGAGCCCGGTTTCACGCATGTTTGAGACAGCGCCATGAAAAATCCACCCACATTGAGGGGGCGGTCCGATCCGGTGTTTGATCGGCTGTTGCGATCGCCCCACAAGGAACGCCTTTCGCAATACCTCGCCTTGCTCAAGCCCCTGGACGATCAGGGACGTTACCTGCCATTCGATTCATTGCGCTACCGCTGGGCGCCCGGGCTGGATTCGAACCTGTGCTGGGCCTTGGTCAAGAAAGCGCGGACTGCACAGTATTCGAACCTTTTGCCATTGGGTGAAACGGCGTGCTGGCTGAAATTCATGCTGACACCGCAGGCGCAAAAAGCCATTTCCGTAGTGGATCGTCAGGCGACAACCGCAGTGCTGGAATATATGACCGGCCAGATTGGCGAGCGCGCTCATTTCAGCTATTTGCTCAATGATCTGATCGAAGACGAGGCCATCAGCAGTAGCCAGCTCGAAGGTGCGGCCACCACGACGCGGGTGGCCAAGGACATGCTCAAGCGCCATCGCTCGCCGCGCACGCCGGATGAGCGAATGGTCATCGGTAACTTCAAGATGATGAACTTCGCCTGGGAGCAGCGTTACGAGCCACTGAGCGTTGAACTGATTGCAGCCATGCATCGAGTTGGCGTCGAGGGGATCGACGATTCGCAGTACTCGCCAGGAGCGTTCAGGGTCAACGATGACGTCGTCGTCCAGGATGGCGAGGGCAACACCGTGCATTCGCCACCGCCTGCAACAGGGCTAGTGACACGTTTGCAGGTGCTGGCCAAGTGGATCAACCAACCCCACAACAACCCTCATCAAGCGGACTACCTTCATCCATTGATCAAAGCCATCGCGCTGCATTTTGTCTTGGGTTACGAGCATCCTTTTCGCGACGGCAACGGTCGGGTCGCGCGCGCACTGTTTTACTGGTTCATGTTCAAAAATGACTACTCGGCGTTTCGCTACATCGCCATCAGTGTTTTGTTGCGCAATGCGCCGTTGAAGTACGGGCGGTCGTATTTGAATACCGAGGCGGATGACCTGGATCTGACGTATTTCATTGATTTCCAGTGTTCGGTGGTGTTGCGGGCTGTGGGCAGTTTTACCGAGGCGTATCGGAAAAGTCTGGACGATGCGCAGCAATTTGATTGCTGGTTGCGTGAAAGTGGTTTTCTCGACCAGCTCACCGAGAAACAGCGGGCATTGTTTCAAGTGGCCAGGAGCGGAATGGCCAAGGAATTCACGGCGGTCAATGTGAAGGAAAATCTGGGTTGTTCCTACAACACGGCATCAGCCACGCTAAATGGGCTGGTCGCGTTGAAGCTGTTCGAGAAACGCAAGATGGGGCGGGAGTGGGTGTTCTTTCTAAGACCGGTATCAGCGGCCTGAACCTTTGTGGGAGCACGCCTGCTCCCACAGGTTTTGTGTCGCGGCTCAGAGCGTACCAAACACCTTCTTCGCCAAACTGGTCGCCGCAGATGCCGGGTTCTGGCGGATGGTTTCTTCCTGTTTGCCGATCATTTCGAACAAGCCATTCAGCGCCTGCTCGGTGACGTAGTTTTCGACGTTGGCATTCTTCGCATCCACTACGCCCATTGTCGCCGCTTGCCCGGCGAACGAGTTGTACTGCTGGGCCAGGCCAACCTTGTCGGTGGCTTGCTTGACGATCGGCAGGAACCTGGCGCGGATCTGTTCGCGGCTGGTCTTGTTCAGGTATTGGGTGGCCGAGTCGTTGCCGCCGCTGAGGATGCCCTTGGCATCTTCCACGGTCATTTTCTTCACGGCGTCGACGAGGATGGGCTGGGCCTGGGTCACAGCGCTTTCCGCCGCCTTGTTCATGCTGGCTTCCAGTTCATCGACCTGGTCACCCATGCCGAACTGTTTCATCTTGCTCGCGACCTTGCCCAGCTTGCCCGGCAGTTCGATTTTTACGTCGGGGTTGTTGCTGAAGCCACCCGGGGTACCGAGTTGTTTGACGGCCAGTTGCGCGCCTTGGGTCAGTGCGTCCTTGAGCCCGCCGGTGGCGTCTTTCTGCGACAGGTCGGTGAGGGATAGCGCCAGGGCGTTGGCACAGATCATCAAGCCTGCGCACAGGCCGGCAATGCGGAGGGTAGGGCGGAACATGGCAACTTCCTTTTTCGAAAAAGACACTTAGTAGCGGGCCGGGTCGACACGGACCTTCAGCGGCTGTGGATCGGTGCCGTCCAGGCGCACGGCATGATTCTCGGTGGTGATGAACATCAGTTTGCCATCGACTTCAATGCGCGCGCTCACCGAGTAACGGTGATTGGGCTCTACCTTCAGCGGGTCGTAGCTGAGGTGGAAGGCCAACGGCACTTGGCCTTTGACCTGGCCGCGCTGTTCGTCGATGACCTTCGCCGGGGCATCGGCGAGTGAGATGTCCTGCAGGCTGACGCTCAGGACCGCCGTCGGTGGCAGGGCGATGCGTTGCAGGTAGAAGACTTCGCCATCGAGGTTGGCTTTAGGGGCAGGCTGCATGGATTGGCAGGCGCTCAGTAAAGCGGATAGCCCAAGGAGAGAGAGTTTTTTCATGAGGCGGATCCTTGTCATTGGCGCCCGAAGAGGACCGGCGCCAACAACAATTTAGCGGATTTTTCCGGCAATATCCCCCGGCAATTTTTTGCCTCACGTGTGAGGGGATTCGCCAATTATACGTGTGAGTATCAAGACACGTGCTGAGCAAGTTTTTAGCGGCTCTCATCGTTGAAGAGGGAGCGGGCGTCGATATATAGGGTGGCTCTTTGCTACTGCCAAGCAGTTCGATGTTTTTATTAATTAAACAATGAATACAGGTTTGAGGTAGATGTCTTCGTGATGACGAGTGCCATATTCGAAATCGATCGAAAGAAGTTCATCGGCCTTGGCGAGAAGCGTCCCGTCGGGAAGAAAAACTTCTGCGATAATTCGGTACGTAGCGACAGAGTTTTCACTGGGGTCGCGTTCAACAACGAATTCAAATTCCCACCATTTATGCTTCAGCGAGTTTTCTTCATGTGTGTTGATGAGCGTGGATTCATTGTCGCTGGGATGTTTGTAAAGACTGGTTTTGGTGGTGTAGCTCGGATGTGTGCGATATGGAGTTTTGCTGAAAAGAACTTTTCCGGAAATGTATTTGTTCATCTAACCATCCTTTTAGTTGAGCCTGGAATAGGCATGAAGGATGCTAGCTGATCATTGAAGTCTGGTATTTCGCAGAAATACATCCTTTTATTTCTGCGTGGAAAGTCAAGTTGTTGTTTGTGTGTTCAGTGGGGCTTTTTCCGCCGCACTTTCATTGCCGTGCAACGCCACCTGCCTAATCGACAATCGAATCTCCGCCGGCAACACCCGTTTGGCCGCGCCTTCGGCCAGTTCACCGAGCAGTTCGTGATAGCTCAGCTTGCCCGCTTCATCACGCTTGAGCACGTCAAGGTCGAGCATGGTCTGGATGAAGTGGCGGAACAGGCTCTTGTCGAAGAATTCCGGGGCGTTCAGGCCATGCAGGATCGACAGGCGCTGGGCCATGACCGTGCACAGGTCTTCCAGCTCTTCGGCGCTGATGCTGTTCTGGCCACTGTTGAGCAGCAGGGACACGGTCATGTAGAAGCGCTGCAACGTCTGGGCGATGCTTTTCGACAGCAAGGTCAGCAGCACGAAATGCCGCGAGCTTGGCGCCGGGCGCAGGTACACGTTGTTCTCGAAACGCAGCAGGCCTTGCTCGACGAACGCCTCCAGCCATTGATCGATCACCGCATCCAGTTCGTCCAGCGACCAGCGAATGAACAGCTCTGCTTGCAGGTAGGGATACAACGCGCGGGTGTAGCGCAGGATCTGTTCGCGGCTCATGCGCGAGGCGCTCTGGAAGAAGCTCGCCAGCAACGCCGGCAGTGCGAAGATGTGCAATACGTTGTTGCGGTAGTAGGTCATCAGGACGGCGTTCTGTTCGTCCAGATACAGAATCTTGCCCAGGGCATCGCTCTGCTCGGACAGCAGGTCCATGTCCTTCACGTGCTCGATCAACGCCCGGCCATCACCGTCCGGCAGGGTGGTGTGTGGCGAGTATGGGACCTTGCGCAACAGCGCCAGGTACAAATCCAGCACCCGCGCCATGGCCCGGTCATCCAGCGCCAGTCGGGTGGTCGACAGCAGCGCCAGTGCCACCAGGTTGACCGGGTTGATCGCCGCCGCTTCGTTCAGATGCCGGGCGACTTTCTCGCCGAGGCGGTTGGTGGTTTCGTTGAGCCAGGCGGGCCTGAACTGGGGGCCGAGTTCCTGTTGGCGCCAGTCCGGCTGTTCGCCGTCGAGGAATTCCGCCAGCTTGATTGGCTCGCCGAAGTTCACCGCCACCTGGCCGAAGCGCTGTTTGAGCGCGCCGATGACTTTGAAAATATCGAAGATCGACTCTTTCTTCTTGGCCGCACCGCGCAGTTCGCCGAGGTAGGTCCGGCCTTCCAGCACACGCTCGTAGCCGATGTACACCGGCACGAACACGATCGGCATGCGCGACGAGCGCAGGAAGCTGCGCAGGGTGATCGCCAGCATCCCGGTCTTCGGTTGCAGCATGCGCCCGGTGCGCGAACGGCCGCCTTCGACGAAGTACTCCACCGGGAAGCCCTTGGTGAACAGGGTGTGCAGGTATTCGTTGAACACCGAGGTGTAGAGCGGGTTGCCCTTGAACGTGCGGCGCATGAAGAACGCGCCGCCGCGACGCAGCAGGCCGCCGATCACCGGCATGTTCAGGTTGATGCCCGCGGCAATGTGCGGCGGGGTCAGGCCGTTGCGGAACAGTAGATAGGACAGCAGCAGATAGTCGATGTGGCTGCGGTGGCACGGCACGTAGATCACTTCGTGACCCTGGGCGGCCTTCTGCACGCCCTCGATGTGGTTGACCTTGATCCCGTCGTAGATCTTGTTCCAGAACCAGCTCAGCACCACTTCCATAAAACGGATCGCAGTGTAGGTGTAGTCCGAGGCGATTTCGTTGCCGTAGCGCAGTGCCTGGGCTTTGGCTTTCTCCGGTGAGATGTTCTCGCGCTCGGCTTCGTCGAGGATCGCTTGTTTGACCTGCGGCTGGTTGAGCAGGCCTTTGACCAGATTACGACGGTGGGAAATGTCCGGGCCGATCACCGCTGCCTTCAGGTTGCGGAAATGCACCCGCAGGATGCGCTGGGCCATGCGCACGGTGCGCTCGTGGCCCTTGTCGTGTTCGATCAGTTCGCGCAGGTGGATCGGCGCGGAGAACTGCACGCGGGTCTTGCGTCCCAGCACGATGACGCTCAGCAAGCGTCGCAGGCGCCCGGTAACGGCCCAGCTGTCGGCGAACAGGAGTTTCCACGGGCTGTTTTCGCTGTCCGGCGACTGGCCCCAGAACACGCTGACCGGAATGATCTGCGCATCTTCGGCGGCGTTCTGGCTCAGGGCGCTGACCAGGCGGGTCAGTGTCGGCGGCGCGCCGCGCTTGTCCTGGCGGCCGAGCCAGTCCGGGTCCGGCGTCAGGTAGAAGAACGCGGCAGGTTCCAGCAGGTTGCCGACCGATACCGGTAGCACCGGGCGTGGCAGACCGGCCTTGCTGCACTCGGTGTCGACCACGGCGAGGTCAGTCAGAGAAGGGTTTTGCAGGACGTAGAACACCGGACGACTGCGGTCGAGGTTGAGGGTGAACGACGACTGGTTGATCGTCTCGGAGCGAACCCAGAGGTACAACAGTCGGCGCAGGGTGCCAAACACAAGACGGCGGAACGGGGAGCGGGTCATACGGCTTCTGCGTGAGTGAATAAAACCAAGCAATTGCTTGGGCGGCCGATAGTGTGCCGGATTCGCTGAAAATCGGCAAAAAAGCGCGAAAGTAAACTCCTGTTGAGAGTTTTAACGTCTGTCATATACTCGGCGCTCTGTCGCCGTTGCCCTCATGGGACCGGTATGCGCAGGCTGACGTTCCCGAGGCTTTCCTGCGAAAAGCCCGATCAATAATAAAAAGGGAGTATGAACAAATGGCAACACGCGAAACCGGCAACGTGAAGTGGTTCAACGACGCCAAGGGCTACGGCTTCATTCAGCGCGAGGACGGGGTGGACGTGTTCGTGCATTACCGCGCGATTCGCGGTGAAGGCCACCGTTCGCTGACCGAAGGCCAGCAGGTTGAATACGCGGTGGTGGAAGGGCAGAAGGGGTTGCAGGCTGAGGATGTGGTGGGGTTGTAATCCACTCTTCAGATCACGCAAAACTACTGTGGGAGCGGGCTTGCTCGCGAAAGCGGTGTGTCAGTCAAAGTTGATGTTGACTGATGTACCGCTTTCGCGAGCAAGCCCGCTCCCACATTTATTCGGTGTCGCTTGCTGTTAAGCGGTTTTCCAGGTGATCTCTTCTTCACCATCGGCGCTGATGCGAATCCAGCGATCGGCGGTCTCTTCACCTTCTTCCTCGACCCAGCTACCCGGCGCACAACGCACTTCCACGTTCAGCGCGGCAAACGCGGCGCGGGCGCAGGCGATGTCGTCGTCCCATGGGGTCTGGTCGCTTTCCAGGTACAGGCTGTTCCACTTGCCGACGGCTTTTGGCAGCCAGGTCACTGGCACGTTGCCGGCCTTGCACTTGTAGGTCTGGCCCTTCTGGACCCAATCCGTGCACGGGCCCAATGCCGCACCCAGCCAGGCGGAAATGGCCTTGTGGTCGACGTCGGCGTCTTTCAGGTAAATCTCGATATCGGGTTGGCGCATGGATGTCCTCACTGCGGGTCTGAAAAATCCATTCGCGGATTTAGCCGGTCTCGGACCTTTGCCCGAGACCAAAAAATTGAAGTTGCTCTCTAACTACTACTGCAGAACGAAATAATCGTAGCGCATCGACACGGTGACCTCGAACGGTTCCGCCTGTTCGATAACTGCTGCCCGGCGCTCGGCGCTGGCGCGCCAGCCGTGGGGTGTCATCGCCAACAGGTTCGCCCGGTCCTGACCACTGACCAGCGTCAGCTTGAATTCCAGGGTTTCACTGTGGGCCAGCGCCATGCCTTCAGGTACCAGGGCCAAGTGCTTGTCGTCGGTGTATTCACGGACTTCGTCGTACAACCGCTCACGCAGTTCCATCAGGTGGCCGCTGGTCGGCCCGACTTTCATCAGTCCGCCGCCAACACTGAGCAGGCGCTTGGCTTCTTCCCAGTCCAGCGGGCTGAAGACACTGGCCAGGAACTGGCAGCTGCCGGAAGCCAACGGCACCCGCGCCATGCTGGCGATCAGCCAGGTGAGCTTCGGGTTGCGTTTGCAGGCGCGTTTGACCGCTTCCCGGGAGATGTCCAGGGCATAACCTTCGGCATCTGGCAGGGCTTCGGCGATTTGCGCGGTGTAGTAACCCTCGCCACAACCGATGTCCAGCCAGTGCTGCGGTGCATAACCAGCAGCCAACTCCGCCAGACGCCTGGACACCGGGGCGTAGTGCCCGGCGTTCAGGAAGTCGCGGCGGGCTTCGACCATCGCCTGGTTATCCCCAGGGTCGCGGCTGTTCTTGTGCTGTACTGGCAACAGGTTCAAGTAACCCTGGCGCGCACGGTCGAAACGATGCCCGGCGGGGCAAACCACGCCGTTGTCCACCGCATTCAGCGGCTCACTGCAGATCGGGCACGCAAGCATCAGGCAAGCAACTTGATCAGGGTCTGGTAGTAGATCTCGGTGAGCACGTCGAGATCGGCGGCCAGCACGCGTTCGTTGACCTGGTGGATGGTCGCGTTGACCGGGCCCAGCTCAACCACTTGAGTGCCCATGGTCGCGATGAAGCGGCCATCGGAGGTACCACCGCTGGTGGACGCCTTGGTTTCACGACCGGTGATGTCCTTGATGCTCGCCGATACCGCGTCGAGCAGCGCGCCCGGTTCGGTGAGGAACGGCAGGCCGGACAGCGCCCAGTCGATGTGCCAGTCCAGGCCATGCTTGTCGAGGATGTCGGCGACGCGCTTTTGCAGGCCTTCGACTGTCGACTCGGTGGAGAAGCGGAAGTTGAACGCCGCCACCAGGTCACCGGGGATCACGTTGGTCGCGCCGGTGCCGGAATTGACGTTGGAGATCTGGAAACTGGTCGGCGGGAAGAAATCGTTGCCGTGATCCCAGTGCTCGGCCGCCAGTTCGGCCAGGGCCGGGGCAGCGAGGTGGATCGGGTTCTTGGCCAGGTGCGGGTAGGCCACGTGGCCTTGCACACCGTGCACGGTCAGCTTGGCGCCAAGGGAGCCGCGACGGCCGTTCTTGACCACGTCACCCACCAGGGTGGTGCTCGACGGTTCGCCGACGATGCACCAGTCCAGACGTTCCTTGCGCGCGGCGAGGCGTTCGACCACAGCCTTGGTGCCGTGGTGCGCCGGGCCTTCTTCGTCGCTGGTGATCAGGAAGGCGACTTTGCCCTTGTGATTCGGGTAATCGGCGACAAAACGCTCGGAGGCGACGGTCATGGCGGCGAGGCTGCCTTTCATGTCGGCGGCGCCACGGCCGCAGAGCATGCCGTGTTCGTCGATCAGCGCGTTGAACGGTTCGATCTGCCAAGCCGCCACCGGGCCGGTCGGGACCACGTCGGTGTGGCCGGCGAAGCACAGCACCGGACCGTCGTCCTGGCCGTGGGTGGCCCAGAAGTTATCCACATCTTCGATGCGCATCGGTTCCAGGGTGAAACCGGCATCGCCCAGGCGCTGCATCATCTGCTTCTGGCAATCGGCGTCGATCGGCGTCACGGACGGACGGCGGATCAGGTCGATGGCGAGTTGGAGGGTCGGCGAAAGGTCGGCGTGGGCCGTCATGGAAAACTCCGAAAACATGAAATTGGGCATGGGCTTTTAATGTGGGAGCGGCGGTTCGACGCTTCGACTTGCTCGCGAATGCGGTGTGTCAGTCAACATACTCCTCGACTGTTACAACGCATTCGCGAGCAAGCCCGCTCCCACAGGAATTGTGTGCGGTCAGTAAGACCTATATCACGCCAAGCCCCGCAAAATGGCGCTTATCTTAAAGCAAAACGGCGACCATTGGCCGCCGTTTAGTGCATCCGCGCAGATTTAGACGACAGGTGCCGTTTCAGGCTCGGCGGCCGGTTTTGGCAGCGAGGACAGGAACGCCATGATCAGCGCCGCCAGGTACGGCAACGACTGCACCAGCAACATGGTGACCCAGAAACGCATGTCGTTGCTCGGCATGCCGTTCACCAGGAAGATCCCCAAGGCAGCGCCCCACAACAGCAGCATGATGAACATCTCTTCCCGGGCTTCCGAGATCGCTACCCAGAAGCCGTGGTTATCGGCGTTTTTCGGCGTACGGAAGAACGGAATGCTGCTGGTGAAGAAGCCGTACAACACCGCTTTGGCGATGGTATGGGACAACGCCAGACCGGCCAGCGCCGCGCAGAAGGCATCCTTCAGATTCACTCCAACCGCACGACGGTAGAGGAAGATGATCTTGGCGACCTTGAACACGAACAACGCCAATGGCGGGATTGCGAAGATCAGCAGCGGCGGATCGACCCGTTGCGGCACGATGATCATCGCCGCCGACCACAACAACGCGCCGACGGTGAAGAAGATGTTCATGCCGTCCGCCACCCACGGCAACCAGCCCGCGAGGAAGTGGTAACGCTGGCCACGGGTCAGTTCGGTGTCCTTGCCGCGCAGCAGGCTGGCGGTGTGGCGCTTGATGATCTGAATCGCTCCGTAGGCCCAGCGGAAACGCTGTTTCTTGAAGTCGATGAAGGTATCGGGCATCAGGCCTTTGCCGTAGCTGGTGTGGTAATACGCTGCCGACAGACCTTTTTCGAATACCCGCAGGCCCAGCTCTGCGTCCTCACAGATGCACCAGTCGGCCCAGCCCAGCTCTTCGAGCACCGAGCGACGGGTCATGGTCATGGTGCCGTGCTGGATGATCGCGTCGCGGTCGTTGCGGGTGACCATGCCGATGTGGAAGAAGCCCTTGTATTCCGCGTAGCAGAGCTTTTTGAAGGTGCTTTCGTTCTGGTCGCGGTAATCCTGCGGCGACTGCACCACGGCGATTTTCGGGTCGGCGAAGTGCGGCACCATGTGCTTGAGCCAGTTCGGGTGCACGCAGTAATCGGAGTCGATCACCGCGATCACTTCGGCATCCTTGGCGGTGTGCGGGATCAGGTAGTTCAGCGCGCCACCCTTGAAGCCGGCCAGCGGTGCGACGTGGAAGAACTTGAAGCGCGGGCCGAGGGTTTCGCAATAATCGCGTACCGGTTCCCAGACTGCCGGGTCCTTGGTGTTGTTGTCGATGATCAGGACTTCGTAGTCCGGATAGTCGAGGTTGGCCAGGGCGTTGAGGGTCTGTTTGACCATCTCCGGCGGCTCGTTGTAGCAGGGCACGTGAATCGACACTTTCGGACGGTAGCTGGAGTCGCCTTCCACCGGCAGGAACTCGCGCCGGCGCTTGTGCACCCACACCGCTTCGGCCAGTTCATGGGCTTCGGTCAGCAGCACGATAAACACCCCGAGGGCACCGAGGGCGAGCAAGAAGCCCACCGTCAAGCTGAACCAGGTGCTGTATTGCTGGCTGTAGTCGTAACCGATCCACACCAGCACCGAACCACACAGGAACGCAATGAAGGTCAGGAAGGTACGGCCACGCTGGCGCAGGGCCGAGCCGTCGATCATCAGCAGGGTCAGCGACAACAGCGCCAATACCACCGAGCCAATGGCCAATACGCGCCATTGCGGAATCGCCACCACCGGGCCTTCGAAGTTGAATTTCTGCTGACGCGCGGCGTTGAACACGCCCCAGTAGGCGCCGACGGAACCTTCGTCGCTGGCTTTCCACGGCTGGTCAAACGCTTCGATCACGAAGTAGTTGAAGCCCTGGCGGTTGAGCTTGTTGACCAGAGTTCGCAGGTAGATCGCCTGGTCCGCCGGGGAGGCATCGGCGCCACCGCGCATGCGGCCGTTGCTCGGCCAGCCCACCTCGGACAGCAGCAGTGGTTTTTTCGGGAACATCTTTTTCAGGTCGCGGGCGCGGTCGAGGACGAACTGCCCGGCCTTGTCCATCGGGACGAACTCCCAGTAAGGCAGGATGTGCGCGGCGATCAGGTCGACGTGCTTGGCCAGTTCCGGGTGTTCTTCCCAGACGTGCCACTGTTCGGACGTGGTCACCGGCACTTTCACGGCAGCGCGCACGCGATCGAGCATGACGCTGAGTTCCTGGGCGGTGATTTCCTTGCGGTAAATCGCTTCGTTGCCTACCACCACGCGAACCACGCTGCGCGAGGCGTTGGCGATTTCAATGGCGCGGGTGATTTCCCGTTCGTTGCGTTCCTGGTCCGGGCTGATCCAGATCCCCAGGGTCACCCGCAAGCCGAACTCTTCCGCCAGTTTCGGGATGTTCTGCAGCGTGCCATCGACCGAGTAGATGCGGATGTTGTCCGTCAGCTTGCTCATGATCTCCAGGTCGCGACGCATTTGATCGTCGGTCGGGTACTGGTCCTTCTGCGGGAACTGGCCCTGCTGGAATGGCGAGTACGAGAAGCCGGAGATCTGTTCCGGCCAGTTGGGGGCGGTGACCGGGCGGTTGATCAGCGCCCAGAAGCCGGTAAACAAGGCTGCGATGGCAAGCACCACGACCAGGTTGAGTCCAAATTTACGCGATGACATAGTTATTTCGGGTTCCAAAGACTGTGGAACGAAGGAACGGTTGGCGGTCGCCAAGGGGCGCGCATCCTACACCGGGCATTCTCTGGTCGTACAGCGGACAGGGAATTGCCGGACATTGGGCAATCCAAGTCGGTTTAAGTTCTTTCTTTAGAGCGTGTAGGACGAATCTTTGTTCGATGTAGTTTTCGTGGATGTTGCCCGTTCATAGCGCAATGATGCTCTTGGACGCCGACGGCCCTATAATGCGCGCCGGTTTTTGGGGTAATGGTCATGAGTACAGAAGATCCGCGGTTTGCTGGCATCGCCCGTTTGTATGGCATCGAAGGCCTTGAACGCCTGCGCGCGGCCCATGTGGCGATCGTCGGTGTCGGTGGTGTCGGTTCCTGGGCGGCGGAAGCCATGGCTCGTTGTGGCGTGGGCGAGATTTCGCTGTTCGACCTGGATGACGTCTGCGTCAGCAACGCCAACCGTCAGTTGCACGCGCTGGACAGCACTGTCGGCAAGCCCAAGGTCGAGGTGATGGCCGAGCGTCTGCGCGGGATCAACCCGGACTGCACGGTGCACGCGGTGCCTGACTTCGTGACCCGCGAGACCATGGCCGAGTACATCACGCCGAACATCGACTGCGTGATCGACTGCATCGACAGCGTCAACGCCAAGGCCGCGCTGATCGCCTGGTGCAAGCGGCGCAAGATCCAGATCATCACCACCGGCGGCGCAGGCGGGCAGATTGACCCGACGTTGATCCAGGTCTGCGACCTCAATCGCACGTTCAACGATCCGTTGGCGTCGAAAGTGCGCTCCACGCTGCGCCGTGACTACGGCTTCTCACGCACCGTGACCCGCCATTACAGCGTGCCGTGCGTGTTTTCCACCGAGCAACTGCGCTACCCGAAACCGGATGGCAGCATTTGCCTGCAGAAGAGTTTTGTCGGTGATGGGGTGAAACTCGACTGTGCCGGCGGGTTTGGCGCGGTGATGATGGTGACGGCGACCTTCGGCATGGTCGCGGCGACCAAGGCTGTGGACAAGATTGTCGCGGGGGTGCGGCGGCCGGCGGAGCGGGTCAAACCTCAGGATTGAGGTTGCTGCTGATGGCCTCTTCGCGAGCAAGCCCGCTCCCACATTAGATTTCGGTCGTACACAAAAACTGTATTCACTGAAGATCAAATGTGGGAGCGGGCTTGCTCCGGGCGGCGATCCGACGAAGGCGATTAACCTGCCAACTCATTCATCCGCTGTAGCACCGCATTCAAACCATTACTGCGGGATTCAGACAACTGTCGCCCCAACCCCAACTGATTGAACCAGTCCGGCAAATCCACCTGCTGCAACTCGGCCGCCGACAACCCGTTGACCCGCGCCAGCAGCAACGCCACCAACCCGCGAATCAACCGTGCATCGCTGTTGGCGCTGAATTGCCAGTGGCCATCGCGCAACTCGCCCACCAGCCACACCTGGCTTTCACAGCCGTGCACCCGGTTGGCATCGCACATCTGTGCATCACTCAACGCCGGCAGACGCTCACCCCATTGCATCAGCAGGCGTGCGCGTTGTTCCCAGCCGGCCGCTTTCTGAAAGGTCTCGAGTGCCACCACGGCATCGGCAGGCAGGTTCATCGCAATAGCTCCAGCGCCTGATCCAGGGCTTCAAAGAACCGCTCCAGGTCTTCGGAATCGTTGTACAGCGCCAACGACACCCGAATTGCTCCGGCCAGTTCGAAGCGTTTGAGCAGCGGCATCGCACAGTGATGGCCGGCACGCACCGCGATCCCTTGTTCGGTCAGCAAATGCGCGAGATCGGAGTTATGCACACCCTCGACGGTGAAACTGGCCAGTGCCACTTGAGGCTTGCCCAACAGGCGAATGCCATTGCGCGCCTCAAGGCCCTTGAGCAGGCGGGCATGCAGCGCCGCTTCATGGGCGGACACGGCGTCCTGATCGAGCCCAGCGAGGTAATCCAGGGTCGCTCCCAGGCCGATCACACTGGCAATCGGCGGCGTCCCGGCCTCGAAACCCAGCGGTGCCGGGCGAAAGCGTGCGTCGTGGTAATTGGCATCGAGCACCATTTCACCGCCGAACTGCCAGGGACGCAGCTGTTGCAGCGCGGTATTGCGCCCGAACAGCACGCCCAGGCCATCGGGGCCGTAGAGCTTGTGGCTGGAGAACACATAAAAATCGCAGCCCAGCGCTTGCACGTCGTGGCGGCCATGGACCACGCCCTGGGCACCGTCGATTACGGTCAGGGCTTTGTGCGCCTTGGCCAGTGCCAGTAATTCAGGCAGCGGCTGCCACGCGCCAATTACGTTGGACAACTGGCTGACGGCCAACAGACGCGTGCGCGAGCCGATCAAACCGGCGGCGGCCTCAAGGTCGATCACGCCTCCGGCATCGAGCGGCAGGATCACCAGTTTCAGCTCGCGACGGTGCGCCAGTTGCTGCCACGGCAGCAGGTTAGCGTGGTGCTCCAGGGCGCTGATGACAATCTCGTCGCCCGGATTGAAAAGATGTTCCAGGCCATAGGCCAGGAGATTCAGCGCGGACGTCGCGCCGTGGGTAAAGATGATCTGCCCACAATCGCCAGTATTGAGCCATTGCGCGACTTTGCGGCGGCTGTCCTCGAACGCCTGGGTGGCGTGGGCACCGGGCAAATGCTGCGCCCGATGCACGTTTGCCGCGCCGTTGGCGTAGTAGTGCGCCAGGGCATCGAGCAGGGCTTGAGGTTTTTGCGTGGTGGCGGCGTTGTCCAGATAGGTCTGGTCTTGCCGTTGCAGGGCGGCGATGGCCGGAAAATCGGCACGCCAGGGAGAGAGAATCATCATGCTATCGGGCCCTGGTGAGGGTACGCCGTACCCTGTGGGAGCGGGCTTGCCCGCGAAGGCGTCCTAGAGGACGCCAAAAGCTTCGCGAGCAAGTCGAATCGTCGCACCGCCGCACCCACAGGTGGTCAATGTGCTGCTTAGTTGTGAGCGTGCAGCGCTTCGTTCAGTTCGATGGCCGATTTGTGGGTTTTGCATTCCACGGCACCGGTCTCCGAATTGCGACGGAACAGCAGGTCGGTCTGGCCAGCCAGTTCACGGGCCTTGACCACTTTGACCAGTTGATTGTTCTCGTCCAGCAGCGCGACTTTGGTGCCAGCGGTCACGTACAGGCCCGACTCGACGGTGTTGCGGTCGCCCAACGGGATACCGATACCGGCGTTGGCGCCGATCAGGCAGCCTTCGCCGACCTTGATCACGATGTTGCCGCCGCCCGACAGGGTGCCCATGGTCGAGCAGCCGCCGCCCAGGTCCGAACCCTTGCCGACGAATACGCCAGCGGATACGCGGCCTTCGATCATGCCCGGGCCTTCGGTGCCAGCGTTGAAGTTGATGAAACCTTCGTGCATCACGGTGGTGCCTTCGCCCACGTAAGCGCCCAGGCGCAGACGCGCAGCGTCAGCGATACGCACGCCGGCCGGAACCACGTAGTCGGTCATTTTCGGGAACTTGTCCACCGAGAACACTTCCAGCAGCTCGCCGCGCAGACGGGCTTCGAGTTGCAGTTCGGCCAGTTCGCTCAGGTCGACCGCGCCCTGGCTGGTCCAGGCCACGTTTGGCAGCAGCGGGAAGATCCCGGCCAGGTTCAGGCCGTGGGGCTTGACCAGGCGATGGCTCAGCAGGTGCAGCTTGAGGTAGGCCTCAGGGGTGGACGACAGCTGGGCGTCTTCAGCCAGCAAGGTGGCAACCAGCGGCTTGTGGCTCTCGGCCAGGCGGGTCAGCAGGGCAGCCTGGGCAGCGTCGACGCTTTTCAGTGCCTCTGCCAGTTGCGAGGCCTGGGCGGTGCTGAACGCGATGGCCTGATTGCCTTCGGTATAGCCCAGGATCGGGGCGATAGCGGCGAGGACTTCAGCCGATGGCTTGAGGACCGGGGTGGCGTAGAACACTTCCAGCCATGCGCCTTGACGGTTTTGAGTGCCGACGCCGAAGGCCAGGCTGAACAGGGTAGTGGACATGTGTATACCTCTAACAAAATTGAACGGGCTGCTTACTTGAGCGCGGCCGCGTAGATATCTGGCTTGAAGCCAATCAGGGTTCGGTCACCGAGATCGAGCACCGGGCGCTTGATCATCGAGGGTTGTGCGAGCATCAGTTCGATGGCTTTCGTCTGGTCGAGATCGGCTTTGCGTTCGTCGTCGAGCTTGCGAAAGGTCGTGCCTGCACGGTTCAACACCACTTCCCAGCCGTGCTCGTTGCACCATTGGGTCAGATGTTCACGGTCGATTCCGACCGCTTTGTAATCATGAAAGTCATAGCTGGCAGCGTGTTCATCGAGCCAGGTGCGCGCCTTTTTCATGGTGTCGCAGGCTTTGATGCCGAAAAGGTGCAACGTTTTGCTTGAAACGGTCAAGGAATTGCCCCCTTTGCAGGTGCCGTAAATATAAAGGTGACGGATTATGCCATGGGCATTGAGTTAAAACGTAAAACCTGTGGGAGCGGTCCGGGTGCGACAGAGATCCAGCCGTCAACGGGCAGTCTAAGCGGCAAATATGGCACTTCAATGCGTCCGGGAACCTGGCTTTATGCAAACCGCTGATCCTGTTGATGCTGGTTGGCGTCTCACGCCTGATCGGACGGGTGGTTCCGCTGCCGCCGTTGTCGTTCTCCGACGGCTTGCGCAAAACCGCCGAGGCGGCCATCCATGCGCTTGAGACAGAAGAGGTCAACCCACAGGACGCCGCCCAATCCGCGCTGGCCGCCGAGCTCAAGGCGCGGATCATGTCAGAGTATCGCCACCAGCTTGAGGTGTTCAACGATTCCGCTGAAGCCCAGGCCCTGGCGTTTCAGATGGACTTGCTGGAACGGCGCTTGCGCTTGAAGGCGCTGCGGGCGCAGCGCCTGGAGTTGTACAGCCTCAGTCGTCATCACCAGATTGGTGATGACGTGTTGCGTGAGGTGTTGGGGGAGCTGGATCTGAGTGAGGCCAAGCTTGGAGCGGTGAAGTAATGATGTGCGTGTTTTCATTGTTGCAATGCAGCGTACATAGAAGAGGCATCTAAAATAACAGTTCTAAAGAGTCGATAAGTTTTATTGGGTGAGGGTTATCTTTGGAGTGTTTTAATTAGAGTTGCCAATGAATGGCGCCTTTATTTTGTTGAGTAGTTCAACACGGTGTGTGGTACGCGTGTCGCCCTTTGAGGATAAATCTTGCGGATTACCTCCAGGTCTTTCTCGCTCAGCGTGAGGTTTGCTGGGCGGCTCCAGTTATTTAGAGTGAGCGTGCTATCTATTTCGTAGTGCATGATTGACAACGGGTCGTAATCGCCATAGATATAATTTGTATAGCGAGGTAGTGGCAGGACGTCTGAGTCAACTTTTTCGCGCTCCCAGTTGTAGTTTTCTTTATGCCATGTGTAGACTTTTTTCAGGTCCCAAGGGATATCTGCGTCGGGGTGCTGATGTTCATGGTGGAGGCCGAGTGCGTGACCAAATTCATGTAATACGGTGCTTTCAAATTCATCATGTTCAAGAGGTGTTGCTATTCTCATAGTGGGTTCTTCAGGAGGGCGAGTCAGTGCGTCTGTGCCTAGAAAGGAGTAAGAGTCAATGGTTAGATCTGGCTCGATTTTTATGCGAATATCTCCCACTGCACCTGAAATGAATTCAAATTTTAAATTGGCATGCGCTAACCATTTGTTCGCAATGTTTTTTACTGTGTCGATGGTTTTCTGGTTTTTGTCGTACATGGCTATTTTCAGGGTGCGCCCAGGCTTCCAGAAAGTAGTATGCACGGCGACGCTTCTCTTGGTGCGTCCGGAAGTATTGGGTTTGACATTATCACTGCGTTCATTGATCGCAGCCTCGTAAGAGGCAACTGGGTCAATACTTCTAACGATGCTGCAAGCTCCATTTTTCATAGGGGTGGCGTCCATGTCTTTTGTCGGTTGTGGTTTTTTGGAAAGGGGAATGTTGGTTTTTTATTTGCGCATTATTGGAGTGGTAAAAATCATGGGTATATTTTTCGCGTCAATCACCGATAATACTGGCTGAGGCTGTTGTTCTTCTCTATGCTCCAATTGCCCGTGGTTAGTTAACTTTGCATGGTTCTGAATGTGGCATTATCGTTCTACTTCTCGAGGGTTTAATCTGATCAGTAGATTGGTTTTCGAGTTGGAGAATATTTAAATGAATGCTGCGCTGTAAAGTTGCTGCTTGTTAGATGTTGTTGCCGATGGGTGGCCTGTACTGCGTTGCACAGTACAGGCCTTGTTAGTGTCAGTTGCGGCGAGTGATGAAGTCGCGAATACGTTCTGCCGCTTCAAGGCATTCGGATAATGGCGCAACCAGTGCCATGCGTACTCGACCCGCGCCTGGATTCAAACCATCAACATCGCGGGACAGGTAAGACCCCGGAACCACGGTCACGTGCTCCTGTTCGAACAGGTCGCGGCAGAACGCTGCGTCGTCACCCGCCACGTTCGGCCACAAGTAGAAGCTGCCATCCGGCCGCTGTACGTCCATGACCGGGCTGAGGATTTCCAGTACCGCATCGAACTTTTCGCGATACAGCGCCCGGTTGGCGCGAACGTGCACTTCGTCATTCCACGCAGCAACGCTGGCCAGCTGGGTTTGAACCGGCATCGCGCAGCCGTGGTAGGTACGGTAGAGCAGGAAGCCTTTGAGGATGTCGGCGTCACCGGCGACAAAACCCGAGCGTAGGCCTGGCAGGTTCGAGCGCTTGGACAGGCTGTGGAACACTACGCAGCGCTTGAAGTCCTTGCGACCCAGTTCCGCGCAAGCGCTGAGCAGGCCCGGCGGCGGGGTTTGTTCGTCGAAGTACAGCTCGCTGTAGCACTCATCGGCGGCGATCACGAAGTCGTATTCGTCGGCCAGGGCGATCAGCTTTTTCAGGGTTTGCACCGGAATCAAGGCGCCGGTCGGGTTGCCTGGCGAGCACAGGAACAGGATCTGGCAGCGTTTCCAGATGTCCGGCGAGACGGCGTCGAAATCCGGGTTGAAACCGTTTTCGTCCAGGCACGGCAGGTAATGCGGCTTGGCCCCGGCGAGGAACGCCGCGCCTTCGTAGATCTGGTAGAACGGGTTCGGGCTGACAATCAGGGCGTCATCACCACGGTTGACCACGGTCTGGGTGAAGGCGAACAGCGCCTCACGGGTACCGTTGACCGGCAGCACGTTGCGCGCCGGGTCGATCCAGCCCTTGGGGACATCGAAGCGACGCTCGCACCATGCCGCGATGGCTTCACGCAGCTCCGGGATGCCTAAGGTGGTCGGGTACACGGCCATTTTTTCCAGGTTGCTGGCCAGGACCTCGGCGACAAAGCTTGGCGAACGGTGTTTCGGCTCGCCGATGGACAGTGCGATCGGACGCTTGTCCGGGTTGGGCGTCACGCTGCCGAGCAGGGCGCGGAGTTTCTCGAACGGGTAGGGCTGGAGCTGGGACAGAGCGTTGTTCATCGGGGGCCTCTTTCAATGTGGGAGCGGGCTTGCTCGCGAAAGCGGTGTGTCAGTCAACGCACACTTCACTGATGCACCGCTTTCGCGAGCAAGCCCGCTCCCACAGGGGGAAATGTGTTGATTCAGATGCTGATGCGCGACAGTTTGATATCAGGTTCCTGGTTGACGCTCAGTTGCTCGACGATCGCATCCTGCAAGCGGCTGCACAGCAGCGGGTCGGACAACGGCTGATTGTTGGCGTCGGTGATGAAGAACACGTCTTCCACGCGCTCGCCGAGGGTGGCGATCTTGGCGTTCTGCAGCGACAGGTCGAACTCCAGGAAGATCGTGCCAATCCGCGCCAGCAGGCCCGGGCGGTCGGGCGCCGTGAGTTCCAGCACCGTCACCGGGCGCTGGGCGTCGTTGTGGATCGTCACCTGTGGGGCAAAGGCGAAATGCTTGAGCTGACGTGGCACCCGGCGCTGGATGATGGTCGGGTAGTTGTCCGGGTTGCGCAGGGCTTCGGTCAGACCCTCGCGGATCTGTTTGACCCGCGCCGGGTTGTCGCCAATCGAGTCGCCGTCAGTGTCGAGCACGATATAGGTGTCGAGGGTGAACTGGCTGCTGGAGGTGATGACCCGGGCGTCGTGAATGTTCAGGTTGAGCTGGTCCATCGCGGCCACGGTCACGGCAAAGAAGTCGTGCTGGTCCGGGGCATAGATGAAGATCTGCGTACCACCTTCGAACTCACGCTGGGTGGTTTCCTTGATCAGCACCAGTGGCCCGCCGTCGGCCGGTTGCTGGAGTATCGCGTCGCTGTGCCAGGCCACGTCGCCGGCGGTGTGACGCAGGAAATAGTCATCACCCAACTGCGCCCACAACTGCTCGACATCGTCCGGGTCGGTGCCGCCGCGCACCAGAATATCCAGGGCGGCGCTCTGGGTCTGGCGGATTTGCTCTTCGCGATCCACCGGGTTCTCCAGGCCGCGACGCAGGGCGCGCTTGGTCTCGGTGTAGAGCTGGCGCAGCAGGCTGGCGCGCCAGGAGTTCCACAGGGTCGGGTTGGTGGCGTTGATGTCGGAGACGGTCAGCACATACAGGTAGTCGAGGCGGGTTTCGTCGCCGACGATCTGGGCGAAATCGTGGATCACCTGCGGGTCGGACAAGTCCTTGCGCTGGGCGGTGGTCGACATCACCAGGTGGTTTTGCACCAGCCACACGATCAGGCGGCTGTCCCACGTGGGTAGTTGATGACGCTGGCAAAAGGCCTCGGCATCCACGGCACCGATGTCCGAGTGATCGCCATGCCGGCCTTTGCCGATGTCGTGGTACAGGCCGGCCATGTAGATCAGCTCGGGCTTGGGCAGTTTGCCCATGGTTTTGCTGGCCAGCGGGAATTTTTCCGACACCTGGGTGTACTGCAGCTTACGCAGATGTTTGATCAGGTTCAGGGTGTGGGCATCGACCGTATAGATGTGGAACAGGTCGTGCTGCATCTGCCCGACGATGAAACCGAATTCGGGCAGATAACGCCCAAGAATGCCGTAACGGTTCATACGCCGCAGGTTGCGGTGGATGCCGATCTTGCATTTGAACAATTCGATAAACAGGCTGGTATTGCGAATGTCGTTGCGGAAGTCGTCGTCGATCAGGTGACGGTGTTCCCGCAGCAAACGGATGGTGTCGGCGCGCACGCCTTTGATTTCCGGCTGTTGGGCCATCAACACGAAGATTTCGAGCATGGCGAACGGGGTGCGGCGGAAAACGTTGTCGTTACGCGCCTCGATGTAGCCGTCATGCAGTTGGAACCGCGAGTTGATCGGCTGCGGTGGTGATTCGTCTTCCGGTGCGAGGATGACTTCCTCGAAGTGCTGGATGATCAGGTCGCTGAGCTGGGCGATGCTCATGACCACCCGGTAATACTGCTGCATGAAGTTTTCGATGGCTTGCTTGGCGTCGTCGCCTTTGAAGCCCAGCAGCCCGGCAATGGTGCGCTGGTGATCGAACAGCAGGCGGTCTTCGGAGCGGCCGGCCAGCATGTGCAGGGCATAGCGAACCTTCCACAGGAACTCCTGGGAGGAGGCGAGCAGGGCGTTTTCACTCTCGACCAGGAATCCTTCGCCAGCCAGTGCCCGCAGGTTCAGGGTGCCGTACTCGCGACGGGCCACCCACAGAATCGTCTGGATATCCCGCAGGCCGCCGGGTGAGCCTTTGACGTTGGGTTCCAGGTTGTATTCGGTGTCGTTGTACTTGTGGTGGCGGGCCTTTTGTTCGGCGCGCTTGGCCAGGAAGAAGTCCTTGCTCGGCCACATGTGCCCGGTGCTGGTGACGTCCAGCATGCGCTGGCGCAGATGTTCGGGGCCGGCGATGGTGCGGCTTTCCATCAGGTTGGTGACGACCGTCAGGTCGGCGCGGGCCTCGACGGCGCATTCGTCGACCGAGCGAACGCTCTGACCGACCTCCAGGCCGATGTCCCACAACAGCGTCAGAAAACGCTCGATGGAGTCGCGGAAAACCTCGTGGTCGGCACTGTCCAGCAGGATCAGCAAGTCGATATCGGAATAAGGGTGCAGTTCGCCACGGCCGTAGCCGCCGACTGCGACCAGCGCGATGTCGGCGTCCTCGCTCCAGCTGAACTGCTCCCAGGCCTTTTGCAGGATGTTATCGACGAACCAGGCACGATCCTCGATCAGCCGGCGAATGTCCCGGCCGTTGCGAAAGCGCGTGTCGAGCACCTCGCGGGCCTGGCGGATCGCCTTCTTGAAGGCCGCGATCGGGCTTGCCTTCAGGGCTAGTTCAGCCTGGAACTGGCCTCGGTCGAAGAGTTCGGGATCCACCTGCGGCATCGATTGGCTTTCCTTTCTATAGGCGATGTACGGTAACGGGATCAGGCCGAAACGCGAGGGATGGTGTCATCGCTGCGCAGGGTGAAGATCTCGTAACCGGTTTCGGTCACCAGCAGGGTGTGTTCCCACTGCGCCGAGAGCTTGCGGTCCTTGGTGATCGCGGTCCAGCCGTCGCCCAGTACCTTGGTGTCGGCACGGCCCTGGTTGATCATCGGCTCAATGGTGAAGGTCATGCCGGCCTTGAGTTCCATGCCGGTGCCAGCACGGCCGTAGTGCAGGATCTGCGGCTCTTCGTGGAACACCTTGCCGATACCATGACCGCAGAATTCGCGAACCACCGAGAAGCCGTTCTTTTCCGCGTGCTTCTGGATGATTTCGCCGATGTCGCCCAGGCGGCAGCCCGGTTTGACGATTTCAATCGCCTTGTACATGCATTCCTGGGTCACCTGGGACAGGCGCTCGGCCCAGACCGGCACGTTGCCGACGTGGAACATGCGGCTGGTGTCGCCGTGGAAGCCGTCCTTGATGACGGTGACGTCGATGTTCAGGGTGTCGCCATCTTTCAGCGGCTTGTCGTTCGGGATGCCATGGCAGACCACGTGGTTGATCGACGTGCAGATCGACTTCGGATAGCCCTTGTAGTTGAGCGGGGCGGGGATGGCTTTCTGCTCATTGACGATGTAGTCGTGGCAGATCTGGTTCAGTTGATCGGTGGTAACGCCTGGCTTGACATATTCGGCAATCATTTCCAGCACATCGGCGGCCAGTTTGCCGGCGATACGCATTTTGGCGATATCCTCGGGGGTTTTGAGGGTGACGGTCATACAGGCTCTCTCTGCGCCCGACGGCGCTTACTAAACGGAAAGGGCATTGCGCGATCGAACTTCGCGGCCCTGAAAAATGCGATTCTACCAGACGATCAGCGCAAATCTGCGCCTGTGTGCATCGCTTCTCTCTATAGAATGGTGCATTCTTGGCGGATTCCAAGGGATGGAGCAAAGCGCTCGCCAGGATTTCAGAATCCGGGTTCCGTTTTGCCCTGCCTTGTGATATAAAATGCGCCGCTTTCCGGGGATGTCCCGTAAAGCCTAAATCCACACACGTGTCGACACGATGACCTGGGTGCCTTCAGCGGATGCTGCTGGTTGGTCATTGGGATACGTGGAGGCCAAACCCGACTTATTAAGGAACTATCATGTCCCAAGTCAACATGCGCGATATGCTGAAGGCCGGTGTGCACTTCGGTCACCAGACCCGTTACTGGAACCCGAAAATGGGTAAGTACATTTTCGGCGCGCGTAACAAGATCCACATCATCAACCTTGAAAAAACCCTGCCAATGTTCAACGAAGCTCTGACTTTCGTAGAGCGCCTGGCCCAGGGCAAAAACAAGATTCTGTTCGTCGGCACCAAGCGTTCCGCTGGCAAGATCGTTGCTGAAGAAGCAGCACGTTGCGGTTCGCCGTACGTCGATCACCGCTGGTTGGGCGGCATGCTGACCAACTTCAAGACCATCCGTGCTTCCATCAAGCGTCTGCGTGACCTTGAAGTTCAAGCCGAAGACGGTACTTTCGCCAAGCTGACCAAGAAAGAAGCGCTGATGCGCACTCGTGACCTGGAAAAGCTGGATCGTTCCCTGGGTGGTATCAAGGACATGGGCGGTCTGCCAGACGCTCTGTTCGTTATCGACGTTGATCACGAGCGCATCGCGATCACCGAAGCCAACAAGCTGGGTATCCCGGTTATCGGCGTAGTCGATACCAACAGCAGCCCGGAAGGCGTTGACTACATCATCCCAGGCAACGATGACGCAATCCGCGCTATCCAGCTGTACATGGGTTCGATGGCTGACGCTGTAATCCGCGGTCGCAACAACGTTGCCGGCGGCACCGTAGAGTTCGCAGCTGAAGAAACTCAGGCTGCAGCTGAGTAATTGACGCCCTGGCGTTGACTCAGTAAGCAAAAAGGGGGCTTGGCCCCCTTTTTGCCACCTCGAAAACCATTTGTCGGCGCCCACCGCTCAATCTGTAACGTGCGGCAGCTAACAAGGGTGGTTGGGGAAGAATTGATCGCCCGTTCGATCGGGTGGAATGGTTGAAAACCTATCCAAGAGGATTTTGAAATGGCAGAGATTACTGCAGCGTTGGTCAAAGAACTGCGCGAGCGTACTGGCGAAGGCATGATGGACTGCAAAAAGGCCTTGACCAAGGCTGGCGGCGACATCGAGAAAGCCATTGATGACATGCGTGCTTCGGGCGCCATCAAGGCGGCCAAGAAAGCTGGCAACGTTGCCGCTGAAGGCGCTATCGCTCTGAAGGAAGACGGTAAATCCGCCGTTTTGCTGGAAGTGAACTCGCAGACCGACTTCCTGGCCCTGCAGGACGACTTCAAGGAATTTGTTGCAGCAAGCGTTGAAAAAGCGTTCGCCGACAAGTTGACTGATGTTGCTCCGCTGATCGAAGCTCAAGAAACTGCTCGCCTGGTACTGGTCGGCAAGGTTGGCGAAAACGTCAACATCCGTCGTCTGGCACGCGTTGAAGGTGACGTTGTCGGTGGCTACCTGCACGGCAACAAGATCGGTGTTGCAGTTGTCCTGAAAGGCGGCAGTGTCGAGCTGGCCAAGGACATCGCTATGCACGTAGCGGCTACCAATCCTGAATTCCTGCTGCCATCGGAAGTTTCCGCTGAAGCGATCGAGCGCGAGAAAGGCGTGTTCCTGACGCTGAACGCTGACAAGATCGCCGGCAAGCCGGAAAACATCGTTGAAAACATGGTCAAAGGCCGTATCAGCAAGTTCTTGGCCGAAGCCAGCCTGGTTGAGCAGGCTTTCGTCAAGAACCCTGAAATCAAGGTCGGCGAACTGGCCAAGAAAGCCGGCGCTGAAATCGTTTCCTTCACTTACTTCAAAGTAGGCGAAGGCATCGAGAAGCCAGTGGACAACTTCGCAGAAGAAGTTGCTGCCCAGCTGGCTGCCGCCAAGCAATAAGACGGTTTTTGACTGTCGCCCAGAAGAGGCTGCCCGCTCACGCGCGCAGCCTCTTTTCAGATGGGGCACCAATTTTTAATTGGTTTCCTTTTGGAACTGGCTTACAAAGCCATGTTCCGATGGCGCTGAAGCAGCGCCAAGCAAGAGTGAACGCCAGCTGTAAACAGCTCGCAAAGAATTTTTAAAATACGCCGCAGGAGAGATTCGCAATGGCTCAGCAGGGCAGTGGTTATCAGGCTCGCTATAAACGCATTCTACTCAAGCTTAGCGGCGAGGCCCTGATGGGCTCGGAAGAGTTCGGGATCGACCCGAAAGTTCTGGATCGCATGGCATTGGAAGTTGGCCAACTGGTCGGCATCGGTGTTCAGGTCGGTCTGGTTATCGGTGGTGGCAACCTGTTCCGCGGTGAAGCGTTGAGCAAGGCTGGCATGGACCGTGTCACCGGCGACCACATGGGCATGCTGGCCACTGTGATGAATGCCCTGGCCATGCGCGACGCCCTTGAGCGCGCCAACATCTCGGCCATCGTGATGTCCGCTATTTCCATGGTTGGCGTGACCGATCACTACGATCGTCGCAAGGCCATGCGTCACTTGAACTCCAAGGACGTGGTGATTTTCGCGGCCGGTACCGGCAACCCGTTCTTTACGACGGATTCGGCAGCCTGCCTGCGTGCAATCGAAATCGATGCCGATGTCGTGCTCAAGGCGACCAAGGTCGATGGCGTCTACACCGCTGACCCGTTCAAAGACCCGCATGCCGAGAAGTTCGATCATCTGACCTACGATGAAGTGCTGGATCGCAAGCTGGGTGTGATGGATCTGACGGCCATTTGCCTGTGCCGCGACCACAAGATGCCGCTACGCGTATTTAACATGAACAAGCCCGGCGCCCTGCTGAACATCGTGCATGGCGGCGCTGAAGGAACCCTGATCGAGGAAGGCCAACAATGATCAACGAAATCAAGAAAGACGCTCAAGAGCGCATGCAGAAGTCCGTGGAGTCGCTGGCGCACAACTTCGGCCGCATTCGTACCGGCCAGGCGCACCCGAGCATCCTGGAAGGCGTGATGGTGCCGTACTACGGTTCCGACACCCCGATCAAGCAAGTGGCCAACATCACCGTCAAGGACGCCCGTACCCTGCAAGTCGTTGCTTTCGAACGCAACATGCTGGGTGCCGTCGACAAGGCGATCGGTAGCGCGGGTCTGAACCTGAACCCGACCAACCTCGGCGAGCTGCTGTTGATCTCCATGCCTGCCCTGACCGAAGAAACCCGCAAGGGCTTCACCAAGCAGGCTCGTGACGTCGCTGAAGATGCCCGTGTTGCCGTGCGCAACATCCGTCGTGATGCCAACAGCCAGCTCAAGGATCTGGTGAAGGAAAAAGAGATCAGCGAAGACGAAGAGCGTCGTGCGACTGGCGAGATTGACGATCTGACCAAGAAGTTCGTGGCTAAAATCGACGCGGATCTGGCGCAGAAAGAAAAAGACCTGATGGCCGTATAAGGGTCGCGTTTTCATGGATAAGACAAAGCAGACTGCACCGTCCGCGGTGCCGCGCCATGTCGCGATCATCATGGATGGTAACAATCGCTGGGCGAAAAAACGCTTTATGCCGGGTGTCGCCGGGCATAAAGCGGGCGTGGATGCGGTACGTGCGGTCATCGAGGTTTGTGCCGAGGCCAAGGTCGAAGTGCTGACCTTGTTCGCCTTTTCCAGCGAGAACTGGCAACGTCCGGCCGATGAGGTCAGCGCTTTGATGGATCTGTTCTTCAGGGCGCTACGTCGTGAGGCCAAGCGCCTCAACGACAACAACATCAGCCTGCGCATCATTGGTGACCGCTCGCGTTTTCATCCCGAGCTGCAGGCCGCCATGCGTGAAGCAGAAGCCATGACGGTTGGCGCCAATCGTTTCGTGCTGCAGATCGCTGCCAATTACGGCGGTCAGTGGGATATCGCGCAAGCTGCGCAACGACTGGCGCGAGAAGTTCAGGCCGGACACTTGCGTCCGGAGGACATCACGCCTGGTTTGCTGCAGACCTGCCTGGTCACAGGCGACCTGCCGTTGCCGGACTTGTGTATCCGTACCGGTGGTGAGCACCGCATCAGCAACTTCCTGCTCTGGCAACTTGCCTATGCCGAGTTGTATTTCTCCGACCTGTTCTGGCCGGACTTCAAACACGATGCCATGCGCAATGCGCTGGCCGATTTTGCTTCCCGCCAGCGCCGCTTCGGTAAAACGAGCGAGCAGGTCGAGGCTGGAGCCCGGGTTTAATGCTTAAACAACGAATCATCACCGCACTGATCCTGCTGCCGATTGCCCTGTGCGGGTTTTTCCTGCTTGAAGGTTTCGGTTTTGCACTGTTCATCGGGCTGGTCGTAACCCTGGGTGCCTGGGAATGGGCGCGCCTGGCGGGTTTCGCCGATCAGGCGTTCCGCGTCGGTTATGCCGCTGTGGTCGCCTTGATGCTGTTCGTCATGTACATCCTGCCCGGCCTCGCGCCTTGGGTATTGGGCGCTTCGGTGCTGTGGTGGGCGGTGGCGACGTATCTGGTGTTGACCTATCCGCGTTCGAGCGAGCATTGGTCCAATGCGGCGACCAAGTTGGTGATCGGTCTGTTGATTCTCCTGCCGGCCTGGCAAGGTCTGGTGCAGATCAAGCAATACCCGCTGGGTAACTGGCTGATCATGGCGGTGATGGTGTTGGTCTGGGGTGCCGATATCGGTGCATACTTTTCCGGTCGGGCCTTCGGCAAGCGCAAGCTCGCACCACAGGTCAGTCCGGGCAAAAGCTGGGAAGGCGTTTACGGTGGTCTGGCGCTGAGCCTGGTGATTACCACAATCGTTGCTCTGGTACGCGACTGGACGGTGGCCGAGCTGCTCAAAGGGCTGATCGGCGCTGCGCTTATCGTGTTTGTCTCGGTGGTGGGCGATCTCACTGAAAGCATGTTCAAGCGTCAATCCGGGATCAAGGACAGCAGTAATCTGCTTCCGGGTCACGGCGGAGTGCTGGATCGTATCGACAGCCTGACGGCAGCGATTCCGGTGTTTGCCGTGCTGCTGTGGATGGCGGCGCCATGAGCCGCCCGCAACAGATTACCGTTCTGGGTGCGACAGGCTCGATTGGCCTGAGTACGCTCGATGTCATCGCTCGTCACCCTGATCGATATCAGGTCTTTGCCTTGAGTGGCTTCACTCGCTTGAGTGAATTGCTGGCGTTGTGCGTGCGGCATGTCCCGCGATTTGCCGTGGTGCCTGAGGTCGCGGCTGCCCGTACCTTGCAGGATGAATTGCGCGCGGCGGGACTTTCGACCCGTGTTCTGGTGGGTGAGGAAGGTTTGTGTCAGGTCGCTTCCGATCCGGAAGTCGAGACGGTCATGGCGGCCATCGTCGGTGCGGCGGGATTGCGCCCGACACTGGCGGCGGTCGAGGCTGGCAAGAAGATTCTCCTGGCCAATAAAGAAGCGCTGGTCATGTCCGGTGCGTTGTTCATGCAGGCTGTGCGCAAGAGCGGTTCGGTGTTGCTGCCGATCGATAGCGAGCACAACGCGATTTTCCAGTGCATGCCGCTCGATTATGCCCGTGGCCTTGAAGCGGTCGGCGTACGTCGGATTTTGCTGACGGCTTCCGGTGGTCCGTTCCGCCAGACGCCAATGGCTGAACTGGCGCATGTTTCTCCCGATCAGGCGTGTGCTCACCCGAACTGGTCCATGGGGCGAAAAATCTCCGTTGACTCGGCCAGCATGATGAACAAAGGGCTTGAGTTGATCGAAGCCTGCTGGCTGTTCGATGCCAGGCCATCCCAGGTCGAGGTGGTGATTCACCCGCAAAGCGTGATTCATTCGTTGGTCGACTATGTCGATGGTTCTGTCCTGGCGCAGTTGGGTAATCCGGACATGCGCACGCCCATCGCCAATGCCCTGGCCTGGCCTGAGCGGATCGATTCGGGTGTGGCACCGCTGGATCTGTTCGCCATTGCGCGCCTGGATTTCCAGGCGCCCGATGAAGAGCGTTTCCCATGCCTGCGTCTGGCCCGTCAGGCGGCCGAAGCGGGTAACAGCGCGCCGGCCATGCTCAATGCGGCGAACGAAGTGGCAGTGGCGGCATTTCTCGACGAACGGGTTCGTTACCCGGAAATCGCGAGTATCATCGAGGAAGTACTGAATCTGGAGCCTGTAGTGGCAGTGGATGACCTCGAAGCAGTGTTCACGGCAGACGCGAAAGCGCGATTGCTGGCCGGACAATGGTTGAGTCGTCACGGGCGGTAAATGCTGCGGATAGTCGACCCATGCAGCAGCGGATAGGAATGCGGAGAAAGTAGATGAGCGCGCTCTATATGATTGTCGGCACCCTGGTCGCTCTGGGTGTGCTGGTTACCTTCCACGAGTTCGGCCATTTTTGGGTCGCGCGTCGCTGTGGGGTCAAAGTGCTGCGCTTCTCCGTAGGCTTCGGCATGCCTTTGCTGCGCTGGCACGACAAGCAAGGTACCGAATTCGTAGTCGCGGCGATCCCGTTGGGCGGCTACGTCAAAATGCTCGACGAGCGCGAGGGGGAAGTGCCACTCGATCAGCTCGACCAGGCCTTCAATCGCAAATCCGTTCGTCAGCGCGTTGCCATCGTAGCGGCAGGGCCGATAGCCAACTTCCTGCTGGCATTTGTGTTTTTCTGGGCATTGGCAATGCTCGGCAGCGAGCAGGTGCGTCCGGTCATCGGGGCTGTCGAGTCTGGCAGTATCGCGGCCAGGGCGGGATTGAGCCCCGGCCAGGAAATCGTGGCCATTGATGGCGAGGCGACTTCCGGCTGGGCAGCGGTGAATCTGCAACTGATTCGTCGCCTGGGCGAAAGCGGTTCGTTGCAGATATTGGTTCGCGAGCAAGGCTCCACGGCCGATTCTCCTCGTGAACTTGCGCTGGACAAATGGCTCAAAGGGGCTGACGAGCCTGACCCTATCCATTCATTGGGGATTCGTCCGTGGCGTCCGGCATTGCCGCCTGTCCTGGCCGAGCTCGATCCAAAGGGGCCGGCTCAGGCTGCCGGCCTGAAGACCGGTGACCGGTTGCTGGCGCTCGATGGTCGTACGCTGGATGACTGGCAGCAGGTCGTCGATACCGTCCGTATGCATCCTGATACCAAAATCATGCTGCGGGTCGAGCGCGACGGTGCTCAAATCGACGTCCCGGTGACGCTGGCCGCTCGCGGCGAGCGCAAGTCACCCAGCGGATACCTGGGGGCGGGGGTGAAGGCTGTCGATTGGCCGCCGGAGATGATCCGCGAAGTCAGTTACGGGCCGTTGGCAGCGATTGGCGAGGGGGCTCGACGCACCTGGACCATGAGCGTACTGACCCTCGATTCACTGAAGAAAATGTTGTTCGGTGAGCTCTCGGTAAAAAACTTGAGTGGACCGATAACCATTGCTAAAGTGGCGGGCGCTTCGGCCCAGTCGGGTGTTGCTGATTTCCTGAATTTCCTTGCTTATCTGAGTATTAGCCTGGGCGTTCTGAATTTGTTGCCCATTCCGGTACTGGATGGGGGGCATTTGTTGTTTTATCTGATCGAGTGGGCGCGTGGTCGTCCCTTGTCAGATCGGGTGCAAGGTTGGGGGATACAGATCGGTATCAGTTTGGTGATCGGGGTGATGTTGCTTGCTTTGGTCAATGATCTGGGTCGACTGTAACGCTTCGCTGAATTGCGAATCTGCCGCATTTTGCGGCAGTTTGTTTATTGCCAGTTGGAATAAGAAAGGACTTCATGAAACGTCTGCTGCTAACTGCGGTTCTCACCGTATTGATGATCGCCGAAGTTCACGCCGAGTCCTTCACTATCTCTGATATTCGCGTCAATGGCCTCCAGCGGGTCTCCGCGGGTAGCGTCTTTGGTGCTTTGCCGTTGAACGTCGGTGAACAGGCGGATGATCGCCGCCTGGTGGAATCCACTCGTGCGTTGTTCAAAACCGGTTTCTTTCAAGATATCCAGCTGGGCCGTGATGGCAACGTCCTGGTCATCACTGTAGTCGAGCGCCCGTCGGTCGCCAGTATCGAGATCGAAGGTAACAAGGCGATCTCTACCGAAGACCTGATGAAAGGCCTCAAGCAATCCGGTCTGGCCGAAGGCGAGATCTTCCAGCGTGCCACCCTTGAAGGTGTGCGTAACGAACTGCAGCGCCAGTACGTCGCCCAGGGTCGCTACTCGGCTACCGTCGACACCGAAGTGGTGCCACAACCGCGTAACCGCGTCGGCCTGAAGGTCAACATCAACGAAGGTACCGTTGCGGCTATCCAGCACATCAACGTAGTGGGCAACACGGTCTTTCCCGATGAAGACCTGATCGACCTGTTCGAACTCAAGACCACCAACTGGTTGTCGTTCTTCAAGAACGACGACAAGTACGCCCGTGAAAAGCTGTCCGGTGACCTGGAACGCCTGCGTTCCTACTACCTGGATCGTGGCTATATCAACATGGATATCGCTTCGACCCAGGTCTCCATTACGCCAGACAAGAAGCACGTCTACATCACCGTCAACGTCAACGAAGGCGAGAAGTACACCGTTCGTGACGTCAAGCTCAGCGGTGACCTGAAAGTCCCTGAAGACCAGGTCAAGTCCCTGTTGCTGGTGCAAAAAGGCCAGGTGTTCTCGCGCAAGCTGATGACCACGACTTCCGAGCTGATCACCCGTCGCCTGGGTAACGAAGGTTATACCTTCGCCAACGTCAACGGCGTGCCTCAACCACACGATGAAGATCACACCGTAGACATCCTGTTCGCAGTCGATCCGGGCAAACGTGCCTACGTGAACCGCATCAACTTCCGTGGCAACACCAAATCCGAAGACGAAGTGCTGCGTCGTGAAATGCGTCAGATGGAAGGCGGCTGGGCTTCGACCTACCTGATCGACCAATCCAAGACCCGACTGGAACGTCTGGGCTTCTTCAAGGAAGTCAACGTTGAGACTCCGGCCGTACCGGGTGTCGATGACCAGGTGGACGTCAACTACAGCGTTGAAGAGCAAGCCTCCGGTTCGATTACCGCCAGCGTCGGTTTCGCCCAGAGCGCCGGCCTGATCCTCGGTGGTTCGATCACCCAGAACAACTTCCTGGGTACTGGTAACAAGGTCAGCGTCGGCTTGACCAAAAGCGAATACCAGACCCGCTATAACTTCGGTTATGTCGACCCCTACTGGACTGCTGATGGTGTGAGCCTGGGTTACAACGCGTTCTACCGCACCACTGACTATGACGACCTCGATGTCGACGTGGCGAGCTATGCCGTAGACAGCCTGGGTGCAGGCGTGAGCGTCGGCTACCCGATCAGCGAGACTTCGCGTCTGACCTTTGGCCTGACTGCGCAACAGGACAAGATCAAGACCGGTCAATACACAGTCGACGAGATTTTCGACTTCGTTAACCGTGAAGGCGATGAGTATCTGAACTTCAAGGCTTCGGCCGGCTGGTCCGAATCCACCCTGAACAAAGGCGTATTGGCGACCCGCGGTCATTCTCAAAGCCTGACGGCGGAAGTCACCGTACCGGGTAGCGACCTGTCGTTCTTCAAGCTCGATTACCGTGGCCAGTTGTTCCAGCCACTGAGCGAAAACTACACCATGCGCCTGCACACCGAATTGGGTTATGGCGACGGTTACGGTTCGACCGATGGCTTGCCATTCTATGAAAACTACTATGCTGGTGGTTTCAACTCGGTTCGTGGCTTCAAGGACAGTACATTGGGGCCGCGTAGTACTCCAAGCCGCGGCACACTCAGTACTGGCAACCCGGGTACTCTTGCTGACCCGGACCAGGATCCACTGCCGTTCGGTGGTAACGTCCTGATTCAAGGTGGTGCAGAGATTCTGTTCCCGCTGCCGTTCGTCAAGGATCAACGATCCCTGCGTACCTCGGTATTCTGGGATGTGGGTAACGTATTCGACTCCAAGTGCGAGCAGACGACCAATACCAACCCTGCGTCGAAGTCCAATACGCAGTGTAACGATGTCAGTCTGAGCAACCTGGCCAGTTCCGTCGGTGTGGGTGTGACATGGGTCACCGCGCTGGGTCCTCTGAGCTTTGCCTTGGCCATGCCAGTAAAAGAACCGGATAACGCTGAAACCCAGGTGTTCCAATTCTCTCTTGGCCAGACGTTCTAAGCGTCTGTCCCAAAATAACGACAATGGATTTTGTAGGAGTGCATCGTGCGTAAGTTGACTCAATTGGTTCTCCTGGCGACCGTACTGGTAGCAGGTCCGGCGTTCGCCGACATGAAAATTGCTGTTCTGAACTATCAGATGGCTCTGCTGGAGTCCGACGCGGCCAAGAAATACGCCGTGGATGCCGAGAAGAAGTTCGGTCCTCAGCTGACCAAGCTCAAGTCGCTGGAAACCAGCGCCAAGGGCATTCAGGATCGCCTGATGGCCGGTGGCGACAAAATGCAGCAGGGCGAGCGCGAGCGTCTGGAGCTTGAATTCAAGCAAAAGGCCCGTGACTTCCAGTTCCAGTCCAAGGAGCTGAACGAAGCCAAAGCCGTTGCCGACCGTGAAATGCTGAAGCAGCTCAAGCCGAAACTGGACAGCGCTGTGGAAGAAGTCATCAAGAAAGGTGCTTTTGACCTGGTCTTCGAGCGTGGCGCAGTGATTGATGTCAAGCCTCAGTACGACATCACTCGCCAGGTTATCGAGCGCATGAATCAGCTGAAGTAACCCATGACCGTGACCATTAAGCTCGGCCAGCTGGCCGAGTTCCTCGGCGCCACGCTACGTGGCGACCCCGAGAAAGCAATTACTGGGCTAGCCACCTTGCAGGAGGCTGGCCCAGCTCAGTTGAGCTTTCTCGCAAACCCCCAATACCGCAAGTACCTGGCAGGCAGTCAGGCTGCAGCCCTGTTGCTCAAGGCCGCTGACGCCGAAGGTCATTGCGGGGATGTGCTGGTGGTGCCGGATCCGTACGCAGCCTACGCACGTGTTTCTCACCTGTTCGATCCCAAGCCCAAGGCGGCAGCCGGGATTCATCCGACGGCGGTGATCGCGGCGGACGCGGTTGTCGATCCCGCGGCGAGTATCGGCGCTTTTGTGGTGATCGAAAGCGGTGCGCAGGTTGCAGCCGGTACGACTGTCGGCGCGCATTGCTTCATTGGCGCTCGCAGCATGGTGGGTGAGGGTGGCTGGCTCGCGCCGCGTGTAACCTTGTATCACGACGTTCGCGTCGGCAAGCGGGTCGTCATTCAGTCGGGTGCAGTGCTTGGCGGTGAAGGCTTCGGCTTTGCCAATGAAAAAGGCATCTGGCAGAAAATCGCCCAGATCGGTGGTGTGCTGATCGGCGATGATGTTGAAATCGGCGTGAACACGGCTATAGATCGCGGCGCGTTGGCCGATACCGTCATCGGTAACGGCGTGAAGCTCGATAACCAGATTCAGATTGCCCACAACGTTCAGGTGGGCGATCACACCGCCATGGCGGCGTGCGTCGGGATCTCCGGCAGCACCAAAATCGGCAAGCATTGCATGCTCGCCGGTGGCGTAGGCCTGGTGGGACACATCGACATTTGTGACAACGTTTTCATTACCGGGATGACCATGGTGACCCACTCGATTACCGAGCCAGGCGCCTATTCTTCCGGTACGGCCATGCAGCCGGCAGCCGAGTGGCGCAAAAGCGCGGCACGTATTCGTCAGCTCGATGACATCGCGCGACGTTTGCGCCAGCTGGAAAAGCAGGCAGGGGAAGTGACCCCTGACGGTAATGCTTCATCAGATGGCTGATACCATTTCCATATCAAGTGTGCACAGCCGCTAGACTTGCGTCCTTGATTTGCTAGCGGAGCGTGCGCCAGTCGCGCGCCCCCAATCTTTACATAGGCTTCCCCCCGAAATGATGGACATCAACGAGATTCGCGAATACCTGCCTCACCGTTACCCGTTCCTGCTGGTGGACCGGGTAGTGGAGCTGGATGTTGAAGGCAAGCGCATTCGTGCCTACAAGAATGTCAGCATCAACGAACCGTTCTTCAATGGTCACTTCCCTGCGCATCCAATCATGCCGGGCGTATTGATCATCGAGGCAATGGCTCAGGCTGCCGGGATCCTTGGTTTCAAAATGCTCGACGTGAAACCGGCCGACGGCACGCTCTATTACTTCGTCGGTTCCGACAAGCTGCGCTTCCGCCAGCCGGTATTGCCGGGTGATCAGCTGATCCTTGAAGCCAAGTTCATCAGCTGCAAGCGTCAGATCTGGAAATTCGAATGCCAGGCTTCGGTCGATGGCAAGCCGGTCTGCTCGGCTGAAATCATCTGTGCGGAACGCAAACTATGAGTTTGATTGACCCTCGCGCAATCATCGATCCGACAGCCGTTCTGGCTGACGGCGTCGAGGTCGGCCCATGGTCGATCGTCGGCGCAGGTGTGGAAATCGGCGAGGGGACAGTCATCGGGCCGCACGTGATTCTCAAGGGCCCGACCCGAATCGGTAAACACAATCGCATCTACCAGTTTTCCTCGGTGGGTGAAGACACGCCTGACCTGAAGTACAAGGGCGAGGAAACCCGCCTGGTGATTGGTGATCACAACGTCATCCGTGAAGGCGTGACGATTCACCGTGGCACCATCCAGGACCGTTCGGAAACGACCCTGGGCGATCACAACCTGATCATGGCGTATGCCCACATCGGCCACGACAGCGTTATCGGCAACCACTGCATCCTGGTGAACAACACCGCTCTGGCGGGCCATGTGCATGTGGAAGACTGGGCAATCCTCTCCGGTTTTACCCTGGTTCACCAGTATTGCCACATTGGCGCCCACAGCTTCTCAGGCATGGGTACGGCGATCGGCAAGGATGTTCCTGCGTATGTCACGGTGTTCGGTAACCCTGCCGAAGCCCGTAGCATGAACTTCGAGGGCATGCGCCGTCGGGGTTTCAGCGAAGATGCGATCCACGCGCTACGTCGTGCCTACAAGGTGGTGTACCGCCAGGGCCTGACCGTGGAACAGGCGCTCGTCGAACTGGCTGAGCCTTCTGCGCAGTTCCCGGAAGTAGCGGTGTTCCGCGACTCCATCCAGTCTTCGACCCGCGGCATCACCCGCTAATCATGGCCAATCTGCGTATTGCGCTGGTAGCGGGTGAGGCTTCCGGTGACATTCTGGGTGCGGGTCTCATGCGCGCGCTCAAGGCTCGTCACCCTGCTGTCGAGTTCATCGGTGTCGGTGGTCCGTTGATGCAGGCTGAAGGCCTGACCTCGTATTTCCCGATGGAGCGTCTGTCCGTCATGGGCCTGGTGGAAGTGCTGGGCCGGCTGCGTGAGCTGCTGGCTAGGCGCAAGAAGCTGGTCGCTGATTTGATCGAGGCGAAACCCGATGTGTTCATCGGTATCGACGCGCCGGACTTCAACCTCAATATTGAACTCAAGCTGCGCCAGGCCGGGATCAAGACCGTGCATTACGTCAGCCCGTCGGTCTGGGCCTGGCGGCAGAAACGCGTGCTGAAGATTCGCGAAGGCTGCGACCTGATGCTCACGCTGTTCCCGTTCGAAGCCCGATTCTACGAAGAGAAAGGCGTGCCGGTGCGGTTCGTCGGCCATACCCTGGCCGATGCCATTCCACTCGAAGCCGATCGCGCTGCTGCGCGGGCCGAACTCGGTTTGCCCGACGGGCCGCTGGTGGCATTGATGCCCGGCAGCCGTGGCGGTGAAGTTGGCCGGCTCGGTGCTTTGTTTCTCGATACAGCGCAGCGCCTGCGGGCAATGCGTCCGGGTGTGCGATTTGTCATGCCTTGCGCCAGTCCTCAACGCCGGACCCAGATCGAAGCATTGCTGGCCGGTCGCGATTTGCCACTGACCTTGCTCGATGGCAAATCCCATCTGGCCCTGGCCGCGTGCGATGCGGTGTTGATTGCCTCCGGCACTGCAACGCTTGAAGCGCTGCTGTACAAGCGACCGATGGTGGTCGCCTATCGCCTGGCGCCGCTGACGTTCTGGATTCTCAAGCGCATGGTGAAAAGCCCCTACATTTCGTTGCCGAACCTGTTGGCCCAGCGTCTGTTGGTGCCCGAGTTGTTGCAGGACGATGCCACGGTCGAAGCGCTGGCCCAGACCTTGTCGCCGCTGATCGAGGGTGGGGAAGAGCAGACCCGCGGTTTTGACGAGATTCACCGGACCCTGCGTCTGGATGCCTCCAACCAGGCTGCTGACGCAGTGCTGAACCTGATCGGCCAAGTAAAATGAGTAAAACGAATATGCAGATGGGGCTGGATTTCACCTTGGTCGCTGAAATCGAAGAGTTGGTTGCCGGTGTCGATGAAGTCGGTCGCGGCCCGCTCTGTGGCGCGGTGGTGACGGCGGCAGTGATCCTTGATCCGAACCGCCCGATCCTCGGCCTGAACGACTCGAAGAAGCTCACCGAAGCCCGTCGCGAAAAGCTCTACGACGAAATCTGCGAAAAAGCCCTGAGCTGGTGCATCGCTCGCGCCGAAGTCGAAGAAATCGACGAACTGAATATCCTGCACGCCACCATGCTGGCCATGCAGCGTGCGGTCGCCGGGCTGCACGTTCAGCCGAAGCTGGCGATGATCGACGGCAACCGTTGCCCGAAACTGCCGATGCGCTCCGAGGCCGTGGTCAAGGGCGATAGCAAGGTCCCCGCCATCGCCGCCGCATCGATTCTGGCCAAGGTCAGCCGTGATCGTGAAATGGCCGCGTTCGAATTGATCTACCCGGGTTACGGCATCGGCGGGCATAAAGGCTATCCGACCCCCGTTCATCTGGAAGCGCTCGCCCGTCTTGGGCCGACCCCGATTCACCGGCGTTCGTTTGCCCCGGTGCGGCTGGCGTATGAGGCGCTAGAGAGCGCCGTAGAGAGTTAGTCGCAAGGCTGATTTTTTTTACCAAGGCCCGGTACAATCCGGGCCTTGTTGTCTTCATGTTTATAGACAGGATCATTATGCCGGCTTCATTCGTTCACCTACGCCTGCACACTGAATACTCCCTGGTCGACGGTCTGGTGCGGATCAAACCGCTGGTCAAGACCCTGGTCGGCATGAACATGCCTGCCGTAGCGGTCACCGACCAGAACAACATGTGTTCCCTGGTCAAATTCTATAAAAACGCCATGGGTGCCGGGATCAAGCCGATCTGCGGCGCCGACCTGTGGCTGTCGAACAAGGATCCGGACAACCCGCTGAGCCGGATCAGCCTGCTGGTGATGAACGCCGAAGGCTATCGCAACCTTACCGAACTGATTTCCCGCGGTTTTATCGATGGTCAGCGCAATGGCGCGATCATCATCGAGCGCGAATGGGTTGCTGAAGCCAACTCGGGCTTGATCATGCTGTCGGCGGCCAAAGAAGGCGAGATCGGCCAGGCCATGCTCAGCGGCAACCCCGCCGAGGCCGAAACCCTGGCCCGCGAATGGATGGAAGTGTTTCCGGATCGTTTCTATCTGGAAATCCAGCGCACCAACCGCCCCAACGATGAAGAACAACTGCACGGCGCCGTGGCCCTGGCCGAGAAGCTCGGTGCGCCGCTGGTGGCGACCAACGATGTGCGCTTCATCAAGCAGGAAGATTTCGCCGCCCACGAAACCCGCGTGTGCATCGGCGAGGGCCGCGCCCTCGACGATCCGCGGCGTTCGAAGAATTACAGCGACCAGCAGTACCTCAAAAGCGCCGAGGAAATGGCCGAGCTGTTCAGCGACATTCCCGAGGCGCTGGAAAACACCGTCGAGATCGCCAAGCGCTGCAACATCGAAGTGAAGCTGGGCACGCACTTCCTGCCCAACTTCCCGATCCCCGATGGCATGACCATCGACGAGTACTTCCGCAAGGTGTCCTTCGACGGCCTGGAAGAGCGCCTTTCCGTTCTGCTGCCCAAGGACACTACCGAAGACTACGAGGCCAAGCGTCAGGTCTATGTCGACCGGCTGAATTTCGAGCTGGATATCATCATCCAGATGGGGTTCCCCGGTTACTTCCTGATCGTGATGGACTTTATCCAGTGGGCCAAGAGCAACGGTGTACCCGTGGGCCCTGGCCGTGGATCGGGTGCCGGATCGCTGGTGGCCTACGTACAGAAGATCACCGACCTCGATCCGCTGGAATATGACCTGCTGTTCGAACGATTCCTCAACCCGGAACGGGTATCCATGCCCGACTTCGACGTCGACTTCTGCATGGACGGTCGTGACCGGGTAATCGACTACGTAGCCGAGAAGTACGGCCGCAACGCGGTAAGCCAGATCATCACCTTCGGTTCCATGGCGGCAAAGGCCGTGGTCCGCGACGTGGCGCGGGTGCAAGGCAAGTCCTATGGCCTGGCGGATCGTCTGTCGAAGATGATTCCGTTCGAAGTCGGCATGACCCTGGAAAAGGCCTACGAGCAGGAAGAGATCCTGCGCGACTTCATCAAGGTCGATGAAGAGGCCGCGGAAATCTGGGAGATGGCCCGCAAGCTCGAAGGCGTTGTGCGTAACGTCGGCAAGCACGCCGGTGGTGTGGTGATCGCACCGACCAAGCTGACCGACTTCTCGCCGATCTATTGCGACGAAGCCGGCGACGGCCTGGTAACCCAGTTCGATAAGGATGATGTCGAGGCGGCCGGCCTGGTGAAGTTCGACTTCCTCGGTCTGCGGACCCTGACGATCATTGACTGGGCGCTGAAAACCATCAACCGCGAGCGCGCCAAGGTCAACGAACCGCCGCTGGATATCGCGTTCATCCCGCTGGATGACAAACCGACCTACACCTTGCTGCAAAAAGCCGAAACCACGGCCGTGTTCCAGCTCGAATCCCGGGGCATGAAGGAGCTGATCAAAAAGCTCAAGCCCGACTGCCTGGAAGACTTGATCGCACTGGTGGCGCTGTTCCGTCCGGGGCCGCTGCAATCGGGCATGGTGGACGACTTCATCAACCGTAAGCACGGCCGCGCCGAGCTGGCGTATCCGCACTCGGACTACCAGTACGAAGGCCTCAAACCTGTACTGGCACCGACTTACGGCATCATCCTGTATCAGGAACAGGTGATGCAGATTGCCCAGGTCATGGCCGGTTACACCCTCGGTGGTGCGGACATGCTGCGTCGAGCCATGGGTAAGAAAAAACCCGAGGAAATGGCCAAACAGCGTGGTGGCTTCATTGAAGGTTGCGCCACCAACAACATCGATGCGGACCTCGCCGGTAACATCTTCGACCTGGTAGAAAAGTTCGCCGGTTACGGCTTCAACAAATCCCACTCCGCCGCCTATGGCCTGGTGTCGTACCAGACCGCGTGGCTGAAGGCGCACTACCCGGCGCCGTTCATGGCCGCGGTACTCTCGGCGGATATGCACAACACCGACAAGGTCGTGACCTTGATCGAAGAAGTGCGGACCATGAAGCTGCGTCTCGACGCGCCGGACGTGAACACCTCCGAATTCAAGTTCACGGTGAACGACGAAGGCCGGATCATTTACGGTCTTGGTGCGATCAAGGGCGTGGGCGAAGGCCCGGTCGAGGCGATCACCGAAGCGCGTCTGGCCGGTCCGTTCAAGGATCTGTTCGATTTCTGCGCACGGGTCGACCTCAAGCGTATCAACAAGCGCACCCTCGACGGTTTGATCCGCAGCGGTGCCCTGGATCGCCTCGGGCCGTATTTCCACGATGAGCAGAAAGCCTACCAGGCCAACATCGACCGCAATCGCGCGGTGCTGCTGACGGCCATGGAAGAAGCGATCAAGGCGGCCGAACAGACCGCGCGCACCCAGGACAGCGGTCACTCCGACCTGTTTGGCGGTCTGTTTGTCGAAGAGGACGCCGACGTCTACGCCAATCACCGCAAGGCCAAGGAGCTGACCCTCAAGGAGCGCCTGAAAGGGGAGAAAGATACCCTCGGCCTGTACCTGACCGGTCACCCGATTGACGAATATGAAGGTGAAATCCGTCGCTTCGCCCGCCAGCGCATCATCGACCTGAAGCCGGCGCGTGATACCCAGACTGTTGCCGGGATGATCATTGCCTTGCGGGTGATGAAGAACAAAAAGGGCGACAAGATGGGGTTCATCACCCTCGACGACCGCTCCGGACGGATCGAGGCCTCGCTGTTTTCCGAGGCGTTCCATTCCGCGCAGTCGCTGTTGCAGACCGACGCGATGGTGGTGGTCGAAGGCGAGGTCAGCAATGACGACTTCTCCGGTGGCCTGAAGTTGCGGGTCAAGCGGGTGATGAGCATGGAGGATGCGCGCACCAATCTGGCCGAGAGCCTGCGCTTGAAGTTGCATGCCAAGGACCTCAAGGGCGATCAGCTACGCTGGCTGGGTGAACTGTTGAAGCGTCACCGCGGTGCGTGCCCGATCACCATGGACTACACCAGTCCCGATGCGAAGGCCTTGTTGCAGTTCGGCGAAGGCTGGCGAATCGATCCGGCGGATGCGTTGATTCAAGCCCTGCGTGACCAGTTCGGGCGAGACAACGTCTTCCTCCAATACCGTTGACGGTCAGTGCTATCAGATTGCCCTGACCTTGACCTGAATTTTTAATCTCGACCTCAACGCGCCCGTCCCTTAAGGTAGGGCGCGAATAGACAACCGGCCGGCCCAAGAACCCTTGGGACTCGACCCAAGACGGACGCCTATGAACCCGAATTTTCTAGATTTCGAACAGCCGATCGCCGACCTGCAAGCCAAGATCGAAGAGTTGCGCTTGGTCGGTAATGACAATTCGCTGAATATCGGCGATGAGATCTCCCGCCTGCAGGACAAGAGCAAAACGCTGACCGAAGACATCTTCGGCAAGCTGACCAGCTGGCAGATCGCACGTCTGGCGCGTCACCCGAAACGTCCGTATACCCTGGACTACATCGAACACATCTTCACCGAGTTCGACGAACTGCACGGTGACCGTCACTTCTCGGACGACGCTGCCATCGTTGGCGGTATTGCCCGTCTGGACGACAAGCCGGTGATGATCATCGGTCACCAGAAAGGCCGTGAAGTGCGCGAGAAGGTTCGCCGCAACTTCGGCATGCCGCGTCCGGAAGGCTACCGCAAGGCTTGCCGCCTGATGGAAATGGCCGAACGTTTCAAAATGCCGATCCTGACCTTCATCGACACCCCGGGCGCTTACCCTGGCATCGACGCTGAAGAGCGTAACCAGAGTGAAGCGATTGCCTGGAACCTGCGTGTCATGGCCCGCCTGAAAACCCCAATCATCGCCACCGTGATCGGTGAGGGTGGTTCCGGTGGTGCACTGGCGATCGGTGTCTGCGATCAGTTGAACATGCTGCAATACTCGACCTACGCGGTGATCTCGCCGGAAGGTTGCGCTTCGATTCTGTGGAAAACCGCCGAGAAAGCACCGGATGCCGCGGAAGCAATGGGCATTACCGCCGAGCGCCTCAAGGGCCTGGGCATCGTGGACAAGGTGATTGGCGAGCCATTGGGCGGCGCGCACCGTGACCCGGCCGCCGCAGCCGCATCGATTCGTGCTGAGCTCAGCTCGCAACTGGCGATGCTGAAGAAGTTCGATAACGACGCGCTGCTCAAGCGCCGCTACGATCGACTGATGAGCTACGGTCTCTGATCGAATATTGATTCGACCAGCGACGCAAACCACTGTGGGAGCGAGCTTGCTCGCGATGACGGTAAAACAGTCGACGAATATGTTGAATGTTAAGCCGCTATCGCGAGCAAGCTCGCTCCCACATTTGATTTGTGCATAGGGGCAGATATGGGTCGGTCCGCATTTGATTTGCCTTCCAGACTTTTGCTGAATCTGAAACCATGGCGCAATGCTGCGACCTGGCACATCGCCTTCTCCGGCGGCCTGGACTCCACTGTCCTGTTGCACCTTCTGGCAACACTCTCCAAAACCGAATCCCTGCCGGCGCTCAACGCCATCCATGTTCATCACGGCCTTCAAGCCGTGGCCGATGCGTGGCCGGAACATTGTCGTACTGTGTGCGCTGCGCTGGGCGTGCCGCTGCAAGTGGTTCGCGTGCAGGTGCAACCGGGTGCCAGCCTTGAACGTGCAGCCCGGGATGCGCGGTATCACGCCTTCACTGAAACCGTTCAGGCCAACGAAGTGCTGCTGACTGCCCAGCACCGCGACGATCAGGCGGAAACCCTGTTGTTTCGCTTGTTGCGCGGAGCGGGCGTGCGCGGATTGTCCGCAATGCCGCGTCAGCGCCCGTTGGGCAAGGGGCATTTGCTGCGGCCATTGCTTGATCTCACGCGCGCTGAACTGGAGGCTTATGCCAGTGCGCATGGCTTGAGCTGGATCGAAGATCCCTCGAACCAGGATCGGCAGTACTCGCGCAATTACCTGCGGCATCAAGTCATGCCCGTGCTGATCCAGCGCTGGCCGCAAGCGGTGGCAACCATGGCCCGCAGCGCGGCGCATTTGACTGAAGCGCAGGGGCTGCTCGAAGAACTGGCGGACATGGATTTGCGTGAGGCCAGCTCTGCCAGTGAGTTTGCCTGGCTGGGCTTGCGATCCCTTGAACTGGCGCCGCTTGCGCAATTGTCTGATGCCCGGCAGCGCAATGCCTTGAGTCACTGGCTCGAACCGCTGACCCGCCTGCCGGATACCGACCATTGGTCGGGTTGGGAAAATCTGCGCGACGCCACCGGCGATGCCTGCCCGGTGTGGCGGCTGGCGGATGGCGAACTGCACCGTGCAGGCGGACGCATTTGGTGGCTGTCCGGTTGCTGGCTGCGCACTGTGCCTTCTGCTGGGGCGTGGCAAAGTCCAGCATCGCCTCTGATATTGCCGGATAACGGTGTACTGAGTGTCACCGGGCAAATCCCCGATGGCCCGCTGCATATCCGCTATCGTGAAGGGGGAGAGGTCATGGCATTGCCAGGCCGCGGTCATCGGGACCTGAAACGTTTGCTCAATGAAAGCGCTGTACCGTCCTTCGTGCGCGGCAGATTGCCGCTGCTCTACAAAGACGGGCAACTGCTGGCGGTAGCGAACCTCAAGGGACTCGATGGTGGTGCGCTCGGCGACTGGCATTTGCATTGGCAGCCACTGAACGAAGATCAAGGTTTGAGCTGAAAGGGGCTTTCCGGTAGACTACGCTCCCTTCTTGATACAACTTCTGTGGATTCGCCTGAATTGCAGGAGTTGCCGATTACCAAGCAGTCTTTGCTGGGCGATTCCAAAAAATGTGTAGCGAGCAACGAACCGGTGTTTCATTTTCCGGTCTGTCCCAACGCGGCGGTTTTTTCGAAAGGTGCACTGTGATTAATGCAGGTGATCGGGGGCTTCGGCCTTCCTTCGCTTTCCCCGGCGGCTCGGACCGCTTTAACGCAGACTTCTAGGGTTTTTCATGACGCGCTACATATTCGTCACGGGCGGTGTTGTTTCTTCATTGGGGAAAGGCATTGCATCGGCATCATTGGCGGCCATCCTGGAGGCGCGGGGACTTAAGGTCACCATGCTGAAGCTGGACCCGTACATCAACGTCGACCCGGGCACCATGAGCCCGTTCCAGCACGGTGAAGTGTTCGTCACTCATGACGGCGCCGAGACCGACCTGGACCTGGGCCACTACGAGCGGTTCATCCGCACGACCATGACCCAGAACAACAACTTCACCACTGGCCGTGTCTACGAACACGTCCTGCGCAAAGAACGCCGTGGTGACTACCTGGGTGCAACCATCCAGGTGATCCCGCACATTACCGACGAAATCAAGCGCCGCATCATCAAGGGTGCTGGTGACGCTGACGTGGCAATGGTCGAGATCGGTGGCACCGTGGGTGACATCGAGTCGCAACCGTTCCTCGAGGCGATCCGCCAACTGCGTTTCGAAGTCGGCGCCAAACGCGCGATGCTGATGCACCTGACACTGGTGCCGTACATCGCCACTGCCGGCGAAACCAAGACCAAGCCAACCCAGCACTCGGTGAAGGAACTGCGTTCCATCGGCCTGCAACCAGACGTGCTGGTCTGCCGCTCCGACCACCCGATCGATGTGTCGTCGCGTCGCAAGATCGCGCAGTTCACCAACGTTGAAGAACGTGCGGTGATCGCGCTGGAAGACGCCGATACCATCTACAAGATCCCGGGCATCCTGCACTCCCAGGGCCTGGACGATTTCGTCGTCGAGCGTTTCGGCCTGCAATGCGGCGGTGCCGATCTGTCCGAGTGGGAAGCCGTGGTCGACGCCAAGCTCAACCCTGAGCACGAAGTCACCATCGCCATGGTCGGCAAGTACATGGAGCTGCTGGACGCCTACAAGTCGCTGATCGAAGCGATGAGTCACGCCGGCATCAGCAACCGTACCAAGGTCAACCTGCGCTACATCGATTCCGAAGACATCGAGAACCAGGGCACCGCGCTGCTGGAAGGCGTCGATGCCATCCTGGTACCTGGCGGCTTCGGTCTACGTGGCGTTGAAGGCAAGATCACTGCCGTTCAATACGCTCGCGAAAACAAGGTTCCGTACCTGGGTATCTGCCTGGGCATGCAAGTGGCCGTTATCGAGTTCGCACGTAACGTGATGGGCTGGAAAGACGCCAACTCCACCGAGTTCGATCGTGCAAGCGGTCACCCGGTCGTGGGCCTGATCACCGAGTGGGAAGATGCCACCGGCGCTGTCGAAACCCGTACCGAAACCTCCGATCTGGGCGGCACCATGCGCCTGGGCGCGCAGGATTGCCTGCTGGAGCCGGGTTCCCTGGTCCACGGTTGCTACGGCAAGGACGTGATTGTCGAGCGTCATCGTCATCGCTACGAAGTGAACAACAACCTGCTGCCGCAAATCATGGAAGCCGGTTTGAAAATCTCCGGTCGTTCCGGTGATGGCGCACTGGTCGAAGTCGTTGAAGCTCCGGATCACCCATGGTTCGTCGCTTGCCAGTTCCACCCTGAGTTCACCTCGACGCCACGCGACGGTCATCCGCTGTTCAGCGGGTTCGTCAAGGCAGCGTTGGTTCAACACCAGAAGAAGGCGTAACCCCGATGGCACAGAAGATCATCCGCGTCGGCGACATCGAGATTGCCAACGACAAACCCATGGTGCTGTTCGGCGGCATGAACGTGCTGGAAAGTCGTGACATGGCCATGCAGGTTTGCGAAGAGTATGTGAAGGTCACCGAAAAGCTCGGTATCCCTTACGTGTTCAAGGCCAGTTTCGACAAGGCCAACCGGTCTTCTGTGACCTCCTATCGTGGTCCTGGCCTGGAAGAAGGCATGCGCATCTTCCAGGACATCAAGCAAGCCTTCGGCGTGCCGATCATCACCGACGTCCACGAGCCTGATCAGGCCGCGGTCGTCGCTGAAGTCTGCGACATCATCCAGTTGCCAGCCTTCCTGTCGCGCCAGACCGACCTCGTGGTCGCGATGGCCAAAACGGGCGCTGTGATCAACATCAAGAAAGCCCAGTTCCTCGCCCCTCAGGAAATGAAGCACATCCTGAACAAGTGCGTGGAAGCGGGTAACGATCAGTTGATCCTCTGCGAGCGTGGTTCGAGCTTTGGCTACAACAACCTGGTCGTCGACATGCTCGGCTTCGGCATCATGAAGCAGTTCGAATACCCGGTGTTCTTCGACGTGACCCACGCGCTGCAAATGCCTGGTGGTCGCTCCGATTCCGCCGGCGGTCGTCGCGCCCAGGTCCTCGATCTGGCAAAAGCCGGCATGAGCCAGTCCCTGGCTGGCTTGTTCCTCGAAGCCCACCCGGATCCGGACAACGCCAAATGCGACGGTCCTTGCGCCTTGCGCCTGGACAAACTGGAGCCATTCCTGGCCCAGCTCAAGGCTTTGGACGAACTGGTGAAGAGTTTTCCGACGGTAGAAACCGCGTAATCCTCAATTCTCCGGTAAAGTACCGCACGATTTAACGCTCAGGCCCTCGGGCCTGAGCCTTGTCGTCTGCAAGACTGCCCGCTGCACCCACTTGCCGACGATCAAAGATTTCCTACAGCTGCGTCGTTTTCGTCAACTTTGGAGTGTTTACAACAATGGCTAAAATCGTCGACATCAAAGGTCGTGAAGTTCTCGACTCCCGTGGCAATCCCACCGTGGAAGCGGATGTGCTTCTCGACAACGGCATCATCGGCAGTGCCTGCGCGCCGTCCGGTGCTTCCACTGGCTCGCGTGAAGCGCTCGAGCTGCGTGATGGCGACAAGAGCCGTTACCTGGGCAAGGGCGTTCTGAAGGCCGTAGCCAACATCAACGGTCCGATCCGCGACCTGTTGAAAGGCATGGACCCAAGCGACCAGAAAGCGCTCGATCTGGCAATGATCAAGCTCGACGGTACTGAGAACAAAGGTTCCCTGGGCGCCAACGCGATCCTCGCCGTTTCCCTGGCCGCGGCCAAGGCAGCAGCACAGGACCAGGACCTGCCGCTGTACGCTCACATCGCTAACCTGAACGGCACCCCGGGTGTTTACTCGATGCCGGTTCCGATGATGAACATCATCAATGGTGGCGAGCACGCCGATAACAACGTCGACATCCAGGAATTCATGGTTCAGCCAGTAGGCGCCAAGTCTTTCTCGGAAGGTCTGCGCATGGGCACCGAGATTTTCCATCACCTCAAAGCTGTGCTGAAGGCCCGTGGCCTGAGCACTGCCGTGGGTGACGAAGGTGGTTTCGCGCCGAACCTGGCTTCCAACGAAGACGCTTTGAAAGTGATCTCCGAAGCCGTGGCCAACGCCGGTTACAAGCTGGGCACCGACGTGACCCTGGCCCTGGACTGCGCGGCCAGCGAATTCTACGAAGACGGCAAGTACAACCTGTCCGGCGAAGGCCAGGTGTTCACCGCCGAAGGTTTCGCTGATTACCTGAAAGGCCTGACCGAGCGTTACCCGATCATCTCCATCGAAGATGGCCTGGACGAGTCCGATTGGGCTGGCTGGAAGATCCTCACCGACAAGATCGGCGAGAAGACCCAGTTGGTAGGCGACGACCTGTTCGTGACCAACACCAAGATCCTGAAAGAAGGCATCGATAAAAAGATCGCCAACTCGATCCTGATCAAGTTCAACCAGATCGGCACCCTGACCGAAACCCTGGAAGCCATCCAGATGGCCAAGGCTGCCGGTTACACTGCCGTGATCTCGCACCGCTCCGGCGAAACCGAAGATTCGACCATTGCCGACCTGGCCGTGGGCACCTCGGCTGGCCAGATCAAGACCGGCTCCCTGTGCCGTTCCGACCGCGTTTCCAAGTACAACCAACTGCTGCGTATCGAAGAGCAGTTGAACGGCAAAGCCAAGTACAACGGTCGCAGCGAGTTCCGCGGTTAAGCGGAAATTGGTAAAAAGTCAGCGGATTGTGTCGGAAAAATCGCTACGGCGACGTTTTTGCCACTAATCTGATGCCTTATATGCACAAGCCTGGTTCTTCCAGGCTTCGTGCTATCAGAAGCTTCACGTTTTGGCATGGCTGTCTTTTTTCACTGGATACCTGATATTCGATGCGCAGTCCCAATTGGTTGTTCCTCATCCTGCTTTTGCTGCTGGCTGGCCTGCAGTACCGCCTGTGGGTGGGAAACGGCAGTCTGGCGCAAGTAGCCGAGTTGACTCAGCAGATTGCCGATCAGCAGGCTGAGAACCAGGCATTGCTGGAACGTAATCGGGTGATGGACGCCGAAGTCAGTGAGTTGAAAAAGGGCATGGAGACCGTTGAAGAGCGGGCTCGCCATGAGTTGGGCATGGTCAAGGACGGTGAAACCCTTTACCAGTTGGCCCAATGATTAATTCGTTACCGGCCTTCTGGGCCGTGATTCCTGCCGCGGGCGTCGGTGCCCGTATGGCCGCGGACCGTCCCAAGCAATACTTGCAACTGGGCGGGCGCACTATTCTCGAACACAGCCTTGGCTGTTTCCTTGATCATCCCTGCCTGAAAGGGTTGGTGGTCAGTCTTGCTGTTGATGATCCTTATTGGCCGAACCTGGCGTGTGCCAGTGATCCGCGTATTGCCCGGGTCGAGGGCGGTTCCGAACGTTCCGGATCGGTGCTCAATGCCTTGCTGCACTTGCATGCGCAGGGTGCCGACGATGAGGATTGGGTACTGGTTCACGATGCCGCACGGCCGAACCTCAGTCGTGACGATCTGGACAAGCTGCTGGCTGAACTGGCTGACGATCCTGTCGGCGGACTGCTGGCGGTTCCGGCACGGGATACGCTCAAGCGAGTCGACAAGCACGGTCGTGTGGTCGAAACCGTGGACCGCAGCGTGATCTGGCAGGCCTTCACGCCGCAGATGTTTCGCCTTGGGGCGTTGCATCGGGCTTTGGCGGACAGTCTGGTGGCCGATGCCGTTATTACCGACGAAGCCTCGGCGATGGAGTGGGCCGGTTCGGCACCGCGCCTGATCGAAGGACGGTCCGATAACCTCAAGGTTACGCGTCCTGAAGACCTTGAATGGTTGAGGCAGCGTTGGGCCAATCGCCACTGATTGACATTGGTTTTGTGCTGCCCCCAATCGCGAGCAAGCTCGCTCCCACATTGGGCGGGGACGAACACAAATCTTGTGAACGCCAGCAAACCCTGTGGGAGCGAGCTTGCTCGCGATTACGGTAGTACAGACAACCGCCATCCTGCTGACACACCGGCACCTTCCTAGCTTCGATACTCCGGCCTTTCAGCCAACCCCTCCTTCAAAAAGTCCACCAGCTTGCGCACCTTCGGCGACAAATGCCGTTGCTGCGGATACAACGCCCAAACCGCCGTGTTCGGTGGTTGATGTGCTTCAAGCAACGAAATCAACGCGCCGCTATTCAAATGCTCCAGCACGTAATAGTCCGGCAACTGACACAGCCCCACGCCTTGTAGCGCGGCATCCAGCACCGCTTGCCCACTGTTGCAGCGCCAGTTTCCCTGCACCCTTTGCGAAAATTCCCGCCCGTTCTGTTCCAGTTGCCAGAGGTCCGAGCTACCGATGAGGCAGTTGTGGCGGCTCAGCTCCGACAGGCTGTGCGGGCGACCGTAGCGCTCAAGGTAGGAGGGCGATGCACAGAGAAACATGCGTCGCGGCGCGAGGCGGGTGGCGACCAGCCGTGAGTCCTGCAAACGCCCGAGGCGAATTGCCAGATCGAGGCCTTCGTGCACCAGGTCAAGCTGGCGATTGGTCAGTTCGATGTCGATGCGCAGTTGCGGATACAGCCCCATGAAGCGGGTCACCAGCGGCACGATGAAGCGCTCGCCATAAGCCACGGCGCAGGTCATGCGCAGCATGCCCTTGGGTTCGCTGGTCAGGTCGCCGACCGCTCGCAATGCCTCTTCGCGGCCATCCTGCAAACGCTGGCAATGTTGCAGGAAGGTTTGCCCGGCCTCGGTCAGCGTGACCCGGCGGGTACTGCGGTAGAGCAGGCGAGTTTGCAGGCGTTCTTCGAGGCGTACGATTTGTCGACTGATATGGGAGGAAGAAACCCCCAGGCGTTGCGCAGCAGCGGTGAACTGGCTGCATTCGGCAACGGCGACAAACTCGTCGATCCCTTCCCAGCGATTTTCGGACATCAATGATTATCCCTGTGCGGCAATAATATTTTGCATTTGCATCGATTATTCATCGTTGAGCCATGTATTACACTCACTGTCTCGTTTTAATTCACTGGAGAGTCATCATGATCAAGTCGCGCGCCGCCGTTGCCTTCGAGGCCAAGAAGCCCCTCGAAATCGTTGAAGTCGATGTCGCCATGCCCAAGGCCGGCGAAGTATTGCTGCGCGTGGTGGCCTCCGGTGTTTGCCATACCGATGCCTACACCTTGTCCGGCGCTGACCCGGAAGGCATCTTCCCGTCGATCCTCGGCCATGAAGGCGGCGCGATCGTGGAGGCGATCGGCGAGGGCGTGACCTCCGTTGCGGTGGGCGATCATGTAATCCCGCTGTACACCCCGGAATGCCGTCAGTGCAAATTCTGCCTGTCGGGTAAAACCAACCTCTGCCAGGCGATTCGCGCGACCCAGGGCAAAGGCCTGATGCCGGACGGTACTTCGCGTTTTTCCTACAAGGGCGAAACGATTTTCCACTACATGGGCACTTCCACGTTCTCCGAGTACACCGTGCTTCCGGAGATTTCCGTTGCGAAAATCGCCAAGGAAGCACCACTGGAAAAAGTCTGCCTGCTGGGCTGTGGTGTCACCACCGGTATCGGTGCAGTGCTCAACACCGCCAAAGTGAAACCGGGTGATACCGTGGCCATTTTCGGCCTCGGCGGCATCGGTCTTTCGGCGGTGATTGGTGCTGTGAAAGCCAAGGCTGCCCGCATCATCGCCATCGACATCAACCCGGCGAAATTCGAGATCGCCAAACAGCTGGGCGCAACCGATTGCGTGAATCCGAAAGACTTCGATCGTCCGATCCAGGAAGTCATCGTCGACATGACCGATGGCGGCGTGGATTTTTCCTTCGAGTGCATCGGCAACGTGCAACTGATGCGCGCGGCGCTGGAGTGCTGCCACAAGGGCTGGGGCGAGTCGGTCATCATCGGTGTTGCCGGTGCCGGTCAGGAAATCTCGACCCGTCCGTTCCAGTTGGTCACCGGTCGCGTCTGGCGCGGTTCGGCGTTCGGCGGTGTGCGCGGCCGTACCGAGTTGCCAAGCTATGTGGAAATGGCTGAGACCGGCGAGATTCCGCTGGATACCTTCATCACCCACACCATGGGCCTGGAAGATATCAACAAGGCGTTTGACCTGATGCATGAAGGAAAAAGCATCCGCTCCGTCATTCATTTCTGAGGTCTGTCATGAGCCTGGAAAACATCTCCTGCCAGAAAAGCTTTGGCGGTTGGCACAAGCGCTATCGCCATCGCTCGGAAGTGCTCGGCTGTGACATGGTGTTCGCCGTGTACCTGCCTCCTCAAGCGGAGCAGGGCGGCAAGCTGCCGGTGTTGTACTGGTTGTCCGGCCTGACCTGCACCGACGAGAACTTCATGCAAAAGGCTGGCGCCATGCGCATGGCCGCCGAGTTGGGGCTGATCATCGTCGCACCGGACACCAGCCCTCGCGGTCCTGATGTGCCGGGCGATCCGGATGGCGCCTGGGACTTCGGTCTCGGCGCCGGGTTTTACCTGAATGCCACCCAGGAGCCTTGGTCGCGCCACTATCGGATGCATGACTATGTCGTGCAGGAATTGCCGACATTGGTCGAAGCCCATTTCCCGGCGTCGGACAAGCGCGGCATCAGTGGCCATTCCATGGGCGGCCATGGTGCGCTGGTCTGCGCATTGCGCAATCCGGGGCGCTATCTGTCGGTGTCGGCGTTCTCGCCAATCAACAACCCGATGGATTGCCCGTGGGGGCAGAAAGCCTTCTCCCGTTATCTGGGAGAGGACCGTTCGAAATGGCGCGAGTGGGATGCCTGCGCGTTGATTGCCGAGGCCGATGAAAAGTTGCCGCTGTTGGTCGACCAGGGTGATCGCGACGATTTCCTCGCCAGCCAGCTCAAGCCGGAAGCCCTGCAGCAGGCGGCCAAACTGGCGGGTCACCCGCTGACGTTGCGCCTGCAACCGGGCTATGACCACAGCTATTTCTTCATTGCCAGTTTCATAGACGACCACTTGCGGCATCACGCGCATGCTCTAGGTGCCTAATGCAGGTAGAATCACGCCCTGACAAAAATCGGGGCGTTTTTTTATGCGTATTGGCCACGGCTATGATGTGCACCGTTTCGCTGAAGGCGATTTCATCACTCTGGGCGGCGTGCGCATTGCACACAGCTTCGGGCTGCTCGCTCACTCTGACGGTGACGTCCTCTTGCACGCCTTGAGCGATGCCTTGCTCGGCGCCGCGGCGCTGGGCGACATCGGCAAGCACTTCCCGGATACCGACCCGCAATTCAAGGGCGCTGACAGCCGTGCGCTGTTGCGTCACGTCGTCGCACTGGTCCATGCCAAAGGCTGGAAAGTCGGCAACGTCGATAACACCATCGTCGCCCAGGCGCCGAAAATGGCCCCGCATATCGAATCGATGCGCGCGCTGATTGCCGCGGATCTTCAAGTAGAGTTGGATCAAGTGAACGTGAAAGCTACCACCACCGAAAAGCTCGGCTTTGTCGGTCGCGAAGAAGGCATTGCCGTGCACTCCGTTGCCTTGTTGCTGCGCGCATGAACGAACTGCAACTGCTCGGCCCGCGGGCCTATGGTGAACCCCTCGGCACCGCGGTACTGAAAGCCATTGCGGAAGATTTCCAGGTCGACGAAGTCCTTGATATTCCCCTCAGTGGCGAAGGCGAACACCTGTGGATCTGGGTGGAAAAGCGTGGTTTGAACACAGAAGAAGCGGCGCGGCGGATTGCCAAGGCTGCCGGCGTGCCTTTGCGCACCGTCAGTTATGCCGGGCTCAAGGACCGTCAGGCGTTGACTCGCCAGTGGTTCAGCGTGCAATTGCCGGGCAAGGCCGACCCTGATCTGTCGGCCGCGCAAAACGATACGCTGAAGATCCTCAAGACCGCCCGCCACAAACGCAAACTGCAACGCGGTGCGCACTCGGCCAACGGTTTTACGTTACGCCTGACGCAATTCGCTGGCGACAAGGCTGCGCTTGAAGAGCGTCTGCAACTGATCGCCAAACAAGGCATCCCCAATTATTTTGGCGCCCAGCGTTTCGGCCATGACGGCGGCAACGTCGTCGATGCTCGCGCCTGGGCCGCGCGCAAGGCCTTGCCGGAGCAGCGCAATGTGCGCTCGCGTCTGCTCTCCACGGCGCGCAGTTTTCTGTTCAATCAGGTGCTGGCCGCGCGTGTCGCCGATGGCACCTGGCAGTGTGCCCAGGTGGGCGATCTGCTGGCCTTCACCGACAGTCGCAGCTTTTTCCCGGCAGGCGAAGCCGAGTGCAGCGACCCGCGCCTGGCGATTCTCGATCTGCACCCGACCGGTCCGCAGTGGGGCGAAGGTGACTCGCCGGCCACGGGCGTTGTCCATGAACTGGAGCAGGTTATCGCCGCACGCGAAGCGGATTTGCGTGACTGGTTGATCAACGCCGGTATGAGCCACGAACGTCGCATCCTGCGGCTGCCCATTGGCGGGCTGACGTGGCATTATCCCGAGCCTGACATTCTGCAACTGGAATTCATCCTGCCGGCCGGATGCTTCGCCACCGTATTGGTGCGTGAGCTTGTTGATCTGGTGCCGGTGGGGCAGACGGACAGCCCATGCGTATTCTGATTTCTAACGACGATGGGGTAACCGCACCCGGTCTCGCCGCGCTTTATGCTGCGCTGGCGGATTACACCGAATGCGTGGTTATCGCCCCGGACCAGGACAAAAGCGGCGCCAGCAGTTCGCTGACGCTCGACCGTCCGTTGCACCCGCAAACCCTGGCCAACGGCTTTATCAGCCTCAACGGCACGCCCACCGATTGTGTGCACCTGGGCCTCAACGGCCTGCTGGAGCGCGAAGCGGACATGGTGGTTTCCGGAATCAACCTGGGCGCGAACCTGGGGGACGATGTCCTGTATTCCGGCACGGTGGCGGCGGCCCTTGAGGGGCGTTTCCTGAAACACCCCTCGTTTGCCTTTTCGCTGGTCTCACGCCAGGTAGATAACCTTCCCACAGCTGCCCATTTCGCGCGCAAACTGGTCGAAGCCCATGCTGACCTGGATCTGCCACCGCGTACGGTACTGAACGTGAACATTCCCAATTTGCCGCTGGACCGTATCCGCGGTATCCAGTTGACCCGCCTGGGCCATCGCGCGCGTGCCGCGGCACCGATGAAAGTGGTGGATCCGCGGGGCAAGTCCGGTTACTGGATCGCTGCGGCCGGGGATGCCGAAGACGGTGGCCCGGGTACCGATTTCCATGCAGTGATGCAGGGTTATGTTTCGATCACGCCGCTGCAACTGGATCGCACCTTCAATGATGCCTTCAGAAGTCTGGACGGCTGGCTGGAGGGGCTGCGCTGATGGGTCGCGAACAAGACGATATGCTGCGTCGCGGCATCGGCATGACCTCCCAGCGAACCCGGGAGCGGCTGATCCAGCGCCTGTACGAAGAAGGCATCTCCAACGCCAGGGTGCTGGAGGTCATTCGCCGGACCCCGCGCCACCTGTTCGTCGACGAAGCGCTGGCGCACCGTGCCTATGAAGACACGGCGCTGCCGATTGGTAATAACCAGACCATCTCCCAGCCTTATATGGTGGCGCGCATGAGCGAGCTGCTGCTGGAGGCCGGTCCCCTCGACAAGGTGCTGGAGATCGGCACCGGGTCGGGTTATCAGACGGCGGTGCTGTCGCAACTGGTCGAGCGTGTGTTCTCGGTCGAGCGCATCAAGGTTCTGCAGGATCGGGCAAAGGAACGCCTGGTCGAACTGAACCTGCGCAACGTGGTGTTCCGCTGGGGCGACGGCTGGGAAGGCTGGCCGGCACTGGCGCCGTACAACGGGATTATCGTCACCGCAGTGGCCACCGATGTGCCCCAGGCTCTGCTTGATCAGTTGGCACCGGGAGGCCGGATGGTGATCCCGGTCGGGGCCGGCGAAGTCCAGCAATTGATGCTGATCATCCGCGAGGAACAAGGTTTTTCCAGGCATGTTCTGGGGGCGGTGCGCTTCGTGCCATTGCTCAATGGGCCACTGGCCTGAGCATTTGTTTCGGCACGCTGAATTCTCTTCGATTGCCTTTGTCTTACTGCGGCATCGTTCGGTTGAACGGGATTCATCGTCAGGCAGCAAACGTGTGCGCGACACCGATTCGCCACATTAAAGTTAAAGCGTGCACGGCTCGTTATACTTGCGACAGTTCATTGCCGGACTCCGGTATTTCACATTTTCAGCCACCACAGAGGGAGCGGCGGGTGAGTCTCACAGTCATTGCGCAGCGTATGAGTAAAACGAGCTTTCAGCGCCTGGTGACTGGCCTTGTCTTGAGCACGTTGCTGGTCGGTTGTTCCAGCAACAAGTCCAGCGATGTTCGTGTCCTGGACCGCAACAATGCCGCGGCCCAGCGCCCGGCCGTAACCACCGGACAATACGTCGTTCGGCCCAAGGACACCCTGTTCTCCATCGCCTTCCGTTACGGCTGGGACTACAAGGCCCTGGCTGCGCGTAACAACATTGCTGCGCCTTACACTATCCGTCCAGGTCAGACGATTCGCTTTGATGGTCGTACCGATTCAACGTCGACAGCGGTGGTCAGTTCGTCCAGTTCAACACCTTCGTCGTCGAGTAAAACCACGGTCATCCGTCGTCCGGTAAACGGTGCGACCGCCAGCACAACGACGGTTTTACCGTCCGTCGCCAACAAGCCAGCACCCGCTCCGTTGCCCCCTCCCGGGCCAGCCCCGACGGGCTGGGGATGGCCATCTAATGGCATTCTGATCGGGAAATTCTCTTCAAACGGTAGTTTGAATAAAGGAATTGATATCGCCGGTGATTTGGGACAGCCTGTTTTAGCTGCGTCTGATGGGACGGTGGTGTACGCCGGGAGTGGCTTAAGGGGCTACGGCGAACTAGTGATCATCAAACACAGCGAAACTTACGTCAGTGCCTACGGACATAACCGCAGGCTGTTGGTTCGGGAGGGGCAGCAGGTCAAGGTCGGACAGACAATTGCCGAAATGGGGTCAACGGGTACAGACCGGGTGAAACTGCATTTTGAAATTCGCCGCCAGGGTAAACCTGTAGATCCGCTGCAATTCCTGCCACGTCGTTGATCGCTTACCAGCCTGTTCCGTCGCGTAGAGGGGACAGGCTCCAGCGTTGCCAGGGATGAAGGCGCCGCTTGAGCTTGAGGTCGAACTCACCAAAGGACTATAACAATGGCTCTCAGTAAAGAAGTGCCGGAGTTTGACATCGACGATGAGGTTCTCCTGATGGAGAGCAGCATCGATACGGATTCGATGTCGAATGATGAAGGGGCGGCTCCACCTTCCGTTCGTGCCAAATCCAAACACTCCGCATCGTTGAAACAACACAAGTACATTGACTACACGCGGGCACTTGATGCCACGCAGCTGTATCTCAATGAAATTGGTTTCTCTCCCCTGCTGTCCCCCGAAGAAGAAGTTCATTTTGCGCGCCTGTCGCAAAGTGGCGATCCGGCCGGGCGCAAACGCATGATTGAAAGTAACCTGCGGCTGGTGGTGAAAATCGCCCGGCGTTACGTCAATCGTGGGCTGTCGCTGCTGGACCTGATCGAAGAGGGCAACCTCGGCTTGATCCGGGCGGTGGAGAAGTTCGATCCGGAACGCGGTTTCCGCTTCTCGACCTACGCGACCTGGTGGATTCGCCAGACCATCGAACGCGCAATCATGAATCAGACCCGGACCATCCGGCTGCCGATCCACGTGGTCAAAGAGCTGAATGTGTACCTGCGGGCTGCGCGGGAGCTGACGCAAAAACTCGACCATGAACCCTCACCCGAAGAAATCGCCAACCTGCTGGAAAAACCGGTGGGAGAGGTCAAGCGTATGCTCGGCCTTAACGAACGGGTTTCTTCGGTCGACGTCTCGCTGGGTCCGGATTCGGATAAAACCCTGCTCGATACCCTGACTGACGACCGTCCAACCGATCCATGTGAACTGTTGCAGGACGACGACCTGTCCCAGAGCATCGATCAATGGCTCTCGGAACTGACCGACAAGCAACGCGAAGTGGTTGTACGCCGCTTCGGCCTGCGCGGTCATGAAAGCAGCACCCTTGAAGACGTAGGCCTGGAAATCGGCCTGACCCGGGAACGGGTCAGACAGATTCAGGTGGAAGGCTTGAAGCGGCTGCGCGAGATCCTGGAAAAAAATGGTCTGTCGAGCGAGTCGCTGTTCCAATAAGGCGCTCACAGCGATGGCATGAAAAACCCCGACTGGCTCGGGGTTTTTTATTGCCTGGCCAAGAGACCGAATCCCCTCGGGATTTTGGTTTCCTGCTGTAAGCCTTGGCTTACTCTTGCGTAAGTGTTCGTTATTTTTACACTCTGGCAGTCGTCCATGCTGAACGCCGATTGTCTCTATCTTTTTGATTTATATAACTATTTTTTATTATTAATGGCGTGTGACAGTTGGGTTTCGCGCCAAAGGGCGATTGATCCAGGCGGGGAAAGGTCTAGTATTCAGGTTGTGTCGACGGACAGACACGTCCTTCATGGATGAAGGATATGGATATCGCAGGACGCGATTCATCAGGACGATGAAAAGGAACACAGGGAATAGGGAAAAAATGTGGGCGGGTCAAACCGCCCCTTTTTTTGCCTGCAGAAAAGCAAAAAGGCCCTTGTGGGGCCTTTTTCGCGAACGCGGGGGTAATCAGCGTTCGAGGTCTGCGATCTTGCCTTTCTTGCCATCCCACTCTTCAGCGTCGGGCATCGAATCTTTCTTCTCGGTGATGTTTGGCCAGATATCGGCCAACTCAGCGTTCAGCTCGATGAAGTTTTCCATGCCGGCCGGAACCTCATCTTCGGAGAAGATAGCCACGGCAGGGCATTCAGGTTCGCACAGCGCGCAATCGATGCACTCATCCGGGTGAATCACCAGGAAATTCGGGCCTTCGTAAAAGCAGTCCACCGGACAGACTTCTACGCAGTCGGTGTACTTGCACTTGATGCAGTTGTCGGTGACGACGAAGGTCATTTCTAATTTTCTCCTCAGGCGCGGCTTGCTGCGCCCCTTCTCGTAGGGGTCGCCAGGTTCGGGAGCGATAGTCTGCTGGCCAGGCTATTAGCCAGCAGCATCCCAAACCGCGCGAGATTCTAACAGCTTGCAAGCCGCTGCGTTAGATCCGTGTCTTTAGTGTATAGAGCATTTCGAGAGCACGACGTGGCGTCATGTCGTCCAGATCGAGCTTGGCCAGGTCATCCAGCACCGGGTGCGGCAGGCTGGCGAACAGGTCGCTTTGCAGCGGTGCGGCCGGTTTGCCTTTGGTCGGTGCAGGTGTTTCATGGGGCAGGGCGGTGTCTTCCAGGCGGCTCAAATGCTCGCGAGCGCGCGTAATGACTTCACTCGGTACGCCTGCCAGCTGCGCAACGGCCAGGCCATAACTCTGGCTGGCCGGCCCGGGCAGCACGTGGTGCAGGAACACGATGCGCTCGTTGTGCTCGGTGGCATTGAGGTGCACGTTGGCCACCAGCGGCTGGGCTTCCGGCAGGACAGTCAGTTCAAAGTAGTGTGTGGCGAACAGCGTGTAGGCACGCAGATGCGCCAGGCGCTCGGCCGCCGCCCATGCCAGGGACAGACCGTCGAAGGTGCTGGTGCCGCGCCCGACTTCGTCCATCAGCACCAGGCTGCGCTCGGTGGCGTTGTGCAGGATGTTCGCGGTTTCGCTCATTTCCACCATGAAGGTCGAACGCCCGCCGGCCAGGTCATCACTGGAGCCGATCCGGGTGAAGATGCGATCGACCAGCGACAGTTCGCAACTGGCTGCCGGCACGAAGCTGCCGATGTGCGCCAGGAGCACGATCAAGGCGGTCTGACGCATGTAGGTGGATTTACCGCCCATGTTCGGACCGGTGATCACCAGCATGCGGGTGTTGTCATCAAGGCTCAGGTCGTTGGCCACGAACGGCGTGGTCAGCACTTGTTCTACCACCGGGTGACGACCCTGGCTGATGCGCATGCACGGCTCACTGACGAAGCGCGGGCAGTTCAGGTCGAGGTTCAGCGCGCGTTCGGCAAGGTTGCTCAAGACGTCCAGCTCGGCCAGGGCGCCAGCAGTGTCCTGCAAGGGTGGCAATTGGGCGATCAGGTCTTCAAGCAGCGCTTCGTACAGCATCTTCTCGCGGGCCAGAGCGCGGCTCTTGGCTGACAGTGCCTTGTCTTCGAACGCCTTGAGTTCCGGCGTAATGAAACGCTCGGCGCCTTTGAGTGTCTGGCGGCGAATATAGTCGGCCGGTGCCGATTCCGCCTGCTTGCTTGGCAGCTCGATGAAGTAGCCGTGGATGCGGTTGTAACCGACCTTCAGGTGCGACAGGCCGGTGCGGGCCTTTTCCCGTGCCTCGAGGTCGATCAGGAATTGCCCGGCGTTTTCGCTCAGCGACTGCAGTTCGTCGAGTTCTCTGTCGTAGCCGGTTTTCAGCACGCCGCCGTCACGAATGACTGCGGGCGGGTTGTCGATGATGGCTTTTTCCAGGAGTGCCGCCAGTTCCGGGTAGGTGCTGGTGATGGTGGCGAGTTGCTGGAGGTGCGGGGCTTCGAGCTCCGTCATTGCCACTTGCAGTTCCGGTAGTGCGCCGAGGGCATCACGCAAGCGAGCGAGGTCGCGGGGGCGGGCATTGCGCAGGCCGATCCGCGCAAGAATCCGTTCGATGTCACCGATTTCCTTGAGCTGCGGTTGCAGCCTTTCGAAGCGGTAACCGTCGAGCAGGCAGGTGATCGAGGTCTGGCGCGCCAACAGCACCGTCAAATCGCGTAATGGGCGATTCAGCCAGCGGGTCAGCAGACGGCTGCCCATGGCGGTCTGGCAGCGGTCCACCACCGATTGCAGGGTGTTGTCGCGGCCGCCGGCCAGGTTGGTGTCGAGCTCCAGGTTGCGACGGCTGGCGCCATCGAGCACCACGGTGTCGTCCAGGCGCTCATGACGCAGGCTGCGCAAATGAGGTAGGGCGGTGCGCTGGGTTTCCTTGGCGTAGGCCAGCAGGCAACCGGCGGCGCCGATGGCCAGGGTCAGGTTTTCGCAGCCAAAGCCTTTGAGATCCTGGGTCGAGAATTGCTGGCACAGGCTTTTGAGCGCCGAATCGCGCTCGAAATCCCACGGCGCACGACGACGCACGCCACGGCGTTTTTCCGCCGGCAAGTCCTTGGGCCAGTCATCCGGAATCAGCAGTTCCACCGGGTTGACCCGCTCCAGCTCCGCCAGCAGATTTTCCCAACCCTTGATTTCCAGCACGCTGAAGTTGCCGCTGGTGATGTCCAGCACCGCCAGGCCGAACAGGCGCTCATCACCCAGGACGGCGGCGATCAGGTTGTCCCGACGCTCGTCGAGCAGCGCCTCGTCACTCACCGTCCCCGGCGTGATGATGCGCACGACCTGCCGCTCCACCGGCCCTTTGCTGGTGGCCGGATCGCCGACCTGCTCGCAGATCACCACCGATTCGCCAAGTTTCACCAGTTTTGCCAGGTAACCCTCGGCGGCATGGTAAGGAATCCCGCACATCGGAATCGCCTGCCCGGCCGACTGCCCGCGGGCCGTCAGGGTGATGTCCAGCAACTTGGCGGCCTTCTTCGCGTCTTCATAGAAGATCTCGTAGAAGTCGCCCATGCGGTAGAACATCAGCTGGTCCGGGTGCTGGTTTTTCAGGCGCCAGTACTGTTGCATCATCGGGGTGTGGGAGGACAGGTCGGAGACGGCTTTATTCATCGGATTGTCAGGAAGCTCGTTGAAAGAGATGGGGCAAAAGCGGGGCAACGGCCGGGCTTTTCCGCGATGGGCGCAAGGTTACCATGGGCGGTCTACCCGACGCAGGCATCACGGCCGGGTGACTCCTTTGCCATTTACAATCTGGATATGCATGACTTATGCAAATCGGCATTGTCTTCTTCGAGAAGAGCAAGCACTATGCGAGTTATGCAAAAACGCAACGTATCTACCGTATTAAGAGCATTGCTCGATCAGCACGGGATCTCCCCCACGGAGCTTCACCGTCGAACCGGCGTGCCTCAATCCACGCTCTCGCGCATTCTCAGCGGGAAAATCGTCGATCCTTCGGATAGGCACATTTCGAAAATTGCCGACTATTTTTCCGTGAGCACCGACCAGTTGCGAGGTCGCGCGGACGTCACGTATGCCGCTAATGCCGGGCGCGCTCCCGTGCATTCGGAACTCAAGGATATAAGCCTGTGGGACGACGATACCCCTGTCGATGACGACGAGGTGTCGGTTCCCTTTCTTCGCGAGGTTGAATTGGCCGCAGGATCAGGAAGATTCGTCATCGAGGAGAGCGAGCGCTCCAGCCTGCGCTTCGGCAAACGAAGCCTGCGCCATAACGGCGTGCAGTTCGACCAGGCCAAATGCGTGACAGTGCGGGGCAACAGCATGTTGCCGGTACTGCGTGATGGCGCCACGGTCGGGGTCAATGCCGGCAAGTGCGGCATTGGCGATATCGTTGACGGCGACCTTTATGCAATCAATCACAACGGCCAGTTACGAGTGAAGCAGCTGTATCGCCTGCCGTCCGGGATTCGCTTGCGCAGCTTCAATCGTGACGAGCATCCGGACGAGGACTACAGCTTCCAGGAAATCCAGGAAGAGCCGATTGTTATCCTTGGACATGTCTTCTGGTGGGGCATGTACGCCCGCTAACACCCCCTGCGTTCAGATAAAACCCGCTTCCCGAGCGGGTTTTTTTCGTGTGCTGAAAGCATCGGACTGTCTTTTTGTATGCGTTTACGCATTGCCTTTCTATGCATAAATGCATAGTCTTGTTGCCTATCTATCCAAGAACACGGAATGACCGTTCACTCAAGGAGGCATGAAATGACCGCTGAGCAATATGCGTTGCTGGACATGCCTCTGTGGCTGGTCATCAGCCTGCCAATACTCGGTGGCGTTACCGGTGAAATGTGGCGTGCCGATAAAGAGGGCGTTCGTGGCTGGTCCCTTATCCGGCGCCTGAGCCTGCGGTCTGGCTCCAGCATGATCTGCGGCGTCTCGGTCATCATGCTGCTGCACGCCGCCAATGTTTCCATCTGGGCTGCCTGTGCGGGTGGTTGTTTAGCGGCGATGGCCGGGACAGACGTGGTTCTAGGGTTGTATGAGCGTTGGGTGGCCAAGCGTATGGGGGGCGGACATCTTCCGTCCGGTGACGTCGAAGATTGATTCCCCGACAGGCCTTTTCCAGAGCCTCTGGTTCTTTACATTTTGATCGGTCCCGTCGCTTGCAAGTGCGGTCTGCTCGTGTACGGTTAACCTCATCCCGCCCGATCAGGAGATGACCGTGAACGAAATCACCCAGCTCGCCGCCGAACTCGGCAGACGCCTGCAGGTTCTCAATGCCCACGTCACCACGGCGGAGTCCTGCACCGGCGGAGGCATCGCCGAGGCAATCACCCGTATCCCCGGGAGTTCGGCCTGGTTCGAGGCCGGTTATGTCACCTACTCCAACCGGCAGAAAACCCTGCAACTGGATGTCCCGGTGGAGTTGTTCACCACCGTGGGCGCGGTCAGCCGCGAGGTGGTCGACGCCATGGTCCGGGGGGCGCAGAAGAAAAATAGCGCGTATTTCTCCGTGGCGGTCAGTGGTATCGCCGGTCCGGATGGTGGAACGGCGAACAAGCCGGTTGGCACGGTGTGGCTGGCCTGGGGCGTCGGAGATCAGGTGTTCTGCGAGCGGCAGCACTTCCCGGGTAATCGCGACGACGTCCGCCGACAAACGGTGAAGGCCGCGCTAGAGGGGCTGCTGCGGTATGCCGCGGCAGAAATCTCAAATCAGGGGTAGGCGATCCGGAATCGCTGTGGAATAATACTGGCTACTTATACAGGTGTTGGCCGTCAGGCCTTATTGATTACGTGAGGACTTTAATGGACGACAACAAGAAGAAAGCCTTGGCTGCGGCCCTGGGTCAGATCGAACGTCAATTCGGCAAGGGTGCCGTAATGCGTATGGGCGATCAGGACCGTCAGGCGATCCCGGCCATCTCCACTGGCTCTCTGGGTCTGGACATCGCTCTCGGCATCGGCGGTCTGCCAAAAGGCCGTATTGTTGAAATCTACGGTCCTGAATCTTCCGGTAAAACCACGCTGACCTTGTCCGTGATCGCCCAGGCTCAAAAAGCCGGCGCGACCTGCGCATTCGTCGACGCCGAGCACGCCCTCGACCCTGAGTACGCCGGCAAGCTGGGCGTCAACGTCGACGACCTGCTGGTTTCCCAGCCGGACACCGGCGAGCAGGCCCTGGAAATCACCGACATGCTGGTGCGCTCCAACGCGGTTGACGTGATCATCGTCGACTCCGTGGCCGCCCTGGTGCCAAAGGCTGAAATCGAAGGCGAAATGGGTGACATGCACGTGGGCCTGCAAGCCCGTCTGATGTCCCAGGCGCTGCGTAAAATCACCGGTAACATCAAGAACGCCAACTGCCTGGTGATCTTCATCAACCAGATCCGTATGAAAATCGGCGTGATGTTCGGTAGCCCGGAAACCACCACCGGTGGTAACGCACTGAAGTTCTACGCATCGGTTCGTCTGGACATCCGTCGTACCGGCGCGGTGAAAGATGGTGATGAGGTCGTCGGTAGCGAAACCCGCGTCAAGGTTGTGAAGAACAAGGTAGCTTCGCCGTTCCGCCAGGCCGAGTTCCAGATTCTTTACGGCAAGGGCATCTACCTCAACGGCGAGATGATCGACCTGGGTGTTCTGCACGGTTTCGTCGAGAAGTCCGGTGCCTGGTATGCCTATGAAGGCACCAAGATCGGTCAGGGCAAGGCCAACTCGGCCAAGTTCCTGGCAGACAACCCGGAAGTCGCGGCAAAGCTGGAGAAGCAACTGCGTGACAAGCTGCTGTCGCCTGCATCGGTTGCGGACGCCAAAGCTTCTGCGGTCAAAGAGACCGAAGACGACCTGGCTGACGCTGATATCTGATCGAAGCGATGACTGCCGTACTCGATACACTCGTCGCGGTGCGGCGAACCGCAATGGACCTGCTCGCACGTCGCGAGCACGGTCGTGTCGAGCTGACGCGTAAACTGCGTCAGCGCGGCGCCATCCCCGAAATGATCGAAACAGCACTCGACCGGTTGACGGAAGAGGGGTTGTTGTCCGAAACCCGTTACCTCGAAAGTTTCGTTTCCTACCGCGCCCGTTCCGGTTATGGCCCTTTACGCATTCGTGAAGAGTTGGGCCAGCGTGGCCTGCAGCGCACCGATATTGAACTTGCCCTGCGAGAGAGCGGTATCGACTGGCAGGAGCAATTGATCGATACCTGGCGGCGCAAGTTCTCCGGACAATTGCCGGCAGACGCCCGGGAGCGAGCCAGGCAAGGCAGGTTCCTGGCGTATCGGGGATACTCCATGGAAATGATCAACCGCCTGTTCAGCGGTCGAGGGATGGACGATTGAACTGAAACGGCCTGCTATTTCGATAGCGGGCCGTTTTTTTATGCCTCACGAAACCTTTGACGGCTCCCGGGTGCGTTGTTGTACCTGGGGTTTTGATTGTGCCCAGTTTTCCGGCAGGTTGATGTAGTCCACAAGCTCGCGCAAGCGGCCATGATTGCGGGCGTTGAAGTTGAAGACCAGTCGCGCCAGATGGCTGAACTCGGCTTCGTCGTGTTCCTCGCCGCTGTAAGTGTGCTGATGGAAATGATCGCTCAGGCACAGGTCGGCGAAAGCCTCCTGCATGTGTTCGAGTGCGTGGTCGCTGAGTGTGTGATTCATGCGAATCAGGAACTGGTGCTTGAGCCAGCGACTGGAGTGGAAGTTACTGTAGAACTGGTTGATGTGCTCTACCGCTTCTTCGACGTTGTAGACCAGTTTCACCAGCTTCATATCAGTGGGCAGGATGTAGTGGTTTTCTTCCAGTTGCTGGTGAATGAAGTCCAGTGCGCCTTGCCAGAATTTGCCACCCGGTGCGTCGAGCAGCACCACGGGCACCAATGGACTCTTGCCGGTCTGGATCAACGTCAGCACTTCCAGCGCCTCATCCAGCGTACCGAAGCCACCCGGGCACAGCACCAGGGCGTCGGCTTCCTTGACGAAGAACAGCTTGCGGGTGAAGAAAAAGTGGAAGGGCAGCAGGTTGGTCGTGCCGTCGACAGTGGGGTTGGCATGCTGTTCGAAGGGCAGGGTGATGTTGAAACCCAGGCTGTGTGTCAGGCCGGCGCCTTCATGCGCGGCGGCCATGATGCCGCCACCGGCGCCGGTAATGACCATCATGTCCGAGCGCGTCAGAGCGGCGCCGAGTTCCCGGGCCATGCTGTAGAGCGGATGTTCCATGGGCGTACGGGCCGAGCCGAATACCGTGACCTTGCGCCGCCCCTTGAATTGTTCGAGTACGCGGAAAGCCTGTTCCAGTTCGCGCAGGGCTTGCAGGGTGATTTTGGCATTCCAACGGTTGTGGTCTTCCTGGGCCATGCGCAGCACGGTCAGGATCATGTCGCGGTAGATCGGGGTGTTCGGGCTGTTGGGTGAAATCAGCTTGAGTTGTTCTTCGACCTTGCTGATGAGGTCATGGCCGCTTTCTTCAAAATGACGGCTCAGGAGGTCATTCGGTTGGTAAGGCATTCAACTTCTCCTTCTGCACAGAACCCTCGGCCCGACAACGTACGTCGGTGCCACGACACTTCATGTGTCGCTGTCTGCCCAGGCCCATGCCTGGGCGATCTACTTGACCCGAAAGGTATCGGATCATCCAAACAGGCTCTGTTTTCCCTTGGATGAAAGAAACGTTTGCACAACACGACAAGCGACGGCCAGCCCCTTTCCAGCCTGAAAGAGTGAACGTGGATACCCTGAAATCTAGACCTTCACAGTGATTTGCGCTGTCTTGATCATTGCGCCACAAAGTCTTTCCTGGCAACCGCTTATTGACGATTTGCAAGGTGCTTTCACCGCTCGTCTGAACGTACGTCGCATGTGCGGCACTCTGATTTACTAAGTTACAGGTGTCACGCGACAGCTTTGCGTCAACGGCAGGGCGCACGGTACAAGCGGTTCAAGGATTTATCGCTCAAACATGAGTGAAGTGCAGGGAGGCGGGAAACCATGACCAGAGTCGTTCTGGAGATCGATACGCAACTGTATCGATTGCTGAAGGCATCAGCCGAGACCCATCAGTTAAGTCTCGAAGAGGAGTGCTGCCGACGTTTGCGCGGTGGCGAACGTCGTTCGCATTACTTGCAGGCGCTGCTGGCGGAATTGCGCGCCGAAGATGAACAGCGGCGCGCCAATTCCCGGTGATTACTTTTTCTTCTTGGCCGGTTGCAGGCAATCCGATTCCTGGAAGCTCGCGGAGCCGACCGGGCGGTTGGTCTTCACCTCGGTGAAGTCGTAACGCATGATCGCGCCCTTGGCCATCAGCTTGCGAAACCCTTCGTTCCTGCAGACAGAAGCTCCCAGCTGGAAGTACACGGCTTTCGGGTCTGCACGCATCTTGTCGGCGTGGCTGCTCTGCACGCTCAGATGGTTGATCAGCTGTTTGCCTTCAACGGTGTAGCCTTGATCGAGTATGTCTTCGTTGATCGCTCGTGGAGTGCCGACGCTGCTCTGGGTGGCGACGTTTTGCAGCATTTTGCTCAGTTCCGTGTCTTTCAAGGACGCAGCCTGAGCGTTGAAGGACGACGCCAGCAAAATGGCCGCGGTAGGAACGATAAGGCGCAGCATGAAACTCTCCTGGTTCAGTGATGGGGGTTGGACCCGTCACGTGACTGTGCGTTCAGTGGCGGCGAATTATAGGGGAGGCAGGCTGGACGGTACAGGCTTGCGCCGGGCGCTCTGGTAAACTGCTGGCACTTTTTACCCTGTCGAGTGTTTTTCGTGTCGATTTCCCTTCTCTGTGGGCATTGCCCGCCATGAGTCATACCCCTGCGCGCTTTGCCTTGAACGCCGTAGCCCGCTTGCGCGATCAGCGCGAGGAGGAGGGCATAAAGCCGATTCAGGCCCGCGGCTGGCGCGCGCCGCGCTGCCGTGACTGCCGGGTGATCGAGAGCCATTGCCTGTGCGCATGGCGTCCGCAGGTCGCTACCCGCTCCGGCGTGTGCCTGATCATGACCAACAAGGAAGTGTTCAAACCGAGCAACACCGGTTGGCTGATCGCCGACGTGGTGCCTGACAACCATGCCTTCATCTGGTCCCGTACCGAGATCGATCCGAAGTTGCTGGCGCTGTTGTCCGACCCGCAATGGCAGCCTTACCTGGTGTTTCCGGGTGAGTACGTCGAACCTGAGCGCGTGACAAACAGCGTGGACGTCGATGGCACGAAGCGCCCGTTGTTCATTCTGTTGGATGCGACCTGGACCGAAGCGCGAAAGATCTTTCGCAAGAGCCCCTATTTCGACCGACTGCCGATCCTCAGCCTGCTGCCGGAGAAACTCTCCCGCTACCGGTTGCGCCGCTCGACCCGCAGCGAGCATCTGTGTACGGCGGAAGTGGCGGCGCTGTGCCTCGACCTTGCAGGCGATGTCGCCGCAGCATCGGCGCTGGATGCCTACTTTGATGTGTTCAGCCAGCATTACCTCGACGCCAAACACCAGTTGGACATGAACGTTTCGACACCGGCGCACGCCGAGTTGATGCCCTATGTCCGGTCGGTCACTCCATTGATGGACTGATTGTCGCGCATACTGCAATAAAGTGTACCGGCCATGTTGCTTGACCACCCCGGTTTCGCTGGGCATGCTTGGCGCCGATTAGGGTGCGGCCGGAATTTTCGACGCCGTCTTTTGCGTTGAGCGTGCCTTGTCAGTGCAGCTCCGTGGCTGTGTCTTGACTTGCTTTGGCGAGGTCCGAATGCATCGGGCCTCCCATGAAAAACAGGATCATTTGAAAAATGGCCACATACGAAATCCTGATTGCCGATGACCACCCACTTTTTCGTAGTGCCTTGCATCAAGCGCTGACTCTGGGCCTTGGCCCGGATGTCCGTCTGGTGGAAGTGGCAAGCATCGCCGAACTGGAAGTGCGCCTGACGGAAAAGTCCGATTGGGATCTGGTACTGCTGGACCTGAACATGCCGGGGGCCTACGGTTTTTCCGGGCTGGTCCTGCTGCGCGGCCAGTACCCGCAGATTCCGGTGGTCATGGTCTCGGCCCAGGAAGAACCGACCATCATGGTCAAGTCTCGTGAATTCGGCGCCAGTGGCTTCATTCCCAAGTCCAGTGATTTGAGTGTGATCCAGAAAGCCGTGCGTGCGGTCCTCGATGGCGACGTGTTCTGGCCGCCGCAGGCGTTCGAAGCGGTCAGTGTCTCGGATGAGGCCAAGGCGGCCAGCGAAGGTCTTGCCAGCCTGACGCCGCAGCAATTTCGCGTGCTGACCATGGTCTGCGAAGGCTTGCTGAACAAGCAGATCGCCTACGAGCTCAGCGTTTCCGAGGCAACCATCAAGGCGCACGTGACCGCGATTTTCCGTAAACTGAATGTGCGGACCCGGACCCAGGCCGCGCTGCTCCTGCAACAACTTGAGTCAATTTCCAGCCATTGAAGGCTGGCAAATTCACGCTTTTTTGACTTTGGTTGAACTAGCTTTCCCACTTCTTTTTTGCCAGTTGCCCACTCTATGTCACCTTTCAAAGGCCAGACCGGCCTGAAACGTATTCTCAATGCTTCCGGTTATTCGCTGGACGGCCTGCGCGCAGCCTTCACCGGTGAAGCCGCCTTTCGGCAATTGGTGTTGCTCAACGTCATCCTGATTCCTTTGTCGTTCTTCCTGAATGTCAGCCGGGTCGAACAGGCGTTGTTGATCGCGGTATGCCTGTTGGCGTTGATCGTCGAGTTGCTCAACTCGGCGGTGGAAGCAGCCATCGACCGCATTTCCCTTGAGCGGCACCCGCTGTCCAAGAATGCCAAGGACATGGGCAGTGCCGCCCAGGCCGTGGCATTGAGCATGATTGCCCTGGTGTGGGCGGTGATTCTGCTCTAGGCGATCGTCGGCAGCACGATCTCGTCGCTGCGCTGTACCCCGGCGGTGAAGGCGCGGCACAGATCGAGGAACTCGCGCATCGCCGAGGTCTGATATTTCTGTTTATGCCAGATGAAATAGAACTGTCGCGCCAGATCCAGATCCGGCGTCTCGACAGGCACCAGGCTGCCGCGGCGGAATGCGTCGCGCAAAGCCAGCCTGGAAATGCAGCCAATCCCCAAACCTGATTCCACTGCGCGTTTGATCGCTTCGGTGTGCTCAAGCTCGAGGCGGATGTTTAACGAAGTGCGGTGATGGCGCATGGCTTGATCGAAGGTCAGCCGCGTGCCTGAGCCCTGTTCGCGCAAGATCCAGGCTTCGTGGCTCAACTCGTCCATGGTGGCCGTGCCGCGCTTGGCCAACGGATGCTGAGGGGCGCAAAACACCACCAGTTCGTCCTCGACCCAGCTTTGCACTTCGATGTCCGGGTGACTGCAGTCGCCTTCGATTAGACCCAGATCAATTTCATAGTGGGCCACTTGTTGCACGATATTGGCAGTGTTCTGCACATGCAGCTTTACCTGGCTTTCCGGGTGGCGCTGCATGAAACTGCCGATCAACAACGTGGCCAGGTAATTGCCGATGGTCAGGGTCGCGCCCACGGCCAGCGAGCCGAAACCGGACTTGCCGTTGAGCAGGTCTTCGATTTCCTTGGCCTGGTCCAGCAGCGCCACCGCTTGCGGCAACAGTTGTTTACCGAGGGCGTTCAGGCTCAACCGTTTGCCGGCACGGTCGAACAACTGGCAGCTGCACTGGCGCTCCAGTTCGGTGATCGAGGTGCTCGCCGCCGATTGCGAGAGGTTGAGCAGGCCCGCGGCACGGGACACACTTTCCTGCTGGGCGACGGCGACGAATACTTGAAGTTGACGGAGAGTAAATCGCATATCTATATAACCGATAACCCTTATCTTAATAATCCATTTAACAGATATTGTCTCTGCCTTTAGAATGCGATGCAATTGCGCAGAGCTGGCTTTTTTGCAGAGCAGGCGCCGAACACGCGCAGACAAATCTCCAGGAGTCCCACGTACATGAGCAACATGAACCACGAGCGTGTCCTCAGTGTTCACCACTGGAACGACACTCTGTTCAGCTTCAAGTGCACCCGTGATCCGGGCCTGCGCTTCGAGAACGGTCAGTTCGTGATGATCGGCCTGCAACAGCCCAACGGCCGCCCGCTTATGCGCGCTTACTCGATTGCCAGCCCGAACTGGGAAGAGCATCTCGAGTTCTTCAGCATCAAGGTGCCTGATGGTCCGCTGACTTCGCAGTTGCAGCATCTGAAGGAAGGCGACGAGATCATCATCAGCAAGAAGCCTACCGGCACGCTGGTACTGGATGACTTGAAGCCTGGCAAACATTTGTACCTGCTCAGTACCGGTACCGGCCTGGCGCCGTTCATGAGCGTCATCCAGGATCCGGAAACCTACGAGCGTTTCGAAAAAGTGATCCTGTGCCACGGCGTGCGTTACGTCAACGAAGTCGCTTACCGCGAGTTCATCACCGAGCACCTGCCGCAGAACGAGTTCTTCGGCGACGCGCTGCGTGACAAGCTGATCTACTACCCAACCGTGACCCGTGAGCCGTTCGAGAACGAAGGTCGCCTGACCGACCTGATGCGCAGCGGCAAGCTGTTCAGCGACATCGGTCTGCCACCGATCAACCCGCAGGACGACCGCGCCATGCTGTGCGGCAGTCCGAGCATGCTCGACGAAACCAGCGAAGTGCTGAACAGCTTCGGCCTGAAGGTTTCGCCGCGGATGCGCGAGCCGGGTGATTACCTGATCGAGCGTGCGTTCGTCGAGAAGTAAGCAACCGCTCAACGGTTCTGCTTTCCCTGTGGGAGCGGGTTTGCTCGCGAAGGCGGTGTGTCAGTCAACGTTAATGTCGACTGACACACCGCCTTCGCGAGCAAGCCCGCTCCCACAGTTGTTTATGGTGTTGAGATGTTTGCGGGAATGACTTCGAGAACGCGAATAACCCCGGCTTCGGGGTAATGCCAACGCACATCGACATCCCAGAACTGCGCGCCGTACTCCCGCTCGGGTGCAGGCGTTTGATAGGCCGGGCGCGGATCTTGCGCCAGGCATTGCTCGATCAACTCGACCAAAGGCTCTGCAAGGCGCTGGGCATGCTCGTGAGCCTGTTGTAGCGCTGTGTCCGTCCACTGCACAGGAATCAATTGCGGCGCAGCGCTGGCGATGCTGTTGGCGGCGGTGTCGATGATGTCGGCGTAGGGCACGTAGGGTTTGATATCGAGAATCGGCGTGCCGTCCAGCAGATCGATGCCCGAGATCCACAACCGGCCGGCTTCGACCTTGTCCAGTTTCACCACCGACTGCCCGATGCCATTGGGGCGGTGGGTGGCGCGGGTGGCGAACACGCCCATGGATTTGTTGCCGCCGAGGCGAGGAGGGCGGACCTTCAGGCGAGGCTTTTCTTCCAGTGCCTGGTGGAACAGGAACAGCAGCCACACGTGGCTGACCTGTTCCAGGCCCTGCACCGCGTCCCCTTGATCGAACGGCGCCACCAGTTCCAGCACGCCACGGGCGGCCGGGGCCAGTTGCGGTTGGCGCGGAATGGCGAATTTTTCCTTGAAGCAGGAGCGCACGAAGCCGATGGGGGAAACGCTGTAGGTCATGGTTTGGGGTCGAGGCGGGAAGAGGGTGGGCATGATAACCCGACCAGCTCAAGTCAGGTGGTGACTGCCCCGGCCTCTTCGCGGGCAAGCCCGCTCCCACAGGGATCCATGGCGTACACAAATTCTGTGTGCGCTCGAGAACCCTGTGGGAGCGAGCTTGCTCGCGATAGCCGCACAGCCGATCTACAGACTGAATCCGCCATCCAAAGGAATAATATTTCCGGTCATGTAGGCCCCAGCGGTACTTGCCAGACTGATCGCCAGCGCCGCCATCTCTTCCTCGCGGCCCCAACGCTTCATCGGGATCAGCGCCGTATCCTGCGCCAGAGCCTGTTCATCATTGCCAATGTGCTGGGTCATCTTGCTCGGAAAGCGCCCCGGGGCGATCACGTTGACGTTGATGTGCTGGCTCACCAGTTCGCGCGCCAGAATTCTTGACAGTTGGTGCAACGCAGCCTTGCTCGGCCCGTAGGCATACGCCTGCTCGCCGAAGGAGGATATCCCCGCTACCGATCCGATGTTGATGATCCGCGCCGGATTCGTTTCGGAACCGGCCTTGCGCAGCAGGGGCAGAAACTGTTGGATGCAGTTGAACACCGAGGTCACGTTGAGCTGCATGACCTTCTCCCAGCCCTTGATCGGGTAGCTCTCCAGCGGCGCGCCCCAGGTGGTGCCGGCATTGTTCACCAGGATGTCCAGATGAGTGATCTGCTCGCCCAGGCGGGTGGCCAGTTGCAGGACGCCCTCTTCGGTGGCGAGGTTGGCCGCCATGGCGTGGCAGCGTCCAAACGCTCCGAGTTCGCCAGCGGTTTGCAGGCAGGCTTCAACGTCGCGGGCGCAGACGTACACGGTGGCGCCCGCCTCGACGTAGGCCTTGGCGATCATCTTGCCGATACCACGGGTGCCGCCGGTCACCAGGGCGGTGCGGCCTTGCAGGGAAAAGTAGGGATGCATGGCGAATCCTGAGAACTGAGGTCTTTACACCCTAGTCGTCAGCCGCCAGAAGCGGAGCCACTATTTTTGCGCGGAATGAGGGGCCATATGGCCCGGCCTTGAACTGCATGCATGCAGTTCAAGGCCAGCGGGCGTTTACTGCGGGCGAACGCGCAGGGTCAGGCCCTTGAGGAAGTTGCGCAGCAGCTGGTCGCCGCACGGGCGATAGTTGGTGTGGCCGAATTTGCGGAACAGTGCGCTCAGCTCGGGCTTGGACACCGGGAACTCGGCAGCCTTGAGGATCGCGTGCATGTCGTCTTCTTTGAGCTCGAACGCCACCCGCAGTTTTTTCAGGATGATGTTGTTGGTCACCGGCACTTCGATCGGCTGCGGCGGACGGCTTTCGTCCTTGCCGCGCTTGAAGATCACCAGGCCGTCGAGGAAGTGCGCCATGACTTCGTCCGGGCAGCGTACGAAACCTTCCTCGTCTTCCTCTTTCTTGTCGAGGTAGGTCAGCAGGTCCGGCAGGGTCACGTCCATGCCGCCGAGCTTGATGATCTCGATGACTTTCTTGTCGCTGATGTCGAGCATGTAGCGCACGCTGCGCAGTACGTCGTTATGAATCATGTGTGCAGTCCTGATATTCAGCTGTGGGCGTCGCGGCCAGGCGCGGCGCCGAAATGTGTGGCGGCGAGAAAAGCCTTAGAACTTCTCTTTGCCGGACAGGTAGCGCCATTGCCCCAGCGGCACTTTGCCGATGGACACGCCGCCGATGCGGATGCGACGGATGGCGATGACCTTCAGGCCGACCGCCTGGCAGAGCAGGGCGATGATGCCCGGTTGCGGGTTCTTCATGGCAAAGCGCAGGCGGTTCTCGTTCTGCCAGCTGGCCTTGACCGCCGGCAACTCCTTGCCCTTGTAGGTCAGGCCGTGGTTCAGGCGGTTCAGGCCGTGGGCCACCATCTCGCCTTCAACCTCGACCACATACTCTTGTTCGATCTTGTTGGAGTCGGCGGTGAGTTTGCGCAGGATTTTCCAGTCCTGGGTGAACACCAGCAGACCACTGGCGTTGGCCTGCAGGTCGGTGCTGGCGGTCAGGCGCAGGAAGTGCCCGCGCAAAGGGCGCTTGCCGTAACGGTGCTCTTCGCTCAGGGTCTCGGCGCCGAGGGTGGCCATGGCGGTGTCTGCGTCCATGCCGGCTGGCACGTTCAGCAGCAGCGTCACCGGTTCCGGTGCAGTGGCCTTGGCTTCGGGATCAAGCTCGACTTTCTGGGTGTCGACCTTGAATTGCGGCTCGTCGATGACCACACCGTCGACGGTGACCCAGCCGCCCTCGATGAACAGCTCAGCCTCCCGACGGGAACAGCCGACGAGTTCGATGAGGCGTTTGGAGAGACGAATCGGGTCAGTCATGTCAGGGCCGTAACAAAAAGGGGGTGGGCATTGTACCTGCCTGGCGTCGGTTAATCCCGGTTCCATTTACGCCGCAAGGTTTTTTGTGGGAGAGGGCTTGCTCGCGAAAGCGGTTTATCAGTCAACATTGATGGTGAAGCTGATGGACTCTTCGCGAGCAAGCCCGCTCCCACATTTGTTCCGTGTTGTGTCAGCCGTGCTGTGAAAGTTTGTGGTTCTGGCGCATACGCATGTGCAGCAGTGGATACGGCTGGCCCATGCCATCGACTTCCGAGCGACCGATGACCTCGAAGCCCTGCTTGAAGTAAAAGCCGAGGGCTTGCGGGTTCTGTTCGTTGACGTCCAGTTCATCGGCGTTCAGGTGTTCCAGGGCATAGCGCAACAATTTCTTGCCCAGGCCTTGGCCGCGATGGTCCGGGTCGATGAAGAGCATTTCGATCTTGCCGGCCGCGACGCCGGCGAACCCGGTGATGCGCTGGTTCGAATCCTTGGTGCAGATCAGCATCACCGAGTCGAGGTAGCGGGTCAGCACCAGGTTTTTCAGCAGTTCGATGTAGCTGTCTGGCAGAAAGTCGTGGGTGGCACGTACCGAGGCCTCCCAGACCCGGGTCAGTTCTTCGTAGTCGCCGAGTTTCGGCGTGTGGATGACCGAATGCTGACGCATGCCCGTCTGCCCCTTTTGCAGTGGTTGATAGGAATCCTTCCATGTGCAAACGATAGCCGTAAAAAAGCCCCGCATCTCGTCAAGAGAGCGGGGCTTTTCGTATTTTCTGCGTTTAGATCTGTTCAGCCCACAGATCGTATTCGTCGGCGTCGGTCACTTTGCACCAGACCTTGTCGCCCGGCTTGAGGTTGCTGCCGTTGTCGATGAATACGTTGCCGTCGATTTCCGGGGCATCGAAGAAGCAGCGGCCGACCGCGCCTTGCTCGTCGACTTCATCGACCAGCACTTCGATCTCACGGCCAATGCGCATTTGCAGGCGCGCCGAGCTGATGGCCTGCTGGTGCGCCATGAAGCGGTCCCAACGGTCCTGCTTGACGTCGTCCGGGACGACTTCCAGGTCCAGGTCATTGGCCGGTGCGCCTTCTACCGGTGAGTACTGGAAGCAGCCGACGCGGTCGAGCTGGGCTTCGGTCAGCCAGTTCAGCAGGTACTGGAAGTCTTCTTCGGTCTCGCCCGGGAAGCCGACGATGAAGGTCGAACGGATGATCAGGTCCGGGCAGATTTCGCGCCAGTTCTTGATCCGTGCCAGGGTCTTGTCTTCGAAGGCCGGGCGTTTCATCGACTTCAGCACTTTCGGGCTGGCGTGCTGGAACGGGATGTCCAGGTACGGCAGGATCTTGCCGGCGGCCATCAGCGGGATCAGCTCGTCAACGTGCGGGTACGGGTAAACGTAGTGCAGACGAACCCAGACGCCGAGGGTGCTCAGGGCTTCGCAGAGTTCGGTCATGCGGGTTTTCACCGGCGCGCCGTTCCAGAAACCGGTGCGGTATTTCACGTCGACGCCGTAGGCGCTGGTGTCCTGGGAGATCACCAACAGCTCTTTGACGCCGGACTTGACCAGGCGCTGGGCCTCGTCGAGCACGTCACCCACTGGACGGCTGACCAGTTTGCCGCGCATCGACGGGATGATGCAGAAGCTGCAGCTGTGGTTGCAGCCTTCGGAAATCTTCAGGTAGGCGTAGTGGCGCGGGGTCAGCTTGATGCCTTGTGGCGGCACCAGGTCGATCAGCGGGTTGTGGTCCTGGCGTGGCGGCACGACTTCGTGCACGGCGTTGACCACTTGTTCGTACTGCTGCGGACCGGTCACGGCCAGCACGCTCGGGTGTACGTTGCGAATGTTGCCTTCTTCGACGCCCATGCAGCCGGTCACGATGACCTTGCCGTTTTCCTTGATGGCTTCGCCGATCACTTCCAGGGACTCGGCCTTGGCCGAATCGATGAAGCCGCAGGTATTGACCACTACAACATCGGCGTCCTGATAGGTGGACACGACGTCATAGCCTTCCATGCGCAGCTGGGTAAGGATGCGCTCGGAGTCGACCAGTGCTTTGGGACAACCCAGGGATACGAAGCCAACCTTTGGATTGGCCGGCGCAGGAGTGGTGGACATGTCTAACCTCGGTATTTTGTGACGCCGCTTGCCGGGCAGGGCAAAACCGACGGACGGGCGCTTGAACTGCGCCTCTGATCAAAAAGTGCGCAATTCTAGCGATGAGTCGTTCACTTGACCAGCTTTATGCAGGGAAATACGACGAGTGCTGCGCTATGCTTCGCGCCGTTAGGCTTTACTGATTTTTTACTGTCAACAAAACGTCTGTAACGTGAAGTAAAACAGCGCATGCTGCACGACAAAGCATAGTGCTTCTTTCAAAGAAGCCTGGGTCTGAGAATCAGGAGTGGTGGATGGGTCAGGCAAGTAGTCAGGCTGCCGGTGCCGAACATTCGGCGGTGAAGCCGATCGGCATGCTGGTCGCGGCAGTCGGGGTTGTTTATGGCGATATCGGCACCAGTCCGTTGTACACCCTCAAGGAAGTTTTTTCCGGCGGCTATGGCGTGCCGGTCAACCATGACGGGGTGCTAGGGATCCTGGCACTCATTTTCTGGTCGCTGATCTGGGTCGTGTCGATCAAGTACATGATGTTTGTGCTGCGCGCCGACAACCAGGGCGAAGGCGGGATCATGGCCTTGACCGCACTGGCCCGGCGGGCGGCGGCGGGGCACGCCAGATTGCGCACGTTGCTGGTGGTCTGCGGACTGATCGGCGCGGCGTTGTTCTATGGCGACAGCATGATTACCCCGGCGATTTCCGTGCTGTCGGCGATTGAAGGCCTGGGGCTGGCCTTCGAAGGTATCGACCATTGGGTCGTGCCGCTGTCGGTGGTGGTGTTGGTCGCGCTGTTTCTGATCCAGCGTCACGGCACGGCGCGCATCGGCATTCTGTTCGGGCCGATCATGGTCACCTGGTTCCTCGTGCTGGGTGCGTTGGGCGTCTATGGCATCAGCCAGCATCCGGAAGTCCTGCAAGCGATGAACCCTGTGTGGGGTGTACGTTTCTTCGTGGTCCATCCGGGCATGGGCGTGTCGATTCTCGGCGCTGTGGTGCTGGCATTGACCGGTGCCGAGGCGCTGTACGCGGACATGGGCCACTTCGGCCGCAAGCCAATCGCTCGTGCCTGGTTCATCCTCGTGCTGCCGGCGCTGGTGCTGAATTATTTTGGCCAGGGTGCTTTGTTGCTGGGCGACCCGGAAGCTGCCCGCAACCCCTTCTATCTGTTGGCGCCAAGTTGGGCGTTGATCCCGCTGGTGGGGCTGTCGACCCTGGCGACGGTGATTGCCTCGCAAGCGGTGATTTCCGGTGCGTTCTCCCTGACCCGCCAGGCGATCCAGCTTGGTTACATTCCGCGCATGCACATCCAGCACACCTCCAGCGCCGAACAGGGCCAGATCTACATCGGCGCGGTGAACTGGGCGCTGATGGTCGGCGTGGTGCTGTTGGTGCTGGGTTTCGAATCCTCCGGAGCCCTGGCCTCGGCCTACGGTGTGGCGGTGACCGGGACCATGCTGATGACCAGCATTCTGGTGTCGGCGGTGATCCTGCTGCTGTGGAAGTGGCCTCCGGTCCTTGTGGTGCCGATCCTGTTGGGTTTCCTGTTGGTAGACGGTGTGTACTTCGCCGCCAACGTGCCGAAAATCGTTCAGGGCGGTGCATTCCCGGTCATCGCCGGTTTCGCGCTGTTTGTGCTGATGACCACCTGGAAACGCGGCAAGCAGTTGCTGGTCGAACGTATCGATGAGGGTGGATTGCCGCTGCCGATCTTCATCAGCAGCATTGCCGTACAACCACCCCATCGAGTTCAGGGCACTGCCGTGTTCCTGACGGCGCGGCCGGATGCCGTACCCCACGCGCTGTTGCACAACCTGCTGCATAACCAGGTACTGCACGAGCAAGTGGTGCTGCTGACGGTGGTGTACGAAGACATCCCGCGGGTGCCGCCAACACGACGGTTCGAGGTCGATGCCTATGGCGAAGGTTTCTTCCGGGTGATCCTGCACTTCGGCTTTACCGACGAGCCGGACGTACCGAAAGCGCTGAAGCTGTGTCATCTCGATGAGCTGGACTTCAGCCCGATGCGCACCACGTACTTCCTCAGCCGCGAAACGGTCATCGCCTCCAAGCTCGAAGGCATGTCCCGCTGGCGTGAGGCGCTGTTTGCGTTCATGTTGCAGAACGCCAACGGCAATCTGCGATTCTTCAATCTGCCGCTGAACCGGGTGATTGAACTGGGGACGCAGGTGGAGATGTAAGTCCCATCAAAAAGCCCCCGTTGCCATTGCGGCAGCGGGGGCTTTTTTGTGGGCGAGTGCAAAACTGGAAGACTCTGAAGATCCAGTGTGGGAGCGGGCTGGCTCCGGGCGGCGTTCCGACGAAAACGGAGTGTCAAATACATCTGTTTCGCCTGACACGCCCCCTTCGCGAGCAAGCCCGCTCCCACAGGGGATGTGTGGTGGAATGAAAAAGCCCCCGCAACCGTAAGGGCTGCGGGGGCTTTTTGCTGGCTGTCAGATCACTCTGTAGCAGCCGTTTCCTTCACCTGCCGCTTCTCGATCACATCCACCAGACGCTTGGCCAGCGCCGGGTAGTTCTCGTCGAAGTGGTGGCCGCCAGGCAGCTTGATGGCTTCGCCCACCGCCGTCTTGTCGGTGCAGCCACTCTCATCGGTTTCTTCTTCGCCGTAGATGCACACCACTTTGGCGGCTGGCAGCTTGGCCATTTCCGGGCCGGTGGCGGCTTCCTTGCCGGCGTTGCCGAGCCAGCCTTCTACTTCGATCTCGAAGCTGCCGGTGCGGGCGAAGGCCAGCAGGATAATGGCGTCGACGCGTTGCTGCTCCGACTCGGCCAGACGGTTGTAGATTGCCGGCAGTACGTCGGCGCCGAACGAGTAACCGGTCAGGATGAAGCGCTTGGTGCCCCATTTCTGCCGGTAGTGTTGCATCAGTTCGGCCAGGTCCAACGCGCTTTGCTCCGGGCTCTTGTGCTGCCAGTAGTAGCGCAGGGTGTCGATGCCGACCACCGGGTAGCCGATCTTGGCCATCTCGCCCGCCACGTCGCGGTCGAGGTCGCGCCAGCCGCCGTCACCCGACAGGAACAGGGTCACGGTGTCGCTGGCCTGACCCGCTGGCACTTCGACCACCGGGATCTGCAGGCCGCCAGCAGCTTTGTCGCCGCCGACGAGGATCTTGCGCAGTTCGTTGTTCAGCACCTGCGGCAGGTTGATGTCGTAGTCGCTGATGCTGGTTTCGGCGTTCGGTTGATCACGCACGAAGCCGGCACTGGTGTCGTCCGGGTTGTCGTTCCACGCGACCAGCCAGTGACCGTGGGCAGCGCTTTTCGGCAGCAGGTGAGTGCAGCCGCCCTTTTCCAGGGCCAGGTCGACCGAGACGGCCTGGGCCTTGTCATCCTTCTGCTCGGACAACCAGCGCCAGGCCAGCACGGCGCCAGGGCCGATGCCGCTGACCAGCGTCGCCGGGCCTTTCAGTTCCCGCAGGCCCGATTGCAGGGCGCGGCTTTGCAGCAGGCAGTCCTTGGGCAGGATCACCTGGACAATCTGCGCCGAAGCACTGCGGCTCAGGGTCATCAATTGCTTGTCGCTGAGTTTCTGGTCTTCGTTGACCGCCACCAGCACCTGGGCGCGCGGCGAGGTGCCGGGGATGACACGGGTCATCGCCGCACCATCGGCCGGAGTCAGCAATTCGAGGGTCGGTTCCGGTGCCGGGCGTTTCAGGTACCAGTAACCGCCACCGAAAATCAGGGCCACTATCACCAGCGTACCCAATACATACCGCAAGGAGCGTTGAATCATCAGCGTTTCACCAATCCGGTCAAGCCGCCCGCGATCAGGGCGGCAGTGTCGGCCAGCGCAACCAGCGGATCGAGTCCGGCGGGCACGGCCATATAACGGGGTTCCCAATCAGGCTGGAACTTGTCTTTGAAGCGGCGCAAGCCCTGGAAGTTGTACAGCTGCTCACCACGGCGGAATACCATCGAGCCCAGGCGCTGGGTCAAAGGTGCGCCGCGGCGGGGTTGCAACCCCGACAACGGCACCATGCCCAGGCTGAAACGCGCGTATCCATGGTTTTTATAATGCTGAATCAGGCCGACCATCATGAACTCCATGGTCAGCTTCGGGGCATCCGGATGCGCACGCATCAGGTCGAGGCTGGCCAGGTCATGGCCGTAGGTCTCGAGCAGGTTGGCGAACGCCACCGGGCGTCCTTCGAAACGAATCACCGCGATGCGGAAATGCTTGAGGTAGTCATCGCTGAAGCGGCCCAGCGAAAAGCCTTTCTCCCGGACGTTCTTGCCGGTCAGCCAGGCATCGGAAATCACCTTGAGCTCCTCCATCGGCGCCCGGCCCGGCTCATGGATTTCCAGGGACAGGCCGTCACGGGTGCCACGGTTCCAGGTGTAGCGCAGGTCCTTCATCTCTTTGCCCTTGGCTTCGAGATCAAAACGCTTGAGGTCGACCCGGGCTTCTTCGCCGAGCTTGATCGCAGTCAGGCCGATGTCCATGTAATACGGCAGGTTCTCGGCGCGCACTTGATAGAACACGGGACGGGCGTGGTGGATGTCACACAGGTCGCGGAACTGCCAGATCATTTCCGCCCGTTGCTGGCCCGGGCCGATCGGGTCATACAACGCCACCAGGCTGCGACCGCGACGGGCGTACATCAGGAACGCTTCGTCATTGGGGTGAAACAGCAGCGCCTTGTCACCGGTCAGGGCCAGGCCGCCATCCGGTTGGGCCGATGCCATGAGGATCTTGCTGGCGCGCTCCAGTTCATCGGGCGTCGGCAGGTGAATGACCGGCCGCGCGGTGCGCAGCAGCCAGGTCAGCGATACCACCACCAGCAGCACAGCAGCGCCGAGCAGCGAACGCAGGCCGCGAGGGGCATCGGCGTCGAGGGTGAACTGCCACCAGAGTTGGTGGCTGTACGGAACGTCCTGATAGGCGAACAGCAGCAACCAGATCGATGCACCGAGCACGCACAGGCTGGCCACCAGGTACAACGGCGAGAACGGTACTTCGGTCAGGCGGCTGGGGCGATAGAACGAGCGGCGGAATACCCCGAGCAGGCTCGCCGTCAGCACCATCAGGCTGGCTTCTTCCCAGTCGAAACCTTTGAGCAGTGAGAGCAGGGCACCGACCAGCAACAGAATGGTGGTCAGCATCCACGCGGCCGACAGCCGGCGACGCAGCCCCTGGGCCAGCAACAGGCAAAGAACGCCGACCAGGCTGGCGCCAAAGTGCGAAGCATCGACCAGTCGATGGGGGATCAGAAAACCGATGTGTTCCAGACGGGTATCGATTTCCGGGGTGGCGCCGGAGAACAGCAGGACAACACCGGACAGGAATACCAGCAGCGCCAGTATCGGGGCCGCCAGGCCTGAGGCCGCGCGCAACGTCTGGCGTGTCTGGAACAGGCGCTGGCCTTCGTTGATCAGCAATAGCAGGCAGGCCACCAGCAAGGGCAGGACCACGTAGATCAAGCGATAGAGCAGCAGGGCGGCCGCCAGTGGCGCAGCGCCAAGGGTGTCGGAAAACGCCGCCAGCAAAATCGCCTCGAACACCCCGACGCCGCCCGGCACATGGCTGAGCACGCCGGCGGCCAGAGCCAGCAGGTAAACCAACAGGAACGCACCGAAGGGTGGTGCTTCCGGCAGCAGCAGATAGAGCACGATCGCGGCGGCTGCTACGTCGAGGGCGGTGATGATCAATTGCAGGAACGTCAGGCGACGCCCGGGTAGACGCAAGGTGCGGCGCCCGACCCTGACCAGCAGGTTGTCCGGGTAAGGCTGTTCCGGCAGCCGACGACGGTAGATGCCGATGGCCAGCACCGCAAACAGCACGAGCACGGCGCTCGCCACCACGCCCAGCAAAGTCTCGGAGAGACCCAGGGCGGTGGACGCAGCTGGCAGGTCGCTGAGCGTCGCCAGGGCGGCCAGCGGCGGCAGGGCGCAACCCAGCGAGAGGCTGGCGAACAACGTCATGCGGGCGACTTCAGCCGCTCCCAGGCCATGACGGGCATAGAGGCGATAGCGGACCGAACCGCCCGACAACATTGAAAGACCAATGGCGTTGCCGATGGCAAAGGCCGTGAAGCCACCCAGCGCCAACGTGCGCGGTGCCAGGCTCACCCCGGCATAGCGGCTGGCCGACCATTCGTAGCCGAGCAGAATGATGAAGCCCACCACGGTTGCGGCCAGTGCGCCCATCAAGGCAGGTTTCGGAACTTCGAGGATCGAGTCGTGCAGCGCGTAAAGGTCGAGTTCGCTCAACAGGTGGTGACAGGCAATCAGCGCGATCGCGAACAACAGCAGGGTGACCGCCAGGCCAATGGGTTGACGGTATTTGCTCAATCGATCAAGCAGGCGCAGGCGCTCGGCATTGATCGGTTGTGTCGCTGTGACAGTGTCTTGTGAATCAGACGAGTTGGCGCGCATCAATCACCTCTTGGATTGTGCGCGACAGGATGGAGGTATCCAGCCAAGTTACCAATCCCTGCAGAAAAAAATAATCACAAATATTAACGCCTATCACCGGGCAACGGGGACGGCGCGTCATCAGTCGTGAAGGCTTCAGCGTGCAATAGAGCATAGTCTGACCCCGGCGCATGGGTGTTCCCCAAACGGCTTGCTACACAGTGGCAGGTCATTGTTGCGAAAGGACTTTTTCAACAGATACAAAAAAGGCCACTCTTTCGAGTAGCCTTTTTTGATGTTTGGTTGCGGGAGCCGGATTTGAACCGACGACCTTCGGGTTATGAGCCCGACGAGCTACCAGACTGCTCCATCCCGCGTCTGTGTGGCTCATTCTATAGAGATGCGCTCGGGTGTCAACCTCCAATTCCGATAAAACCTCTTCCCGTTCAATCGGTTAGCGTTCAAAAGGGGAGGGCGACCGGTCTGTGAGGCAGGCAGGACAAGGCCTGGGCGTCTATTGAAAGTAATTTTTCGATTGAAAAAATAAATTCACAATCGACTCTTCCTATGATTGTAAAAGAACATTCAGACTACTGGTGCTATATACAGGTCTCGGTGAGATACTGTTTGTCCGGCACGCCATGACGCCTTTTCTTTGCCATGAACACGGCTTTGCTATGACTCAACGCAAGATCATCCACGTCGATTGTGACTGCTTCTATGCAGCCATCGAAATGCGCGACGACCCACGCCTCGCCGGTAAACCACTGGCGGTAGGTGGGTCGGCGGACCGGCGCGGGGTCATCGCCACCTGCAATTATGAGGCGCGAGCGTACGGGGTGCGTTCGGCGATGTCCTCCGGGCATGCCTTGAAGCTGTGCCCGGACCTGACCATCGTCAAGCCACGCATGGACGCCTATAGAGAAGCGTCCAGGGAAATTCACACGATCTTTCGCGATTACACCGAGATCATCGAGCCGCTCTCGCTCGATGAGGCGTACCTCGATGTGTCGGACAGTGCGCATTTCGGTGGTAGCGCAACGCGCATCGCCCAGGACATCCGACGCCGGGTCTCCAACCAGTTGCATATCACCGTGTCGGCGGGCGTGGCGCCGAACAAATTTCTGGCCAAGATCGCCAGTGACTGGAAAAAGCCCAATGGCCTGTTCGTCATTACTCCGGATCAGGTGGAGGACTTTGTCAGCGGTTTGCCCGTGAGCAAATTGCACGGGGTCGGCAAAGTCACCGCCGACAAGCTCGGCAGGCTGGGTATCACCGATTGCCTGCAGTTGCGCGAGTGGGACAAGTTGGCGCTGGTGCGTGAATTCGGCAGCTTTGGCGAGCGACTCTGGAGCCTGGCCCGTGGGATCGATGACCGCGTGGTGCACAACGACAGTCGTCGTCAGTCGATCAGTGTTGAAAATACCTACGACGTTGACCTGCCGGACCTGAAGAGCTGCCTGGATAAATTGCCCGAGCTGCTGGAGACCCTGGCGGGTCGTATGGCACGAATCGACAGCAGTTATCGTCCGGGCAAGCCATTCGTCAAAGTGAAATTCCATGACTTCACCCAGACTACATTGGAGCAGGCTGGGGCGGGGCGGGATC
>NZ_JAHBDN010000034.1:0-116327 GCF_019956445.1 Pseudomonas sp. BF-R-19
CAGCTTCTTGATGGTTTCCGGGGTTGCAGCAACCCGTGTTTCACCGGTCTGGGTTTCGAGAGGAACACCAATGTGCACGTCAAATCTCCTGCGTGATCTTATTGAGTAAACCCATGCACTACGGATGAATGGGGGTGGCAGGGACGGCCGATCAGCACGATTGCGCCAAATCAAAACGATCAATCATCCGAACACTGGCAAAAGTCGATTCGTTTCGTGCCTGGTCTAGCGCTGTCAGCGGTCTGGTCGATGAATGCTGCGTAGTCGCAAGCGTTGCAGGTTTGCCACTCATTTCAGAGCCGGAACGTTCGTCGCTTGGTGGAACACCAAAGTACTCGCGATAGCATTTGGAAAAGTGTGGTGTGGACACGAAACCGCATACATACGCCAACTCTATGATCGACAATGATGTTTGCTTAAGCAGTTGTCGCGCTCGAATAAGGCGTAATCTCAGGTAGTAGCGTGACGGCGTACATTGGAGGTATTTCTGAAATAGCCGCTCCAGCTGTCGACGTGACAGGTCAACGTATTCTGCAAGCTTATCCAGGTCGATCGGTTCCTCGAGATTGGCCTCCATCAACGCGACGATCTCCTGCAGCTTGGGCTGATGAGTTCCCAGCACATGCCTGAGCGGAACGCGCTGATGATCCTGTTCGTTGCGTATGCGCTCGTAAACAAACATCTCAGAGATGGCTGCGGATAATTCACGACCATGATCGCGGCCAATCAGGTGCAGCATCATGTCCAGCGGCGCTGTTCCCCCGGAGCTTGTGAAGCGGTTTCGGTCGAGGGTGAAGAGACTCGCGCTGATGCTGACTCGTGGGAAAGCTTCCTGCATGGCAGCCAAACATTCCCAATGCACGCTGCACTCGTAGCCATCGAGCAGCCCGGCTTTGGCGAGCGCCCAGCTACCGGTGCACACACCTCCCAACCGTCTGGATCGACGCGCCAAGGCTTGCAGCCAGGTAATGTGCTCGCGGGTAATCACGCTCTGGACTCCAACACCACCGCACACGATTACAGTGTCTGCCACTAATGGATTGTTCCATGAAGCATCTGGGGTAATCGGCACGCCGTCACTGGCCCAGACAGGCTCTCCATCGGGGCTGAACGTATGCCAGCGGTATAGCTCTCGCCCCGACAACTGATTGGCCATGCGCAGTGGCTCTACTGCGGACGCCAGGGAAATCAACGTGAATTTATCCAACAGCAGAAAACCAACGGATTGAGTCGTACCGTCGGACACGGTGGAGTTCGATGACATCGTGGTCATGTCCTCACAAAGAGCGATTACGGCCTGAGACGCAGGAGCTTGTAATACCCCCTGGCCTTGGCGTAGGGAGTATCAGGTTTGGCGCAAATACCTCCTTGGTTTTATCCCACTGACGTAGCCCTTGCATCCCGCGCAGGCTGACGCGATGTCACAAGACCGATAAAGGAAATCGCCAGCGCCAGGCCAATGGTCGAGCTCACTTCGCTACGGTGTTCCGGGGTGATCATCATGACCGCCAACGCTGCGCAAATGAACGCGATCACCAGCCATGTGAGCCACGGGAACAGCCACATGCGAAAGGCCAGTTCGACATTCTGCCGACGTAGCATCCGGCGCATACGCAGCTGCGACACCGCAATGGCCAGGTACACCAGCAAGGCAATCGCACCGGAGCTGGCCAGCAGGAAGTCAAACAGCCCGGCGGGCATGAAGTAGCTCCACACGGTGATTGCTGCGCCCAGCACGGTGCTGGCGATGACTGCTGCCCGCGGCACTCCCTCGGAGGAGGTCGCCTTCAGCGCTTTCGGCGCATCGCCCCGACGGCTCAGCGAGTACAGCATCCGCGAGGCAATGTAGATCGAGGAGTTCATGCAACTGGCCACGGCGATCAGTACTACTACGTCCACCATGAACTTGGCATGAGGAATGTTCATGATTTCCAGGGCCCGCTGATAAGAACCTACCGAGGCCAGCAGCGGATCGTTCCAGGGCACCACGGAGATGACCACGAAAATCGACAACAGGTAGAACACGCCGATGCGCCAAATCACCGAACGTGTGGCTTTGGCAATATTCTGTGACGGGTTGTCGGATTCGGCGGCGGCGATGGTGACCGCTTCAGTACCAATGAAGCTGAACATGATGGTGATGAAAGCGCCGACTACCGCCGACAGGCCGTTGGGGGCAAATCCGCCATGCTCGGCCATCAGGCCGCTCAAGCCGCTGACCTCCCGTTCGGGCACCCAGCCCATCAGCACGGCAAAACCCACGCCGATGAAACCGATGATCGCCACCACCTTGGCCATGGCGAACCAGAACTCGAATTCACCGTACTTGGAGACACTGAACAGATTGGTGATCACCAACGCAATGATCGACACCAGGGCGAACAGCCAGGCATCGATCTGGGGAAACCATTGGTTCAACACATGGCCGGCGGCCAGTGCTTCGATAGGAATCACCAGCACCCAGAACCACCAGTACAGCCAACCGATGGTGAAGCCTGCCCAACGACCTATTGCCTGGTCGGCATAGGTGGAGAACGAGCCTGTGTCCGGATTGGCCACCGCCATTTCACCGAGCATGCGCATGACCAGAACGACGAGCAGGCCTGAGAATAGGTACGCCAGTAGGACTGCTGGGCCAGCAGCTGCAATGGCATGTCCTGAGCCAACGAATAAACCGGCGCCGATAATCCCGGCGATAGACAGCATTGTTACGTGACGAGGCTTGAAGCCCTGCGCCAATTGGCCACTCGAATCCTTGGAGTTCGGGCTAATCATTGGTTTTTTTTCTCTGCTGATCGACATTTAAGCGAATTGATAGGGGCAACAGATCATCATTGTTGCCTGCTGGCCTTCCTGAAAGTGGCACCCTTCAAACGCTGCAGTTCTTATCAAACCCATCTTCGCGATGTGGTTATTTCGATGAAAAGATGCGCCACCTTACCCGGCTTGTCCGACGTTTCAGTTACCTGTTCGCGTCGCCTTCTTGCCTGATATCGACACATGCAAATTTAGCGTTCACGGTGAATACCAATCGGTCATGAAATGGCCAGGCGCAATCATTTTGTTTTGTTGAGGAATCTGCTAGAGCAGCAACGGATGGGGATAGCCTGGAAGGTTTAAGCGGGCGAGAAGGTTTCGGGACCAGGGCCGCGAGATCTCTCTGGGACGAGCGGATTGGATGATTACTGCCTGTCGCGACCGGTTGAAAACGACCCTTTGCAGACATTCATAACAATTAAGCTAAAAGGCCGGCTTTAGCCGGTCGCGGTGAACGAAGCGAACGATTTGAGCGCATTGTCAGGCGTATTCAATGGAATGTTCCATTTAAAAATTTTCTGCCTCGGGTGCACGGAAGGCCTTACTGTAGTAGCCGGACTGGTCGAAACAGCAAACCTGCTTCTTGCCGGATGCAAGCATATCGCAGGCATCACCCATTCGTTTTGCGCGCGTCTTAAGTTGCTTGGCTGAAGTAATCCAGTGTATCCAGTCTACTCGTGCGATGGTCGTCGTATTGTTCCAAACTTTACGAGCCTCAGGAGTGGCTGCCAGTGCCTCCTGAAAATCTGGCGGGATGTCAGGCTCGGGTTCCTTCTTCACAGGGATTAGCTCTAGTGTAACGATATCCCCAACGGCCGCGCCTGCGGCTTCGAGTAACTCTCTACTTACCTGCAGCCAATGGCTCAACTGACCATCCGGCTCAAGGGTTGCCTGGAAATGGTGCCCATTGATTGTGCCTTCAACTGTCGTCCTTCCTCGCCTCGGAAGCTGTTCACTCGCGTCTCTTGGCAGTACTACGAACGCCCACGACGTATCATTACCAGGCTTTGCCGGACGAAGAAGCTTTGCTTCGAATCGGGATTTCACATCGATTGTTGTCATTGCAACTCCTCCAACTAATACGCCTGACTACTATTTGGCGACATCATTCAGGCAAATGCAGCCTCTACAAACGCCTCTAGTGCCTTGTCTTCCAGGATTTCGATAGAGAAGTGCCCGAAGCGCTTGGGTAACCAGATAATACGTGTCCCGGACGGGGATTGCAGGTTCGCGCGGCCCATTGGCTTTCCGTTTTCGTCTTCTGGCTGAACACCGGCGACCATCAGTTCGTCATAGGCCTTCTCGATGTCCGGCGTCGAATAGCAGTGGCGATAAATCATCCCTTCACCCGAGGAGTCCAATAGCTCCTTCAGGTTCCCTGCCAACGGCTGTACCAACATGAAACGCTCTTGACCGATCAGCGCAATCGCGTAGCGCACATGCAGGCCACCTCGTTCCCAGACGAGCGTTTTGGAGATCCTGGCGTTCAGTATCTGTGCGTAGTAAGCACAGGCTTCCTCGAGATCCTTGACCAGTACATCGATGTGACTGAACTTCAGGTCCATTACATGCCTCCTGCTGCCCCGGCGTCCTATTGACCCATGGATGAGAAATGGGTACTGATCTCGAGATTGCTCAATCACAGACCGAGGCCAGCATGCCATTAACCACTCTCTGGCGTTGCGATGATCTTGTCGATGTCGACACCGGCAATTACTACCGTAAAACGCTTGGTTTCACAGTGGCTGACCTCAATGTTCACCTTGAATGAAGCGTTTCACCGGCTTCCCCCTGTAAATGAATACGCAAAAATAATAGTACACAGAGGCAGCCCTTCATTCGCATTTGAGGTGGACGTATGTATTCGACGGTGAAGCCGAACTGGGAACCACCTATCAGGCTCTCTATACTGGCCATCTCTGGATGGTAGTTAGAGTGCAAAATATGCCCGTTACACCCAATCAAAATTCCCCAGTCGTTTTGGTCCTGGCTCAACAAAGCGACTTGGACAATCTTGTAGCCATTCGAATTGAGGCTATGCGCGACAGTCTGGAGCGTGTTGGGCGATTTGATCCAGTGCGTGCGCGCGAGCGGTTTCTTAGCGGTTTTGAAGCCCACAACACACACTACATCGAGGTATCTGGAGAGAGGGTTGGTTTTGTAGTGGTCAAGCATCACCACAATGAACTCTTGCTCGACCACTTGTATGTGAGACCGAGCGTGCAAGGATCAGGGATAGGCTCTGCTGTTCTCACACAGATTTTCAAAGAGGCGGATGCGGCTGCGCTCCCTATTAAAGTTGGTGCTCTCAAAGAAAGCGCTTCGAATCGCTTTTATACCCGCCATGGCTTCCAATTCGTCGAAAGCAGTGAATTCGACAATTATTATGTTCGTCAGAGCGTTCCGCCGGTTGGCCCAGCTTGCTAGCTGGATGTGATGCACCTTGACGTAGGTTTTTTACACACTCTGGGCCGATTGCTGCCTGTCTCGAAGGGCTGCAAACGACTGTGGATTCAACCGGTCGATGCAACACAACTAAGCTGTCCTCCATGGCGGACCTGCTGTGCGAAGTTCCCCGTTAACGTGCCATCCAGGCACCTTAACGATGGACAATTCAACGCTTATAACGCAGCACGTCCACCACTACGCCAAACGCTGAAGAATGCTCACGGCGATTGGGGTAGTAAAGGTGGTAGCCGGCAAAGGGTTGGCACCAATCCTCCAGCACCCGCACAAGGCTACCGTCGGCAAGCTCCCTGGCGACCATATCTTCCGGCAGAAAACCCAAGCCGCAGCCCGCAACGGCAGCGCGCAGGATCGGCACGCTGCTGTTGAACGTCCATTGTCCTTCGACACGCGCCTTGAGTTCGTGACCATCCTTTTCAAAATCCCATTGCATCAGGCTCCCGTGGGTGGGCAGGCGCAAATTGATGCAGTTTTGGGCGGCCAAATCCCTTGGCTCTTTCGGAAACGGTCGCTGTTTGAAGTATTCGGGAGACCCCACTACCGCGATGCGCAACGGGGGGCCGATCGGCACGGCGATCATGTCCTTGGCCACCTGATCGCCCAGGCGCACGCCTGCGTCGTAACGCTGCGCGACGATGTCGGAGAGGGCGTAGTCGACGGTGATTTCGACCTTGATGTCCGGGTAGTCGGGAAGCACCTTCAACAGCTTGGGCCAAAGGATGTTGTTCGCTGCATGTTCGGAGGCCGATATCCGGACATTACCTGCCGGGGTATCGCGAAACTCGCTGACCGCGGCCAGTTCAAGTTCGATTTCGTCGAAGCGCGGCGCCATGGACTGATACAGCCGTTGACCGGCCTCGGTAGGGGATACGCTGCGCGTGGTCCGGGTCAGCAGGCGAACGCCGAGCCTGGTTTCGAGCGCGCGCATGGTGTGGCTCAGCGCAGACTGCGAGACCCCCAGCTGTGCGGCGGCGCGAGTGAAGCTGCCTTCGCGGGTAATGACCACGAAGGCTTGCAGATCGTTGAGGTTGGCGCGGGACATTGATGAGAACCTCTCATGCGGAGCGCGGGATTATTCCATGTAATCAGGTTGCGCATGGATGCGCGACCCCAACGAGCCCATCACAAGGTTCTTGCGAAAAACGGCGTCAACTTGCCGAGTGCAGCTTCCACATACTTGGGAACCCAGTAGGTTTCGATGTGCGTTGCGCCGTCGATGATGAACAACTCCTTGTCTTTCGTACCGGTGGCTTTGGGGAACGCGTCCTGGGTCATGTACAGGCTGTCGGCCTTGCTGCCGGCGATCATCAGCAATGGCTGATTGATCAGTTCGATCTGGTTGGTGGCGTCGAAGCGCATCAGATCCAGCAGGCTGCTCGTGGTGTACTTGAAGGTCGAGTCAGGGTGGGCATGGGTCTTCCAGTAGTACTCGTAACCCTGGCGATACAGCTCGAACGGCAGTTTGGCGATTTGCTCGTCGGTGAGGTTGGCATCACCGGAATAGAGCACCGCGCCGCCGGCTGCTTCCTGGGCGCGGGCAGCGGAAGCCTGTTGCAGGCGTTGCTCGATGGTGTCCAGTTGCGAGTCGTTGTAGCCATTGCGACGCACCCGTCCAGAGTTGAACATGCTCACGGTCGCCACCGACTTGAATCGCTTGTCGGTTTGCGCGGCGGCCAACGAGTAGCCACCGCCACCGCAGATGCCGAGCAGGCCCAGGCGCTTGCCGTCGACGCCGGCATACTGAGTGATGAAGTCCGCCATGCCGTGGATATCCTCGATACGGTACGCCGGCTTGTCGATGCTGCGCGGCTGTCCGCCACTTGCGCCTTGATACGCGGCATCGGCGGTGATCGTGATGTAGCCTTGTTCAGCCAGGCGCTGGGCATACAGGCCGGCCACTTGCTCTTTCACGCCGCCGTTCGGGTGCGCCACCACCACCGTGGGATAGACCTTCTTCGCATCGTAGTTGGCAGGGGTGTAGACGTTGGCAGCGATGTCCAGGCCATTGAGCTTGTAGCTGACCGGGTGGATGTTGACCTTGCCGGGCTCGTTCTTGGTGATTGCACCGTCGTAAGCCAGGGTGAACGGGTTCTTTTTGTAGTCGGCGGCACCGGCTTCGCCAGCAGACATACCGACCATGGCGGCCATCAGCGAGGCTTTCAGAATGGTGTTTCTCATAAGAGTCTCCGGAGCATTAAAAGGGGGCGTTTGAAAAACTGTTCTGTAGCCGTCAATCCAGATGCTTTTCGGTCAGGAACCCGGACACCAGGTCCGCGATCTGCACGTTGTTCAAATCCGACATGGGGAAGTGGGTATTGCCCTTGATGCCAATCTCCGGCAAGTGGATCAGCCTCACGTCACCGCCATGCCGGTTGACGGCATCGCGCCATAGCCGGGCCATGGTGAGGCGGGCGCGCCAACTGTCCTGGGCGGGCAGGTCGACGGCCTGCTCCGGGATGTTGTCGCCGTAGAGGATCAGGATCGGAATGCGCGTGAGCGCCATGAACTGATCCATCGGCACCGCTGCGCCTTGCACCGTGTCGAACGCGCTGGGAGTCGGCGCGGGGACCTCACCCTGCGCGAAGACGAAGCTGCTGCCCGGCTCGAAAGCCACGATGGCCTTGACCTTGTTGTTCTTGATCGCCGTCAACCAACCCGGTCCGCCACCCTGCGAGTGAGTGAACAGGATGCCGGGGCCGATTTTGTCGAACACCGCCGACACGCCATCGGAGACCACGTTCATGTCGAACGGCCCGGTGTTCGGCGTCATTGCGCGGAAGAACTGGTCGCGGGTTTGCGCATCCCGGGCAACCTGCACACCTTCGAAATAGTCGGGCCAAAGGCCGATGCGGAACTGGTTGAACCAGAGCTGCTCGTCCGGGACAGGCTTGACCGTCGCCTCGACCATGCTGCGCCCGGCATCGCCACGACGCGGCTGGTCGATCAGATACACGCCGAACTGTCGGCGCAGAAAGATGTTCTGGAAACCTTCGCGGCCATCCGCGGTGGTTTCCCAGGTCTTGGAAAACTGACCGGCGCCGTGCCACATGACGATGGGCAGCTTTCGCGCATCGACCGGGATCTGGTAGAAGGTGTAGGCATGGTCGCCGTGGTAGGTCTGGCCGTCTGGCGTCATGGGCTTACGCGGATTGAACGTGCCCGGTGCGGTGATCATCGTCCCGCCAGCGGCGAAGCTGCCTTGCTCCTGAATCATCAAGGGAGCGGCGGCATTGGCATGGCTTGCACAGGCGGCAAGCACGCTCAGCAGGGCAACGCTCAGCAGGTTTTTTCCAGTCTTCATGTTCAACCTCCCGAGGCAGCAAGTGCCTGTGTCAGGGCTGTGCCTGCACGTTTGGCGGCTTGTTCATCGCCGTGCTTGGCCAGTACCTCGATGACCTGGCGCAATTGCTCCACGCTCAACCCAACCCGCATGCTTGCACGCATGTGCGAGCGCAACTGCGACTCCACGCCCGGCGTTGCGGCCAGCGCCCCGACGGTCGCCAGCTCCCTGCTTTGCCAGTCGAGGTTGTCGCGCTCGAAGATGTCGCCGAACAGGTGGGTTTGCAGGAACTGATTGATGACCGGGGCGAAATCGAACACCGGCCCCTTGACCGGCCCACCCGAGATACGGGTTTGATTGGCCGTTCCTGCCGCGAGCAAAGCTTCACCGGTTGGGATGGCATGGCCAGGTTCGATTCCAGGCGCATCCTGGATGCCGCGCTGTTTGCGTGCTTGCACCACCGTCATCAGTTCATTCAATGCATTGAGGCTGCGGGGGAAGCCGACATAGGCGTAGAGCTGCACCAGGATTTCCCTGGTCTCGCTGACCGTCAGGCCGGCGTCCAGGCCTTGGTTCAACGCAGCGTTGAGCTGGGGCATGTCGCTGGTCGCCATGAATGCTGCGATCAGCGAAATGGTCTGTTGCCTGGTCGACAGCGTTTGGGCCGCAGGTTGTGTACTGGTCATGGGTTGCGATGCCTCGGCTTTCTGAGTGGCAACACCCGACACCAACCCAAGGCCCAGACACAGGGCTATCCGCGCGGGGAAGGGGCCGGTCTTGCGACGTGCGATCGGTGTGTCAGTGGTCATCGTGAAAGGCTCCATCCATTGCTCATCACTGCCTTGGCAGGCGGTACTCGAGTGAGGTTGATCTACAACAAACAGCTACATGCCCTGCGCGGGCGATTGACCTTCGTACTGCGCATCCGGAACTTTTTCCGCCCAGGTGACAGCCTTGCCGTCCTCGGCTTCGGCGATTGCGATATGAGTCATTCCGTTGGTGGCCGTCGCGCCATGCCAGTGACGTGTGTGCGGCGGGATCCAGACAATGTCACCCGGACGGATTTCCTGACGTGGGCCGCCCTCTTGCTGCACGTAGCCGACCCCGGCGGTGACGATCAGCGTTTGCCCCAACGGATGGGTATGCCAGGCCGTGCGGGCGGCGGGTTCGAAGGTCACCGTGCCACCGCCGATGCGGGCAGGGGAATCACCCTTGAACAGGCCATCAACCCGAACCGTGCCGGTGAAGTTTTCCGCAGCGCCCTTGACGGAGGGCTGAGCGCCGACGTGGGTGATGCGGATCTCGTTGGAGGCCTGGGCGCTGGTTTCTCCAGCCATGAGGGATAAGGCCACCAATGGGGCGATCAAGGGATTCATCAATGTTGCTCCTAAAGGCGGGTCAGCCAACTGCGAGGCAGCCGCCGTGGGTGTTGAAGGGGATGATGGTTTTCCCGCTGAGGTCGTGGGCCGTCAGGAACGAGCGCACAACGGGAGGCGTGGTTTCACCCCAAATTCCCGCTTTTGATGGTCAGGCTGCACGTCAGTGACATCGGCTGGGTGCAGGACCGCTGGGGAAACAGTAAGCGAGCTAACGGATGAGCACTAGACGGGTAAATCGGCAAGGGTTCATGAGGTTTGTTCATCAATCTGTGTAGGAGCGAGCTTGCTCGCGATGGAGGCCAACGATGAAGCGGGAAACCAGACGCACCGTGGCGCCCTTGGGTTTTTCGCGAGCAGGCTCGCTCCCACAGAGGAAGTGAAAGCAATGGACCCGCCAGGGCGGCGGGTCCGAAGGGGGGATCAAAGTTTCGGCAATTGCCCGATGCGGCCCATCATCTCGGTCACGATCTGCAAGTCCAGCAGGAACTGCTCGGTGGTCTTGAACTCGTTGTCGTTGTGACCGGTGTATTTGACGTCCGGCATGGCCAGGCCGAATTGCACGCCGTTGGGCAGTTCATGCACGGAGGTGGCGCCGGCGGAGGTGCCGAACTTGTGTTCCATGCCGAGGTTTTCGCTGGCCACCGCGAGCAGGGCCTTGACCCATTCACCCTCGGGGTTGCGGTACATCGGTTCGGCAATCGACAGGTCGAAGGTTGGTGTGATGCTGGTCTTCTTGCTCCAGGCGTCCAGCTTTGCGGCGATTTCGGACTGGAGCACTTGCGGCGTCTTGCCCTTCGGTACGCGCAGGTTGACCGCGAGTTTGAAGGCTTTGTCATCCATCCCGACATAGGTCAGGGAAGTGGTCAGCGGGCCCATGAACGCATCGGCAAAACCGATCCCCAACTTGCCACCCAGGTAGTCCAGCCCCCAGTTCTCGGCGGCGTAGCGGGCGGCGTCCGTGATCTGGTTGTGCTTGAGCGCGACCTTGCCGTCGAGGCCATTGATGAAGTCGAGCATCCTGGCCACCGGGTTGACGCCGGACTCGGGCTCGGAGGAGTGGGCGGACACACCGGTGACCGTCAGTTTGACGTCCTTGCCGTCGACCTTGGCGGCGACCTCGAAGTTGCCGCCGTTGCGCTTGGCATACTCGCTGCCGGCCTTTTGCAGGCTGGCGGCCAGTTCGGCGGGCTTGTCGGTGACCAGGGTCGCGACCGATGTCGACGGAATCTGGTTGGTGGCCAGGCCGCCGGTCATCGAGGTGATTTCTGCGCCCTTGCCATGCGCGGCGCGCTTGGCGAAGCTGGCCATGACCGTGCCGTAGCCTTTCTCGGCGATCACCACCGGGTAGCCGCCATCCAGCGCCAGGTTGTAGTTGGGCGTGGGGTTGCGTTCGAAGTAGTAGGGGATGGCATCGCCGCTGGTCTCTTCGGTGGTGTCGACCAGCAGTTTGAAGTTGCGGGCCAGCGGCAGCTGCTCTTCCTTGATGATCTTCATGGCGTAGAGCGCCACCACGATGCCGTTCTTGTCATCCTCGGTGCCGCGGCCATACATGCGATCGCCGATCAGGGTGACCTTGAACGGGTCGAGGCGGGTGCCATCCTGCAACACCCAGTTTTCCGGCGTCACCGGCACCACATCGGCATGGGCGTGGATGCCCACGACTTCATCGCCGGAGCCTTCGAGGGAGATCTCGTAGACGCGGTTGTCGATGTTGCGAAAATTCAGGTTGAACGCCTGGGCCAGGCCCTTGATCTTCTCGGCAATCTTGAGGAATTCGGGGTTGTCGTGCTGGGCCACGCCGTCCACGTTCACGGTAGGAATGGCCACTAGCTCCTTCAAGGTTTCGGTGGCCGCGCTGCCGTATTTCACCCGGGCATAGAGGCCAAGCAAACGATGGATTTCGTTTTGCTGTTCAGCGCTAAGCGTCTTGTTGTCGAGGAAGGCACGGATGGCCGGGCCGAGGTCGTCGGTCTTGGCGATATCGCTCTTGGCCAGGCTTCCCAGGAACTGCCTGAAATCCTTGACCGATGCATCGCTGAAGGTCTTGAGGATGATCGCGCTCTGTTGCTGGGTGATGTTGGCGTGGGCAGCGGTGGTGAACGACGAAAGGCTGGCGAGCATCAGGGTGGTCGCGGCCAGGTGCTTGAGGGAAAAATCCATTGCTGGGGGCATTCCTTTGCAGGCGGTTTGTAAGAAATATCTGATCGCTTGATCAGAAACTTTTCAAAGCTAACACCACGAGCGTGTGAAACGGGAGCCCCTGAAGTGGGATCTGTCGCACAGAAAGGCAAAAGCGACGCAGAAATGAAAAACCGCTCTATCAATGCTTACATTCCGCCATCACCACTTTGCAGGTGTTCGGCGTGCCGCCGGATCGGCCCGCATAACGGATGCAATTATCCAGGGATTTCTGGCGAGCCATGTCCAATGTGTCGGCCCAGGCGAGGCCACCTTCGCCGACAGTGGGGAGGGCTTTTGCGTAGCAGGTTGAACCCGTGCTTGGGGCTGAATAGTGAGCCGTGGTGGCTTTGCCTGAACAGCCGGCTATCAGCGCCAGATTGACGGCGAGCAGAGATAGCAGGATCCATGACGAGCATTGGCGTGCAGTGTGTCCCGTCATCCCGGTTCCCCTGTAGCAAGAGGCGCATTTGAGATCGTACCTGGCCGGATCAGGGCTTGGGGCACACTCTTTCTTTGAGCCTATCCTTGCGGCATCGATCCTGCTGCTCCTTTCGTCCGCTTTCCTGAGTTCGGTGTGTCTGGCCGTCCGAGAGTCGGGCTGAGGTCGCTACAGACCACTGAACATGCTGATGATCACGGCATTGACCAGGTCAATGAAAAAGCCGCACACCAGCGGCACGATCAGGAAGGCCTGGTGCGCTGCGCCGTATTTTTGCGTCACGGTCGACATGTTGACGATGGCCGTCGCCGTGGAGCCGAGGGCAATCCCGCCGAATCCGGAAGCGATCACGCTGGCTTCGTAATTGCGCCCCATGAAGCGGAAGACCACAAAATACGTATAGGCGACCGTCAGCAGGATTTGCAGGGTCAATGCGCACAGAATGAACATCAACGCGCCGTTGAGCTGCCATAGCTGAAGCCCCATCAGGGCCATGGTCAAGAACATGCCAAGACAGATATCGGAGATCAGCGACAGGCCCAGGCTGGCACCGCTCCAGGTTTTCAGTCGTTGATCACCCACAAAGGCCAGAACGAGGTGGTGAATGACGATGCCCGCGAACAGGCAGCTGACAAACTTGGGCAGGGTGATGCCGGCATCGACCAACAGCAGGTTGAGTCCATAGCCGAGCATCAGGGTCAGGTTGAGCCACATCCAGGCCCAGAGCACGTCGTAGTAGTCCAGCGCCTTGCCCGGTTGTTGCTCGAGAATGCCGACTTCCAGTTCTGCATCCCTGGACGGCGTCAGTTGATAACGGCGTATCAGCTGGTTGGCGATAGGGCCGCCGATGACGCAAGCGGCAATCAGGCCGACGGTGTTGCTGGCGATGCCCAGTTCGTGGGCGTTGCTGATACCCAGTTTTTCGACGAAGAGCGGTGCCCAGGCCAGGGTGGTGCCCACTCCACCCGTGAGGGAAATGGAGCCCACCATCAAGCCCGCCTTGGGATCAAGTCCAAAAACCTCGGCCACACCCATGCCCAGCGAGTTCTGCAACAGAATGAACACGGCGGCGAGCAACAGCAGGATCAGCAGCGGGCGCCCACCCTTGAGCAGTTGGCGCATGTCCGATTTCAAGCCAATGCCGGCAAAGAAATAGAGCAGCAGGGTGTCGCGAACTTGCAGATCGAATTCGATCTGGATATTCAGGCCGAAGTACAGCAAGGACGTCACCGCCGCACAGACGAAACCGCCGACCACCGATTCGGGGATACAGTATTGACGCAGAAAGGTGTTGTGCTGGACGAGGGTCTTGCCGAGGAAAAGCAGGAGGATGGCGAGGGTAAAACTCACGAGGCCGTGAACCTGGAAGAGCTGTGAAGTCATTTAAGGCCTACCTAAAAACTGGAAAATCATTATCAGGATTCGCTCATTCAATGTTTAGACCTGAATCAATGAACGGTCGAAACAGCCTTGCTCATCCAGATGGCTTCCCAATCATCAGGTGCGTCTGTGCGCCAGGAGTGAGGACAGCCTAGCCTAAACGGGAAAACCCATCCGGGTTGGCACAGGCTGCCATCACGCTCCCGATGGCCAGTCAGACTGTGACTTCAGCGCTTGATCAGAGAAATCTTCGTTCCCTCGATACTGACCCCCGCCATTAATCCTTGCTGGTCGAAGATGAATGCGTAGGCGTCGTCTTTCAGCGTCGAGCTGGACAGGTTCTTCGCAACCCCTTCATCCACAAACACGACTGTTGGCCCTACACCGATTTCCCAGCCCTTGGTTTTGGCTACATAGTCCACGGCTTTATCGGTCATCAGGAAAACCACATAGCCGTACGACTGGGCGCCGGCCTGCAGCCCCCATGAGCCGCTGACGGAGTTGTAGTAGTTCTCGACTTTCGTGCCCTTCATTAAAACGCCTTCGCCATAGCTGCCGCCGAACACAAGTCCCGCCTTGATGATGTTCGGGAAGACCAGCACAGCCTTGGCTTGGTGCGAGATGGTTTCGGAGAATGGATTGGTCTTGTAGAGCGTCTGCAACGCTTGTCGAGCGTCGGCATTCAGATCCTCGGCAGTGGCCGCTGCGGCATTGTTCAGTAAACCGGCCGATGCCAGTGTTGCAATCGCGAGGAAGAACGAGAGGAAGAAGCGCATTGATTGAGTCATTTGCGTACTCCGTCGAGGGAGCAGGGGGATGAGAGCAGCGGCAAGTGCCTGTGTCACGCAGGAACCGAACCCACTGAGGTTATCCGGCGCACCCTGAAATGTGTGAATTGCAGGCATCGCTCGTGAATTTGCGCTGCCTTCAGCTGTTATGACCGTTGCGTAATGGACGGGTTCGTTGTCACTACTGCTTCTGGCCGATGGTTTCCCGTTGCACGGGGTTTATCCAGGGTCTGGGCTGAAGTGGGGGGGCTTGTAGCAAGAGGGCTCAATGAAGCCCTCATTGCTAAAGCCAGGTTTTAACTCAGTTCGCCTTTATCGGTACTGTCACGGTTTTGCCGAAGGCCGATTTGATGGTCGCCGTCGGGCTCGGCGACGGGCCACTGCCGGCGGTCGTCACTGCTATATTCCAGCGCGCGCCTGTAGCCGTAGTCGTCAGGACGGCGGCGCCAAGGTTCACCGTACCGGTTGTGGTCGTGGCCGTCGCCGTGATGGTATTGCCCGTGCCACGCGAGGTGGTGCCGGACAGGACCCAATACCAGCGGCTGTTGCTGCGGGCGGTGACGGTGGCGCTGGTGACGATCAGGCTCTCGTTGACCGCTGCCGAGACCGCTACGGACACCGTCGCCGGTGCCGACTCCGCGTCCTTGGCATCGCTGGCGCTATAGGAAAAGGTTGCGGTGAACGGCGCGGGGACCGTGGCCGGTGGTGTGTAGGTCACGCGCAGACCGTCGGTGCTGACCACGCCCTTGCCGGAGTCCGGTTGCTCCAAGCCCACCACTTTAAGTGGCACGTTACCGTCAGGGTCGGTGTCGTTGGCCAGCACGTTGATGATCACCGGTTGGCCGTTGTTGCTGACGGCGCTGTCGGGGTTGGCGATCGGTTTTTGGTTATCGCCTTCGTTATTGGTACGGGTATCGCCAGTGCGGAAGGTCGGCAACGCGGAGGAATTGACGTAGGTGACGCCGTCCCAGCCGGGCAGGGGAGCTGGCATCAACTGGAACTGGCCGGGGTGCTCGATATCCCAGCGCAGCAACATGGACGTGTCCTCGTGCTGGGTGTTGTGGCAGTGCTCCATGTAAGTCCCGGCGAATTCCCGGAAGCGGATCGCCATTTCCACATCCACCGAGCTGTCGATGCCATCGCCGATGCGATAGACGTCCTTGCGCGCCCATTTCTCCCATTCCGGCGGCGGGTTGCCATCGCGGTGGAGGACGATCCCCTCTTCGAAGTGCACGTGCACCGGGTGGTTCCAGCCATTGCCGCCGCTCTTGATTTTCCACACCTCAAGGGTGCCGTCGCCGGAGAACCCGGCAGGGGTCGGGCCGTTGGCCAGTTGCGGGGCGGCGCTGATGATTCGAGGGTCCATGGGGAAGCCGAATTGACCACCGTCGGTCTTGATCGTCCAGGGTGCTTCGTCGGTGCCGTCGGAGCGGCCGAAGATGAACTCGCGATGCCGCGCCACCTTGAGCTTGGCCTGCACCACCGGATCGTCGCGGTTGAGGGTCAACGGGATCATGGTCTTGCCGGCCGGTTTGCCCGGTTTGGCGGGTTCGTAGTCGGCGGGGTTCATGCTCACGTCCTGGCCAGAATAAGGCTGGACCACCAGCTGCAGGAACTTGCCCACCGCCGGGTCGCCGCCGTCCCATTCCAGCCCTTTGCTGCCCAGCTTGAGCACCGCCTTGTACGTCCCGGACAGGACATCGGCCAGGCTCAGCACTGTAGCCTCCGGCCCCTTGCCGTCGTGGTGCTCCATCAGGTTGACGAAGTACAGCTTGTCGCCGGTGTTGATCCCGTTTTTCGCGAAGTTGACGATGATGTCGTAACGCTCGGCGATGCCCATGGTCGGCAGGATGGCGTTGTGGTTCTGCATGTCGCCGTTACTTTCCAGGTCCAGGCTGCCGTCGAACGGCACGGCATATTCCATAAGGTTGCCGTCGTTGGCAATCAAGTGGAACGGCACGCGGCTATAGGACAGGCCGGAACCGGCCGGGCCGGGGAATTCGCCGCCGGTGCCGGCGACTTCACGCACCAGCGCGATCCTGAAGTAGCGCGATACCGAGCCATTGAGGATGCGGAAGCGATAGCTGCGCGCCCGCACATTCAGGCGCGGCTGGTACTGCCAGTTGACCAGGATCTGGTCGCCGAGAAAGCCATCGGTGTTGAACGGGTTGAACCACAGCTGGCCGTTCTGATCCCAGGCCTTGTCGGCAATCATCAGGTTCACATCGTAGTCGCGGTTGCCCCAGGGCAATGCCGAACCGCTGGGCAGGCGCAGGTTGACGCCGTCTTCGAAGGCTTCGTTACCGCGATCCAGGGCGCTGTAGTAATTCATCATCACCGCGTTGCCCTTGTAGACGTTCTGCGCGGTGAAATCGACCATGTGGTCGTGGAACCAGTGGGTGCTCATGGTTTCGCGCCAGTCGCCACGGATCTTGATGCTGCCGTTGTTGCACGTCTTCAGGCCTGGAGTGGCATCGTTGACGAACAGGGTTTCGCCCGGGGCGCAGGGGAACGCTGCACGCGGATCCTGAGCGCTGGTGTTGATGGTGTCGTAACCGGCCAGTTGTATCGGCCAGCGATAGTCGTAGTACTGCCCCGGAAAGAAAAACGCACCGGAAAAGCCATCGCTTTCGGCCGGGGAGTGGCCGTTGTGTTCGTGGGTGGTGAGGGTGTGCAGGCCAAACCCCATGTTGGCCGACGGATCGATCGGCAGGGCGTTGTAGTGACGCATCAGCGCGGCTTGACCGTACCGCACCATCAACAGTTTTGGCGGAAAGGTGCCGTCGAAGGTCCAGAGCGCCTTGTGGTTCTGAATCGGCATGTTGGGGTGAAAACGAACATTTATGCCTTTGGTGGTGCCCGCAATGACCGGGGTGTTCGAGGTCTGGTTGTAGAGCCCGCCAGGCCCGAACTCACCGACGGCGTAGTTGTGCAACTGTCGGCGGTCGCGCATGCCGCTGTTGAGCTGGGCGCCCGCTTGAGCGGTCTTGAACCCGACCTGCGGGTAAAACTCGTTCCAGCGCTGATGCGACCAGCCTTTTCCTGGTGGACGACCTTCGGCCGGCGAGCCGACCGGATGGCGGTTGAGGAAGGCTTCGATCTGCGCTTTCCACGGGTTGCGGTCCAGCACGTTGGAAAACTGCGACGGAAACGGGAACAGCCCCGGCTGGCGCATGAAGGCTACCAGCGCCGTGGGCGAAGGGCCGCTGCGGGCGATGTTGTTCGGGTCCTGCGTGGGCGCCGGGCCGACGAGCGGAACCGGGAAGGTCAGGGGCGGTGCCGGCAGTGTCGGGTCGAGTTTTTCCGTGCCGAATTCTTCGAGCAGCAGCAGTTGCTGAGTGTACGGCTGGGCCCCGAACAACGGGCTGGGCTTGCCGTTGGTGGGGATTTTGAAGGATGTCTGCAGGGCTGGCGGCAGCACGTTGTCAGCCGTTGGCGTGGTGCGGGTGCCAAACACGCCATTGGGCAGGGCGATGGCGCCCTGGTTGACGGGTGGCATGGCCCGTAAGGCATCCGCCGCGGCATCGAGATCGGCCGGCGGGTTGCTAAACGCCGAGGGGTCCGTCGGTGGTGGCGGACCGAAATCATCCAGCGGTACGGCGTTGACGGTGGTCAGGGTAAGGAGCATCGCCCAAGGCAGGCTTGACCTGCGCAGAAAGGCGATGGAGCTGCATGGTAGCGTCGCGCGTTTCATTTTCCACCCCTTGCGTCATGCCGAAGCTGGCAAGCCCCGCCGTCTCCATGATGTCCGGGACGACAGCTGTTGCGGGTATCAGGGGGTGGTGCAACTAATGGGCCACTACCATGGCGGGCAGAAAAAGTTCAAATTAATTAGCAATTTGTTTCTAAATATTACAGGGTGGAGTGGGGGGGGAGTGGGGAATATTCCTCAACTTAGGTGGTAAATGCCCGGTTGAGTGGGTGTAGTGCCCCATTTATGGAGAGAGTCGCGACTGTTTCACCGACCGTTTTTGGTAGGGACAAAGAGACCATTCGAAAAACTGGCCGCTGCTCGAAAAGCAGGACTCCATCCAGGGTGTAGGCTGAAGTGTGGGCTGGGGCTTTTTACCAAACCCCAGAAACGACAAAGCCCTGAATAATCAGGGCTTTGTCGTATAAAGATGGCGGAGGCGATGGGATTCGAACTCATGGACCTGTTACAGTCGACGGTTTTCAAGACCGTTGCCTTAAACCACTCGGCCACACCTCCGTTTGCGTTGCGGGCGCCATAATACCTGAATGAAACACACTGTCAAACTCTCTGCATAGCTTGTTACAGAGCGTCTGTTATGATCTTTGCGACTGAACGTTTCAAACCAACAGGAGTGTCGCCATGCGCGAACAGGATTACGCAGTTAATAACAGCGTGCAGGCTGAGCAGCTAGAGGTTAGCCGCGTCCTGCGCAACACATACGGCTTGCTCGCCCTGACCCTGGCTTTCAGCGGTGTGACAGCCTACGTTGCCCAGCAGATGCATGTTGGCTACCCGAACATTTTCGTGGTGCTGATCGGCTTCTACGGTCTTTTCTTCCTCACCAACAAACTCCGTGATTCGGCCTGGGGCCTGGTGTCGGCATTTGCCCTGACCGGTTTCATGGGTTTCCTGCTGGGCCCGATCCTCAACCGTTACCTGGGTATGCAGGGCGGCGCTGAAGTGGTCAGCTCGGCTTTCGCGATGACGGCGCTGGTGTTCGGCGGTCTGTCGGCGTATGTGCTGATTACCCGCAAGGACATGAGCTTCCTCGGCGGTTTCATCACGGCAGGTTTCTTCGTGCTGCTGGGTGCAACGCTGGCGAGCCTGTTCTTCCAGATCAGCGGCCTGCAACTGGCGATCAGCGCAGGTTTCGTGCTGTTCTCCTCGGTCTGCATCCTGTTCCAGACCAGCGCCATCATTCATGGCGGCGAGCGTAACTACATCATGGCCACCATCAGCCTGTATGTATCGATCTACAACCTGTTCGTCAGCCTGTTGCAGCTGTTCGGCATCATGAGCCGCGATGACTGATCCTCGGCCTTGAACTGAAAAACCCGCTCAGGCGGGTTTTTTATTACCACAAATCCAGGATTACTCTGCAATGACGATGCTGCCATCGGCTTGCTGGCGGTAGATGGTGTAGGGCAGCAGCAGTGTGTCCATCGCCCCGGACACGACCACGTCGAGCAGCACGATAGCGGGGGCGGGGCCATGTACCTGAGCATCCCGACCGTCTTCGAGGGCCGCGTTCAGGTAGCAGAAGTCGTAGGTCACGCCGCTGTAGATTCGTGGCACCGCGCCGCAATAACTCTTGTGGTCCTTGAGGCTTTTTGCGGCCGCTTCGTCACTGCGCACAACCGTCTGAATCGTGCCGCAACCCGCCAGCATCATTGCCACGAGTAGCATTGCATGAGTTTTCATGCCGTCAATCCTTCGCCGGAAACCGTCAATCTACTTCAGGCTGAAACAAATATCACTCACGCCATGGGCGGCAACCGGCGCTTGACCGGGGTTTTCTTGACGATCGCCGTATTGGTTTCAGCGTGGGTGTTGAGGCGGTCGAGCAGGGTGTCCAGTTGTTCCATCGAACGCACATGCAGGCGCGCAATGAAACAGTCGTCGCCGGTCACCTTGTCGCACTCGGTGAATTCGGGAATGGCCATGATTTGCCGTTCCACTTCCTGCAATTGCCCCGGCAGCGGGCGAATACGCACGATGGCCTGGAGTTGATAGCCAAAGCATTTCGGGTCGATTTCAACGGTGTAGCCCTTGAGCACGCCACGCTCTTCCAGGCGACGCAGACGCTCGGCGACGCTGGGGGAGGACAGGCCACTGATTTGCGCCAGGGCCTTGAGCGAGCGTCGCGAGTCTTCCATCAGCGCCGTGATCAGCAGCTGGTCGATGTCATCGGTCATGGCAAAAACCCCTGTTAGGCTTTTTTTCAAAATGGCCTTTATAAAAAAGGCAGATCCAGAGTTTAGCCTGCTTTTTGCTCTGGAGTAGCCCCTGGGTGCATTGGCATACTTTGGCCACAAACACAGGAGTCTGATGATGGACAAAACCCTACGCCGCGGTTCGTTCGAAATGACGGCCGCCATGCTGATCTCCGGCACCATCGGCTGGTTCGTGCTGGTGTCCGGGCAACCGGTGCTGGACGTGGTGTTCTGGCGCTGCCTGTTCGGTGCCGGCACCTTACTGCTGATTTGCGCGGCCTTCGGCTTTCTGCGCCCCGGCATTCTGACCCGCACCACGTTCCTGCTCGCCGTGCTCAGCGGTGTGGCGATTGTCGGCAACTGGGTGCTGTTGTTCGCGTCCTATTCCCGGGCGTCAATTGCCATCGGCACCGCCGTCTATAACGTCCAGCCGTTCATGCTGGTCGGGCTGGCGGCGTTGTTCCTCAACGAAAAGATCACCGCGCAGAAACTGACCTGGCTGGGCGTTTCGTTTCTCGGGATGCTGGCGATTGTCAGCGCCCATGGCAGCCAGGGCGAGAGCGGCGGTGATTACCTGATAGGCATTGCCTTGGCCTTGGGCGCGGCGTTTCTCTATGCGATTGCCGCGCTGATCATCAAGCGCCTGACTGGAACCCCGCCGCATTTGATCGCGCTGATTCAGGTCAGCACGGGCGTGTTGTTGCTCGCGCCATTCGCGAATCTTTCCGTATTGCCGCAGGCACCGAGCGCGTGGGCCAGCCTGGTGACGCTGGGCATGGTGCACACCGGCGTGATGTACGTGTTGCTGTACGGTGCGATTCAAAAACTGCCGACTGCGCTGACGGGCGCGCTGTCCTTCATCTACCCGATCGCGGCGATTTTCGTCGACTGGTTTGCCTTCGGCCATCGCCTGGAGCCACTGCAATGGATCGGAGTCGCGGCGATTCTGCTGGCCGCTGCCGGCATGCAACAAGGCTGGTCGCTGAGGTTTCGACGCACGGTGACGCCGTAACCCGCGACCCAGGCGTCAGATGTTCCAGCGCGACGCGTTGCTGGCCAGTCGCTGGCGCATCTCACTGACGTTGGCGGCCAGTTGTTGAGTCAGCAAGCGATAGCCGTCCAGCGTGTTGTAGACCGGCGCATCAAGGCTGACAAGCGGCACATCCATGGGCCGATTGAGCCGCTGGGCGGCGCCTGATTTCAACGCCCGGGCCATGCCGATCAATTGCACGCGAATCTGCCTATGCTCGGCTTTCAATGCCGTTCGCATCAGCGACATCGCCTCGGGGTCATTGGCATCCGGTCGGGTATTGCCGAGGATTTCCAGGGTGCTGACGCACATGCGCAGGTTGCGCTGGAGGGCATCGAGTTCGGTCATGGAAATCTTCACTTCCTTGGATACCGAGGGCATCAGTGAGCGAAGTTGCACCATCACCGCGTTCAGGCGAGTCATGAGTTTGAGGTGTTCGTCGGCGGTGATGGCCTGGCCGTCAATGATGCGCCCGTAGATTTTCGCGCAATCACGCAACGCATCGGCCAGGTTGTAGCGCCAGGAATAAACCGCGTACAGCGGCAGGGCAAAGGAAAACGCCAGGGCCAGGGCAATGCCGATCAGGATATCCACCCCGCGCCACAAGCCATCGGTGACCGGGTTGTCGCCGTGCCCGGCGACGATGAACACGGTAATCGCCGACAGCAGCGCCGTGTAACCCCCCTTGCCGATGGCGTGATACGAGAAAAACCCGCAGGCCACCGACATCGCGAAATAGGTCAGCCAGGGCATCCCCAGCCAGGCCTGTTGTGCCACCAGCACCAGGCCGACACCGGCGCCGATCAAGGTGCCGATGGCGCGCTCGGCGGCTTTCTTGCCGATGTTGCCGTGGTGTTGCAGGCCGCCGATCACCACCAGCATCGTCACCGACGCCCACTCACCGTGGGGCAGGTTTATCCCGGTGGTCAGCAGGATCGTTGCCAGCAACCCGAGCGACACCCGCACCGCGTGGATCACCCGGGCATGGCGGTAGCGCCGGTACGGGTCCAGCAGCGGACGCAGCACTCGGCGCAGCAAGGGTGGCAGTCGATGGGCTCTGGATGTACTCAGGCTGACTCTCCTCAGAAGATGTAGTCGGTGGTCAGAAAGCTCGAACTGCGGCCGCTGATGATCTCGCTGATCAGGTCCTTGTTGGTCTCCTGGAACTTGGTGGCCACCAGGGTGCGGATCGAAAACACCCGCAGAGCATCATGTACCGACAAGGTGCCTTCGGCCGAGTTCTTGCGACCATTGAAGGGATAGGTGTCCGGGCCGCGCTGGCACTGGGCATTGAGGTTGATGCGCCCGACCTGATTGGCGAAGGTGTCCACCAGCCGGCCGACCGCCACCGGGTTGGTGCCGAAGATGCTCAATTGTTGACCGAAGTCCGACTCCAGCACGTAGTCGATCACGGTATCCAGATAACGGTACGGCACGATGGGGATGACGGGGCCGAACTGTTCTTCCTGATAAACCCGCATCTGCGGCGTGACCGGGTACAGCACCGCTGGGTAGAAGAACGACGCACGAGCCTCGCCACCGTTGGGGTTGACCACCTTGGCGCCTTTGCTCTCGGCGTCCGCCACCAGCGCATGCAGATAGTCGACCTTGCCCGATTCCGGCAGCGGTGTCAGGGCTACGCCACTTTCCCAGGGCATGCCAGGCTTGAGGTTGGCGAGCCTGGCATTGAATTTGTCGATGAAGGACTCGACCACGTCTTCGTGGACAAACAGGATCTTCAGCGCGGTGCAGCGCTGGCCATTGAACGACAGCGAACCGGTCACCGCTTCACTGACCGCATTGTCCAGATCCACTTCCGGCAGGACGATGCCCGGGTTTTTCGCATCCAGGCCCAGCGCCGCGCGCAAGCGGTGGGGTCTCGGATGGAGTTTTTTCAGGTCACTGGCGGCCTTGTTGGTGCCGATGAAGGCAAAGATGTCGATCTTGCCGCTGGCCATCAGCGCACTGACCGTTTCTCGGCCGCTGCCGTAGATGACGTTGATCACCCCGGTCGGGAAGCTGTCGCGGAAGGCTTCCAGCAGCGGGCGAATCAGCAGCACGCCGAGCTTGGCCGGCTTGAACACCACGGTGTTGCCCATGATCAGTGCCGGGATCAGCGTGGTGAAGGTTTCGTTCAACGGATAGTTGTAAGGCCCCATGCACAGGGCCACGCCCATCGGCACGCGACGGATCTGGCCGAGGGTGTCCTGTTCCAGTTCGAAACGGCTGGAGCGGCGGTCGAGTTCTTTCAGCGCGTTGATGGTGTCGACGATGTAGTCGCAGGTGCGGTCGAACTCCTTTTCCGAGTCCTTGAGGTTCTTGCCGATTTCCCACATCAGCAACTTGACCACGGCGTCGCGCTGCTCGCGCATGCGCCCGAGGAAGGTTTCGACGTGCTGGATGCGTTCGGCCACGCGCATGGTCGGCCACAGGCCCTGGCCGCGGTCGTAGGCACGGACCGCGGCGTCGAGGGCGGTCAACGCGGTGTCGGCATCCAGCAGCGGCGTGCTGCCGAGGATCACCTGTTCGTCGCCATTCGGGCCTGCCAGGTACACCGGGCTGCGGACCTGGGCCAGCGGCCCGTCCCAGGTTCTGAGTTGGCCATCGACCAGGTACTCGCGCTGCTCGGTCTGGCCGTCAAGGCGGTACTTTTCCGGGATGTCGGCGGGGCTTGGGAACAGGTTCTGGAGAATATTGGCTGTGGTCATGTCGCTACCCCTCTGGATTGGCTGATGCACTGATGAATCGTTTTAGCAGACCTCAGCAACGCTTGTCATGACTCATCTCAGCGTTTTGCCGCACGGCGTGATGTCCGGGGACTTATCGGGCCTTGCGTCATGGCCTCAGAAGCGCCCCTTGTTGGCCCCCAATGCCCTCAACCCGCCCACGCGGGGTGCCTTAATGTTGACTCTCCTTGATCACAACAAAAAAAAGCTGCACCCGGCTGGCCGGGCAGCCAATGAGAGGACAGTCATGCGGGCAAGCCGATTAACTGAAAAGCCTAGCCTTTGTTTGGCCTTGGCGGGGTGTGTCTTTGCGGCGTTGCTTACGGGGTGTGGCGAAGAGTCGAACAACCCGCCGACCCGCAGCGAAGCAGGCGCCGCGAGGCCTGCCGACGCCGAGCTGGCGCAGGTCTACGACAACAGCTGCAAGCTGTGCCACGCCAACCCGGCGGCCGGGGCGCCGCTGACCGGCGACATCAAGGCCTGGCAACCACGGGTATTGCAGGGCGCCGACACGCTGCTCGACCACGCGATCAACGGTTACAACGGCATGCCGCCGATGGGCATGTGCATGCAGTGTTCGCAAGAACAGTTCCTGGCGCTGATTGCCTTTATGTCCGGCCAGCAAATCCAATAACAAGAACGGCAGGGTGCGATTCATGACGATGGACCTGACACGGCGTCAGTTGTTGCAACGGGCGAGCGTCATTGGCGCCTTTACCGCGTTCGGCTCGACGCCGGCACTGGCCGAACTGCTGCGTGCGCCACGCCTGATTCCCTGGCGCAACTGGTCGGGCGGCCAGAGTTGCCTGCCGGCGGCGCGGCTGGCGCCCAAGAACCTGGATGAGTTGACGCACGTGGTGCGCCAGGCCCCCGGCAGGATTCGCCCGGTAGGCTCGGCGCATTCCTTCAGCGCGCTGGTGCCCACCGACGGCACCTTGCTGTCGCTGAGCTATTTCACGGGTTTGCTCGATCACGATGGGAAAACGCTGCAGGCCGAGTTCGCCGCCGGTACGCCGATGTCACGCATGGGCACGCCGCTCAAGGACATCGGCCAGGCCCTGCAGAACATGGCTGACATCGATTACCAGACCCTGGCCGGCGCGATCTCGACCTCGACCCACGGTACCGGCAAGAACTTTCAATCGTATTCGGCGCATGTTTGTGGTTTGCAGGTGGTGACCGCCAGCGGCGAGGTGCTGGACTGCGACGCCAGCCGCCATCCTGAAGTGTTCAGCGCAGCCCGGGTGTCCCTGGGGGCGTTGGGCGTGGCCACCAGGGTGCGCCTGCAAAACCGCCCGGCGTACCGCTTGAGGGAGCGGCAGTGGATCGCCAAGACCGAAGAGTTGCTGGAAGACCTGGACAAGAACACCCGGGAAAACCAGCACTGGGAAATGCTCGTGGTGACCCATTCCGACTACGCCTTGTCGATCGCCCTGAACGAAACCACCGACCCGGCCACACCGCCGGTGCCGGCGGATGAGGAGGGCGGAAACGAGTTTGTCACGCTGATCGAAAAGATCGACAAATACGCCAGCGACTTCCCGGACCTGCGCCGCACCATGCTCAACAGCCTGCGCCACCTGGCCAGTTTCGATGACCGGGTGGGCGACTCGTTCGACATCTACGCCAACGTGCGCACGGTGCGTTTCAACGAAATGGAATACTCCTTGCCGGCCGAATACGGCCCGGCCTGTTTGCGCGAGATTCTCAAACTGATCCAGGACAAGGACCTGCGCACCTGGTTTCCGATCGAGTACCGTTACGTCAAGGCCGACGACATTCCCCTGAGCATGTTCGAAGGCCGCGACAGCTGTTCGATCTCGGTCCACCAGCATTACCAGATGGATCATCACAACTTCTTCGCCGCCATCGAGCCGATTTTCTGGAAGTACAACGGCCGGCCGCACTGGGGCAAGTTGCACACGCTGAACGCGAAAAACCTGCAGCCGTTGTACCCGCGCTGGCAGGAATTCATCCAGGTGCGGCAGGCACTCGACCCCAGCGGCAAATTTCTCAATGCACACCTGTCTTCCATTCTGGGGGTGATCTGATGGCCGTCAATCGCCGCAATTTCTTGCTCGGCAGCGCGGGTGTCGGCGCCTTGCTGGTGGGTGTCGGGGCGTGGCTGCGGCCGGGTGACCGAGGCGCGCCGTACAGCGATTACTTCCGTACGCTGAACCGTGAACTCAAGGACCACGGCCCGATGCGACCGGTGATGCTGATCGATCTTGATCGGCTGGATCACAACATCGATGTGGTGATGCAATCGGTCAAGCGCGCCGGCAAGCACCTGCGCCTGGTGGAAAAATCACTGCCGGCGCCGGGACTGCTGGCCTACATCGCCCGGCGCGCCGGCACCCAACGCCTGATGTCGTTTCATCAACCCTTTCTCAATCATGACGCGGTGCAGTTTGCCGAGGCCGACATTCTGTTGGGCAAACCGCTGCCGGTACGTTCGGCCGATTTGTTCTATCACTCGCACAAGGGGCCTTTCGACCCTGCGAAGCAATTGCAGTGGTTGCTCGATACACCGGAGCGTTTGCAGCAATACCTGGCACTGGCTCAAGGGCTGGGCACGCGAATGCGGGTGAACATCGAACTGGATGTCGGGCTGCATCGCGGTGGCGTCAGCGACCTTGGCGTACTCGGGCAGATGCTGACGCTGATCAGCCAGCAGCCGCAGCACCTGGAGTTCGCCGGGTTCATGGGCTACGACCCGTTCGTGGGCATGGGCGTGCCGGGGATTCTGGGCACGCCCGAGGAGCTGTTCGCCAAGGTGATGGTGATCTACAACCGCAGCGTCGATTTCACTCGTCAGCAATACCCTGGTTTGTGGCGCGAAGGGCTGACCCTCAATACGGCCGGCAGCCCGAGCTATCGCATGCATGAACACGAACAGCTCAGCAGCGAAGTGTCGGTGGGGACGGCGATGCTCAAGCCCACTCACTATGATTTGCCGTCACTGGCGGAGCATGTGCCGGCCGCCTATATCGCCACGCCGGTGTTGAAAAGCACTGGGGCGGTGAACATCCCGGCGTTGGATGACAAGTCCAGGCTGTTTTCCTGGTGGGACACCAATCAGCGCGAGACGTATTTCATCTATGGCGGTAACTGGATGGCGGAGTTCGAATCGCCAGCGGGGTTGCAGAGCAATGGTGTGTATGGCCGCAGCTCGAACCAGGAAATGGTCAATGGTTCGGCGGCGGTGGGGTTGACGGTGGAGGACCAGGTGTTCTTGCGCCCGGCCCAGACCGAGTCGGTGTTGTTGCAGTTCGGGGATTTGCTGGCGGTTCGGGGTGGGAAGATTGTGGAGAGCTGGCCGGTGTATTCCTGAGGTTTGTTGGGTGATTGTTCCGACGCCTTCGCGAGCAAGCCCGCTCCCACAGGGGAATGCATTCCAAATGTGGGAGCGGGCTTGCTCCGGGCGGCGTTCCGACGAAGGCGTCAGTTCAGTCAGAACGCATAGGGAATACTGACCTTCGCCCAAAGCATTTCCCCTTCAGGCCGGTTTTCCACGTCGAACTCCTTGGCCCAGCGAATCTCCGCGCTGGCGTATTCGAGAAAGGTCCAGTGCAGCGCCGGGCCAATGGCAAATACCTGGCCGCGCACGCCATCGTTCACGTCCTGGCCATTGAACTGCACGGTGTGGCCGAACTGTTTGTCGTCAGTGGTTTGCTTGAGGTAGTAGCCGTTCAACCCGAGCATCAGGTCGTCGGTGATCTTGAAACTGGCCGAATAGTCGAAGTGGAAAATCTGCCCCGATTTGTAGTCGGTGTCCTTGTTTTTCTCGTTGAAACTGTAGGTGGTCTTCATCGACACCTCAGTTCTGTCCGTCGGCAGCCAGGTGAAGGAGAACAAGGGTTTGTAGGTGTAGAAGTTGTTGCTGGTGTTGGCCAGGCGATCGACGCTGTATTCGCCGGTCGGCACGGTGACTTCGATGGCGGCGCCGAGGGTCAGGTTTGGGCCCATGTCCCAGAGAATGATCGGCGCGACCGTGGTGTCGCCCATGCCTTCGCGGGTGTCCTGCAAGCCGAACACCGAGACTTCCTGCTTGAGCCAGGGCTGCGCGATGTAGCCACCCAGCCGGCCGCCAAACACGCGCACCGGGCTGAGGTAATCCAGGCGCGGAATGACCGCCGTGGACTCGATCTCGACGTTCGGCACCTTGCCGCCGAGGGAGCTGATATTGAGCTTCGTGGCTTTGTAGTGGTTGTAGTAGAGGTTGAACGCAACCATGTTGTCCGGAAGGCTGTCGGGCGAAAGCGGCAATATGAAAAAACCGTCGGTGCCGGTGCCGATGTTGTCCACGCCAGCCTCGGTGGCCAGTGCCGGTTGCAGGGCGCAGACGCCGGCCAGGCCAATGACCAGTAGGGGAAGAGTCGTGCGGGTCGGGATCATGGGTGTACTCATTATTATTGTTAGCGGGTTGTCCGGCATCCATACGAGGGCCGCAACATAGAAATAAGCTGTCTGCGCCCTGCAAGGCAGGGTATTGGCGGCCATTTAGGGGGACTTCTGCGGACAGCCTTTGAACCCTGTGCTAACTTCCTTCGACATAACCGGTTACAAAAATAAGAATGCAGCTCGACCCGGAATGTATGGCCCCATGCAAATGAAAGTGATCGATCCCACCTTTGAACTGGCGCTGGTGTCGCCGTTTCTCCTGCAGACCCTGGCCGAAGTCGCTGAGCAAAAAGGCATCCACCCACAGAGCCTGTGCCGAGGGTTGGGTTTTACCTTTGAAGACCTGCAGGATCCGGCGCAGCGCATTTCCTATCGCCAGGCCGTGGCGATGATTCAGCGCGCGCTCAAGGCCTTGCCCAATCAGGGGCTGGGATTGTGGGTCGGCGCGCAGAATGTGCTCGGTACGCTGGGGTTGTTGGGGCATGTGTTGTCGCTGTGCAAGACCCTGCGCGATGCCTTCGAGCTGGGCATCCGCCATCAACACACCTCTGGCGGCATTGTCGTGTCGAGTGTCGAGGAGGCGGGGGATCGGGTGTTTATCGACGTTGAATGCCGCTTGCCGTTCGCCGACGTGCAGTTGTTCGCGGTCGAGGAGTTTTTCGCCAGCCTGCTGGTGTACGGCCGGGCGCTGGTCGGGGCGGAGTTCAAGCCGATGGCCGTAGAGTTCATGCATGCCGCGCCGGACTATCTCGGCGAATATTCGCGCCTGCTGGGGGCGGACGTGCGTTTCGGTTGCCTGCAAAACCGCATGGTGATCGATGGGCATTGGCTGGGTGTTCACTTGCCCAATCACCATTCCCTGGCCCTGCGTCAGGCCGTGAAATTGCTCGAACTGGAAGCCGCGCAGGTGCACCAGAAAATGGATCTGATCCAGGCGGTGGAACGGGCGATTGCCCGGGACCTGACCGAGGGCAGCCACATCGAGAAAATCGCCGGCGACCTGAACATGAGCAGCCGCACCTTGCGCCGCCGCCTCAGCGAACACGCGCTGACGTTCGAAACGCTGCTGGAGCAAGTGCGCCAGGCCCGCACCATGAGCCTGCTGGCCAACCCGGACATGTCCATCGAGCGCATCACCGAAGAAGTCGGCTACAGCGACGTGCGCAGCTTTCGCCGGGCGTTCAAGCGCTGGACCGGCATGAGCCCGAGTGCGTTCCGCAACGAAAGCCCCAGCACGGTCTGATCTTTTTTGGCGAGGGGGCATGTCCCCTCACCACAGGTTCCTGGCCTCTGACGACACACAAACCCTCGTACTCCGGTTAAACTCCATGCTCTTTTTCAAGGAGTTCATATGAGCCATTACCAGCCGGGCATTCTCGCCACCCCCGTTCCGCCTCAAGCCCGCCATATGTTCTTCGCCCTCGAATCCGTCGAAGCATTGCCGGTCGCGCTCGACAACTTGATGCAACTGGTGGACGGGAAATCGGCTGTCGTCGGCTTCGGCGAATCCCTGGTCAAGGCACTGGATGGGCAGATCGATGGCCTGCGAACCTTTCCGGCGTTGACCGGTGTGGGCGTCGACAATCCGTCGACCCAACACGCGCTCTGGTGCTGGCTGCACGGTGAAGACCGTGGTGAGTTGCTCAACCGCAGCAACGCCATCGAAGCGGCATTGGCCCCGGCGTTGCGTCTGGTGCAGATGAACGAAACCTTCCGCCACATGAACGGCCATGACCTGACCGGCTTCGAAGATGGCACCGAGAACCCCCACGACGCAGCCGCCGTGACCGCCGCCCTGGTGGGTGAGGGCGCCGACGGCCTGGTCGGTGGCAGCTTCGCCGCGATCCAGCAGTGGCAGCATGACTTGAAAGGTTTCCATGGGCTGTCGGCGGATGAAAAAGACAACATCATGGGTCGCCGCTTGAGCGATAACGAAGAGATCGACGATGCGCCGGTTTCCGCCCACGTCAAACGCACCGCCCAGGAAAGCTTCGCGCCCGAGGCCTTCGTGGTGCGCCGCTCGATGCCGTGGATTGAAGGCGACCGCGCCGGCCTGATGTTCCTGGCCTTCGGATTTTCCCTCGATGCCTTCGAAGCCCAACTGCGCCGCATGAGTGGCCTGGAAGACGGCATCACCGACGGTTTGTACCGCATCAGCCGTCCGGTCACCGGTGGCTACTACTGGTGCCCGCCGCTCAAGGACGGTCGACTGGACCTGCGCGCATTGCGCGTCGGCTGAGCCGCAAGGAGTGCCTATGAACCTGGTGCGCTGGGGCATGATCGGTTGTGGCAGTGTCGCTGAACGCAAAAGCGGGCCGGCCTTCTACAAGGCGCCCGGATCGGCGTTGGTGGCGGTGATGGGCCGGCGCCTGGAAGCCGTCACTGACTATGCCGCGCGCCACGGCATCGCGCGGGCCTACACCGATGCGCAGGCGCTGATCAACGATCCCGAGGTCGACGCGGTGTACATCGCCACGCCGCCCGAAAGCCATCACGCTTTTGCCTTGCAGGTGGCCGCCGCCGGCAAGCATTGCTGCGTGGAAAAACCGATGGCGCTGAATGCCGGGCAAAGCCGCGAGATGCAGCAGGTGTTTGCCGATGCCGGGCTGCACCTGTTCGTGTCCTATTACCGACGTTCGCTGCCACGCTTCCGGCAAGTGCGGCAATGGCTGGAGGAGGGGCGGATCGGCGAGGTCCGGCACTTGAGCTGGACCCTCACAAAAGCCCCGTCGGCAGCGGACCGGAACGGCACCGATAACTGGCGCACCGATCCGGCGATTGCCGGTGGTGGTTACTTCGCCGATCTGGCCAGCCATGGCCTGGACCTGTTTCAGTACCTGTTCGGCGATATCGTCGAAGTCGCCGGGTTCACCGCACAGCAGGCCGGATTCTACGCGGCCGAAGATGCCGTCAGCGCCACTTGGCGGTTTGCCAGCGGGGCACTGGGCATGGGCTGCTGGAACTTCGTCGCCGATCGCCGCGAAGACCGGGTCGAAGTGATTGGCAGCAAAGGCCGGATCACCTTTTCAGTGTTCGATGAGCACCCGGTCGAGCTGCACGCCGATGAGCACCTCAGCCAGACCATCGAGCATCACGCCCACATTCAGTGGCACCACGTATTGGGCATGAATGCGCATATTCGTGGCGAGGCACAGCACCCGGCCGTGGCCGAGCAGGCGCTGAAGACTGATTGGGTGATGGACCAGATTCTCAAGCGGCACTGAATCTTCAGGTCACACTTAACCCCCTGTGGGAGCGGGCTTGCTCGCGATGGTCGTCAACGATAACGCTGGAAGTCTGACACCCCACGGCGTTCTCGGGTTTATCGCGAGCAGGCTCGCTCCTACAGTTTCGGATTGCGCAGCGCATCTAACCTTATGCGCATTCGGTATTTCTCAAGCGTGTCATAACCTCTCTAAGATCACGTCATAACTCGTTATAACAAGTGATCTGCCATGACCGATAACGTTCTATCCCTCAGCAGCGTCCCGTTGTACACCCAGCTGCGAGACGTGCTGCGCGCCCGCATCCTCGACGGCGAATACCCGCAAGACAGCCAGATGCCTTCCGAAAGCGAGCTTGGCGCGTTGTTCAAGGTCAGCCGCATCACCGTGCGCCAGGCCTTGGGTGACCTGCAAAAGGAAGGGCTGATCTTCAAGATCCACGGCAAAGGCACCTTCGTCGCCAAGCCGAAAACCTTCCAGAACGTCAGCACCCTGCAAGGCCTGGCCGAGTCCATGACCGGTCGCGGCTATGAGGTGATCAACCGCCTGCGCAGCTTCAAGTTCATTGCCGCCGACAAGCTCGTCGCCGAGCGTTTGCAGGTCGCCGAAGGCGAGATCGTGGCGCAGATCAAGCGGGTACGACTGATCAATCGCGAGCCGATTTCCCTGGAGGTCACTTACTTGCCCAAAGCCGTTGGTGAGCGCCTGGAAAAAGCCGACCTGGTGACGCGCGACATTTTCCAGATCCTGGAAAACGACTGCGGCCTGGCCCTGGGGCACGCCGACCTGGCCATCGATGCGGTACTGGCCGACAGCGACCTGACTCGTGCGCTGAGCGTCGAACCCGGCTCGCCGATCATGCGCATCGAACGCTTGACCCACGATGTCGACGGCCAGCCGCTGGACTTCGAACACCTTTACTACCGTGGCGATGCGTTCCAGTACCGCCTGCGGATCGACCGGCAAAAAGGGGAGCAGGCATGACGCGCAGCACGTTGGAGCAGGAATACGACATCGTTGTCATTGGCGGCGGCACCGCCGGCCCGATGGCGGCGATCAAGGCCAAGGAACGCAACCGCGACCTGCGGGTGTTGTTGATCGACAAGGCCAACGTCAAGCGCAGCGGCGCGATCAGCATGGGCATGGACGGCCTGAACAACGCGATCATTCCCGGCCACTCGACGCCTGAGCAGTACACCAAGGAAATCACCATCGCCAACGACGGCATCGTCAATCAGGCTGCGGTGTATGCCTACGCCACCCACAGCTTCGATACCATCGAGCAACTGGACCGCTGGGGCGTGAAATTCGAGAAGGACGAAACCGGCGACTACGCGGTGAAAAAGGTCCACCACATGGGCGCCTACGTGTTGCCGATGCCGGAAGGGCACGACATCAAGAAGGTCCTGTACCGCCAGCTCAAGCGCGCGCGGGTGAGCATCACCAATCGCCTGGTCTGCACCCGATTGCTGACGGATGAAGAGGGCGCGGTCAACGGCGTGATGGGCTTTGATTGCCGCACCGCGGACTTCCATGTGATCAAGGCCAAGGCGGTGATCCTCGCCTGCGGCGCCGCCGGACGCCTGGGATTACCGTCCTCGGGCTACTTGATGGGCACCTACGAAAACCCGACCAATGCCGGCGACGGCTACTCGATGGCCTACCACGCCGGGGCCGAACTGGCGAACCTGGAATGCTTCCAGATCAACCCGCTGATCAAGGATTACAACGGCCCGGCCTGCGCCTATGTCACCGGCCCCTTGGGCGGCTACACCGCCAACAACAAGGGCGAACGCTTCATCGAGTGCGACTACTGGAGCGGGCAGATGATGTGGGAGTTCCATCAGGAACTGGAAAGCGGCAATGGCCCGGTGTTCCTCAAGCTCGATCACCTGGCCGAGGAAACCATCCAGAACATCGAAGAGATCCTGCACAGCAACGAGCGTCCGAGTCGCGGCCAGTTCCACGCCAATCGCGGCACCGACTACCGCACGCAGATGGTCGAGATGCACATCTCCGAGATCGGTTTTTGCAGCGGGCATTCGGCGTCGGGGGTGTGGGTCAACGAGAAGGCCGAGACCTCGGTCAAGGGCTTGTACTCGGCCGGTGACATGGCCGCCGTGCCGCACAACTACATGCTCGGCGCGTTCACCTACGGCTGGTTTGCCGGCCACAACGCGGCGGATTTTGTCGCCGGGCGCGAGTTTTCGACGCTGGATACCCGGCAGATCGAAACCGAAAAACAACGGGTCTACGCACCGCTGGACCGCGAACACGGTCTGCCACCGGCCCAGGTCGAATACAAGCTGCGCCGCTTCGTCAACGACTACCTGCAACCGCCGAAAGTGACGAAAAAGATGCAGATCGGCCTGCAACGCTTCAGCGACATCCAGCGCGACCTCGACCAGATCAAGGCCCAAAACGCCCACGAGCTGATGCGCGCCATGGAAGTCAGCATGATCCGCGACTGCGCCGAAATGGCCGCCCGCGCTTCATTGTTCCGCGCCGAAAGCCGCTGGGGGCTTTACCACCACCGCGTCGATCACCCGCAACGCAACGACCGCGACTGGTTCTGCCATTGCCACCTGAAGAAAGACGAAAACGGTTTGATGAGCAGTTTCAAGAAAGCCGTCGAGCCTTACATCATCCCGCTGGATGCCGACGAGATGCAGGCCTACGACCGGCTACGGGTCGGTGCCGATGCGGCTTGATGCCGACAACAAAAGAGAGACCGAACATGGCTTACCAACCCCAGGAAATCTTCTTCCGCTCCAACGCACCTGTCACGGTCGATGAAGACAAATGCATCGCCCACAAAGGCTGCACCGTGTGCGTCGACGTTTGCCCGATGGACCTGCTGGCGATCAACCCGGCCATGCAAAAGGCCTACATGGCCTTCGACGAATGCTGGTACTGCATGCCCTGTGAAAAGGACTGCCCGACCGGGGCGGTGAAAGTCGAGATCCCGTACCTGCTGCGCTGAAACACTGTCCATGTGGGAGCGGCGGTGCGACGATTCGACTTGCTCGCGAAGAGGCCGGCACAGCTGGCATCTCCATTGACTGAACGGACGCATTCGCGAGCAAGCCCGCTCCCACAATGGATCGAGGCCAGACGCAAGTCCGTGTACACCGCAACACCCTGTGGGAGCGGGCTTGCTCGCGAAGAGGCCAGCCCAGACAACAAAAAGCCATCCGGCAACCACCGGACGCCTGATTCAAGACACCCCTCGTTTCCCACCGCGCCCTGATCGTGGCGGAGACGAACATCCTATAAATGATTCGAGGGGAAACACTCATGATGTTGCGTGCAGCTTTGGCCGGTCTGGTACTGGCTTCATTCACCCTGTCGGCCTCGGCCGAAACCATCCGCATTGCCATCGGCACCCAGGACACCACCATCAACTGCGCCGCCGGCGGATTGTTGATTCGTGAACTCGGGCTGCTGGACAAATACCTGCCCCACGATGGTCCCTACAAAGACGCCCAATACGAGGTGCAGTGGAAAAACTTCACCAGCGGCGCCCCCCTGACCAACGAAATGGTGGCCGGCAAACTCGACTTCGGCGCCATGGCCGACTTCCCCGGCGCGTTCAACGGCGTGGCGTTCGAAACGGCGGGCAAGCACAGCCTGTTCATCAGCGTGCTGTCGGGCAGTATCAAGGGCAGCGGCAACGGCATCGTGGTGCCAAGCGCATCGGGCGTGCAGTCGCTGGCAGAGCTGAAAGGCAAGACCATTTCCGTGCCGTTCGCTTCTACCGCCCATGGCATGCTGCTGCGCGCCGTCGCGGCCCAGGGCTGGGACCCGCTCAAGGACGTGAACATCATCGCCCAGCCGCCGGAAGTCGCCGGCGCCGCGTTGCAGGCCGGCAAGATCGATGCCCATGCCGACTTCGTGCCATTCGCCGAACTGTTCCCCAGCCGAGGTTTCGCGCGCAAGATTTATGACGGCGCCCAGGCCAACGCGCCGACCTTCCACGGTGCGCTGGTTGATCAGGCCTATGCGAAGAAGTACCCGGAAATCGTCGTCGCTTACCTGCGGGCGAGTATCGAAGCCAACCAGCTGCTGGCGGCTGAGCCGGAGAAATACAGCGAGTTGATCGCCAAGGTCACCGGGGTCGATGCCGAGGTCAATTACCTGTTCCATGGCCCCCTCGGTGTGCAGACCCGCGACCTGAGCTGGAAGCCGGAATACCGTCAGGCCGTGGGCACCGCCATCGATACCCTCAAGTTGTTGAAGAAGGCTGATCGCGGTCTGGATCTCAACACCTTCATCGACGACCAATACATCCGCGCCGCCTTCAAGGCCTCGAACCTGGACTACAGCGCGCAACTGGCCAGTTACGGGCAGACGCCGCTCAAAGCCGTCGATGCCGCCAGCGGCAAAGCCATCACCGACGTCAGCCACGTAGCGGAAATCTGGGTACGCGGCGAGCCGAAAGTCCGCCAGTACACCTCGGCGCAAGCGGCGTTTGCCGCGCTGGCCAGCCTCAAGCAGGAAGGCAGGAGCATCCGCGCGGTGTACGCCCAGGCCAGTGACAGCGGGATCAAGTTGCTGGCGGATCAGGCGTGGTTTGCCACCGATGGCAAAGGGCAGCTGAGCGCGTTCCTGCTCAAAGGCCAGGCCCAACAGTTCGCCACGGCGCAGGGCGGCCAGGTCTTTGACTTTACTGATGCCACTGCCCAGGCCGTGGCAGTTCGCTAATCCCAAGCCCCCCTCGGGCAAATGTGGGAGCGGGCTTGCTCGCGAATGCGGTTCAACATTCAACATCTGAGTTGACTGAAACACCGCTTTCGCGAGCAAGTCGGATCGCCGCACCGCCGCTCCCACAGGGGCCAGGGTTGAGAGGAATAATTGTGTACCGATCATATTCACGCTGGATCCCCAGAGCCGCATCCTTGCTGCTCTGCCTCGTATTCTGGCAACTCGCCGCCAGCCACCACTGGAACCTCGGCCTGGTGACCTTCGCCAACGTCCCGACACCCGTGGCGGTCATTGAAGCCGCCCTCGGCCTCGGCGACTCGGGCAAGCTCGCGCAGCACCTGGGCAGCAGCCTCGGCCGGGTATTCGCCGGTTACCTCGCGGCACTGATCATCGGCGTGGCCCTGGGCCTGGCCATCGGCCGCTCGAAATGGGCCGAAGATCTCTTGCTGCCGCCCCTGGAAGTGCTGCGCCCGATCCCGGCGGTGGCATGGATTCCCCTGGCGATCCTGATGTTTCCCTCCTCGGAGCTGTCGATGGTGTTCATCACCTTCACCGGTGCACTGTTCCCGATCCTGCTCAACACCGTGCACGGCGTCGAAGGCGTCGACCCACGGCTGATCGCCTCGGCGAAAAGCCTTGGGGCAGGGCGCCGGGCAATCTTGCTGGAGGTCGTTCTGCCGGGTGCCGCGCCCAGCATCATCACCGGCCTGGCCATCGGCATGGGCACCTCGTGGTTCTGCCTGGTGACGGCGGAAATGATCTCCGGCCAATTCGGCATCGGCTATTACACCTGGGAGTCCTACACCATCCAGAACTACGCCGACATCGTGGTCGGCATGTTGCTGATCGGCGTGCTCGGGATGGGCAGCAGTCTGTTGATCACGCGTCTGGGCGGGCTGTTCACGCCTTGGCATCGACCGCGAGGAAAAGCCTGATGAGCGTTTTTCAACACCTGGAAGGGCGTATCGATATTCGCGGGCTGTCGATCAGCCTGGGCGAGGGCGACACTGCCTTCGAAGCGGTGCAGGGCCTCGATTGCCAGATCGAACCGGGGCAGTTCGTGTGCATTCTCGGGCCGTCCGGTTGCGGCAAATCGACCTTGCTCGGCGCCCTGGCCGGCCACCTGCAACAACGCACCGGCACCTTGAACGTGGATGGCGCGCCGGTGTCGGGCCCATCGCCACAACGGGGCATGGTGTTCCAGCAGCACACGCTGTTTCCTTGGCGCACGGTGCGCGACAACGTGGCATTTGGTTTGAAAATGCAAGGCATCGGCAAGGCCGAACGGCACAAGGCGGCGGATGAAATCCTCGCCCTGGTGGGCCTCGAAGGCTTTGCCGGGCGTTGGCCCGATCAGCTCTCCGGCGGCATGCAGCAACGGGTGGAAATTACCCGGGTGCTGGTCAACCGTCCGCGCCTGTTGCTGATGGACGAACCCTTCGGTGCCCTCGATGCCCTGACCCGGTTGAACATGCAGGAACTGCTGCTGGACATCTGGACGCGCATCCGCACCACCGTGGTGTTTGTCACCCATGACATCGACGAAGCGCTGTTCCTCGCCGATCGCTTGCTGGTCATGAGCTCGCGCCCCGGGCGAATCATCGAAGACCTGCGCCTGGACTTCCCCCGGCCGCGCAGCACGGAACTGATGACCCGCCCTGAATTCTCGCACCTCAAGCGCCATTGCCTCGAACTCCTGCGGCACGAAGACGGCCGGCAACTGCCGCGCCTGAACCCGCTCGGACTTCCCCCTGAAAACAAACTGCCGCGATTTGCCCTATGACCTCACTATTCGATGTAACCGATAACAACGACATTCTTGCCCTGCAACCGCGCCTGACCGATGAAGACCCTGGCGTGCGCCGGATCGCGCTGATCGAACTGGCCGATCTCGAGGAGCCGGACGGCCTGCTGTGGTTGATCAATCGACTGGCCGAAGACCCGATTGCAGACGTTCGCGCCGAAGCCGCACGCCTGCTGGAGGCTTGGGAGGACGAACCGGTGGTCGAAGCGCTGTGCCAGGCCCTGACGGATTCATCCCCGGCGGTGCAGGTGGCCGCTGCGCAAAGCCTCAGCCTGCTCAAGAGTGAAGCGGCGGGCCGGGTCATCCTGCCGTGGACCGGGCACGCCGACAGCGGCGTACGCATCGCCGCGTTCAGGGCGTTGCGCGAGTTGCGTTGCCCCGATGCCGCCGCTGCGGCGGCCCGGGCACTGGACGATGAAAGCGCCAGCGTGCGCCGCGAGGCGGTGGGCGTGCTCGGCTGGCTCAAGCAACTCGATGCCTTGCCGGCACTGGCGCGCTTGGCCAGCGCTGACCCGGACACCGACGTGCGACGCGCCGCCACCGGGGCGCTGGGCCTGGCGTCTGACGCACAGGTGCTGCCGGCCCTGCGCCAGGCCTTGCGCGACGACGCCTGGCAAGTCCGCGAAGAAGCCGCCACCACCCTGGGCAAGGTCGGCCACCTCGACGCCGGCCCGGCCCTGATCGACGCCCTGGGCGACGATTACTGGCAAGTGCGTCTGCGCGCCACCCGCAGCCTCGGTCGCTTGCGTTTTGTACCTGCCCTGGACGCGTTGATCGACACCCTCGGCCACCGTATCAGCAACCTGCGCAAGGAAGCCGCGTTGGCCCTCGGCGAATTGAACGACCCACGGGCCATTGCGGCATTGCAGGACGCACAAGACGACGGCGACCCTGAAGTGCGCAAGGCCGTGCGCATTGCCTTGAGCCAACTGCAATGAACCCGCTGGCGATTGGCAATTCCCGCAGCAAACAGCAGCTGCGCTTGAACTGGCCGGATGGTCGCGAACAGGTGTTCGAGCACGCCGAACTGCGTCGCCAGTGCCCGTGCTCGCAGTGCCGGGCGTTTCGGTTGCGAGGGATGGCGCCGATGGTGGATGAGCGGGTTCAGGTGATCGAATTGCATTCGCAGGGGTATGGCCTGCAACTGGTGTTCAGTGATGGGCATGAGCGGGGGATTTATCCGTGGGCGTACCTGGCGCAACTCACCCCTTGAATCACTGAAATCCAATGTGGGAGCGAGCTTGCTCGCGATGAGGCCCGGTCAGTCGACACACATGTTGAATGAAAGACCATCGCGAGCAAGCTCGCTCCCACAGGTTATCGGTTCTGCCATCGGATGATTGACGGTCCTTGCCAGGAAAAAGCCAAAAGAGTACAAATGTACTCCATGACGACTCTGACTCCCCGCCGTACCGCCATCCTGACCTTTATCCGCGATCGCATCGCCGAGCACGGTCAGCCTCCGAGCCTCGCCGAGATCAGCGAGGCGTTCGGTTTCGCCTCCCGCAGCGTGGCGCGCAAGCATGTGCTGGCGCTGACCGAAGCCGGGTTTATCGAGGTCAACCCGAATCAGGCCCGGGGCATTCGCCTGCTCGGGCAGCCGCCGCGTCCCGAGTTGCTGGATATCCCGGTGCTTGGCCGGGTAGCGGCTGGTGCGCCGATTGGGGCCGATGCGGAGGTGCACAGCCGCTTGCTGCTCGATCCGTCGATCTTCTCGCGGGTGCCGGACTACATGTTGCGGGTGCGGGGTGATTCGATGATCGAGGACGGCATCCTCGACGGCGACCTGGTGGGTGTGCACCGCAGCCCTGAGGCCGTTAATGGCCAGATCGTCGTGGCGCGGCTCGACGGCGAAGTCACCATCAAGCGTTTCGAGCGGGTCGGCGATGTGGTTCGCCTGCTGCCACGCAACCCGGCCTACCAGCCGATCATTGTCGAGGCCGACCGGGACCTGGCCATCGAAGGCGTGTTCTGTGGCCTGGTGAGGCAAGGCTGATGGGTGCCGTCGTTGCGCTGGATACGCTGTTCAATGGCGGCCAGGTCTGGAAGGGCCGGCCTGCGCCACCGGCTGCCAGCCCGCAGCCCACCGGGCATGCCGCGCTGGACGCCGCATTGCCCAGCGGTGGCTGGCCGGAGGCGGCGCTGACGGAAATCCTGTTGGCCGGACAGGGCGTGGGCGAGTTGCAACTGGTGTGGCCGACCCTGGCACGGCTGTCGGCGGCGGGCGAGCGTATTGTGCTGGTGGCGCCGCCTTATGTGCCGTACCCCCAGGCGTGGCAGGGCGCCGGGGTCGATCTGCGTCAGTTGTCGATCATCCAGGCCAGCGAGCGCGATGCGCTGTGGGCCGCGGAGCAATGCCTGCGTTCGGGCAGTTGCGGCGCGGTGCTGTGCTGGCCGCACAAGGCCGATGACCGCGCCTTGCGCCGCTTGCAGGTGGCGGCGGAAACCGGCCAGACCCTGGCCTTCGCCTATCGTCCCCTCGGTGAAGCGATCAACCCTTCGCCGGCGGCCTTGCGCATTGCCATCGATGCCCGACCGGCACAACTGCGCGTGCTCAAGTGCCGCGGCGGCCTGGCCCGTTCGGCGCCGATTGCCTTCGCCGTGGGGCATTGAGGTTGCCATGCGCTGGGTCTGCATTGTTTTCCCGCAATTGGCGCTGGACGCGGTACTGCGTCAGCGCGCCGATCCCGATGAACCCCTGGCGCTGCTGACCGGCCCGGTCCAGCGCCGGGTGCTGCAGGCCGTCAACGGCGCGGCGCGGGCGCTGGGTTTGCGTCCCGGCCAGTCCATGAGCGCGGCACAGGCCTTGAGCAAAGGCTTTGTCACGGCCGAATACGACGCCGCTGAAATCGAACACTGGCAGCAGTTTCTCGCCGCCTGGGCCTATCGCTTCAGTTCCCAGGTCAGCGTGCATTACCCCCGGGCCGTGGTGTTCGAGATCGAATCCAGCCTCGGCTTGTTCGGCGCCTGGCCGCAATTCGAAGCGCTTCTGCGCCGTGAGCTCGGTGAGCTGGGGTTTCGGCACCGCATCGTGGCCGCGCCCAACCCGGTGGCGGCGCGGGTGCTGGCCAACGCCTATGACGGTCTGGTGGTCCCGGACGATCAAGCCTTGCAGCATCACCTGGGGCAAATGCCCGTCGACCGGATCGGCCTCGAAGCCTCGGTCGCCACGGCCTTGTCGCGCATGGGCTTGCGCACCTTGAGCCAGGTGCAGGCGCTGCCCCGGCATAGCCTGGCCCGGCGTTTCGAGGCCCAGGTGCTCAAACATCTGGATGCCCTGTCGGGGTCGCGGCGGCTGGCGCTGGCGTTTTACCTGCCGCCGGACCGCTTCGATGTGCGTATCGAACTCAATTTCGATGTGCAGTCCCATCAAGCCTTGCTGTTTCCGTTGCGTCGGTTGACCGGCGACCTGTCGGCGTTCCTCAGCGGTCGTGACAGCGGCGTACAGCGTTTCGACCTGCATCTGGAACACGCCGGGTTGCCGGATACGCTCATCAAGGTCGGCTTGCTCAGCGCCGAGCGCGATCCGGCGATGCTCTTCGAATTGGCCCGGGGGCGGCTGGAGCAAGTCCAGGTCGAGGCGCCGGTGCGCGGCTTTCGCCTGCGCGCCGAGGATTTGCCTAGCTTCGTGCCCCAGCATCAGGAACTGTTCGACGATCGCCCGCAGCAGTCCTTGCCTTGGGAGCAACTGCGCGAACGCCTGCGTGCGCGGCTGGGGGATGACGCGGTGTATGGCTTGCGCTTCCAGGCCGATCACCGCCCCGAGAGTGCGTGGCAGGCCCGTGCCGACAGCCAGCCTTGCGCGGTGCCGGCCGCGGTGAAACGGCCGGGCTGGCTGCTGATTGAACCGCTGGTCGTGCATCAGGGCTCGGCGCGCATCCTCATGGGGCCGGAGCGTATCGAGTCTGGCTGGTGGGACGGCGACGACGTCCGCCGTGACTATTACCTGATCGAAACCCGTGCCGGCCAACAGGGCTGGGCCTACCGGGCGGTCGGTGAGGACGGCCCGTTGTGGTTGCAGGGCTGGTTCGCATGAGCAGCGACTATGCCGAACTGCACTGCCTGTCGAACTTCAGCTTCCAGCGCGGTGCCTCCAGTGCCCTCGAGCTGTTCCAGCGCGCGAAAAGGCAGGGTTATCAAGCCCTGGCGATCACCGACGAGTGCACCCTGGCGGGCATCGTTCGCGCCTGGCAGGCGGCGAAGTCCGTGGAGTTGCCGCTGATCATCGGCAGTGAAATACGCATCGACAACGGTCCGAAACTGGTGCTGCTGGTGGAGAGCCTCGAGGGCTATCAGGCGCTGTGCCGATTGATCACCCGCGCCCGGCGGCGCACGCAGAAAGGCCAGTATCAGGTGCTGCGCGAAGACTTCAGCGAACCCTTGCCGGGATTGCTGGCGTTGTGGGTGCCGGACGCTGTCGATGCCTTTGAACAGGGCCACTGGCTCAAACAGGTCTTCGCCGAGCGCCTGTGGCTGGCGGTGCAGTTGCACCGCGGCCAGGACGATGCCCGGCGCCTGAACGATCTGCTGAGCCTGGCCAGGGAGTTGCGCATTGCGGCCGTGGCCAGTGGCGATGTGCACATGCACGCTCGCGGCCGGCGCGCCTTGCAGGACACCATGACCGCGATCCGTCATCACCTGCCGGTGGCCGATGCCGGGTTGCGCCTGCATCCCAACGGCGAACGCCATCTGCGCAGCCTCGACGTGCTGCAGGCACTTTATCGGCCAGACTTGCTGGCAGAAACGCTGAACATCGCCCGGCGCTGCACCTTTGATCTTGGCCAGTTGCGTTATCAATATCCCCGCGAACTGGTACCGCAAGGGCACTCGGCCACCTCGTGGCTACGTCATTTGACCGAGGAAGGAATCGGGTGGCGCTGGCCAAAAGGGCCGAAAAGCGAAGTGCTGGTGCAGATCGACAAGGAGCTGCAATTGATCGCGGAGCTGGGCTATGAAAGCTATTTCCTGACGGTCCACGACATCGTCCGCTTTGCCCGCCAGCAACAGATTCTTTGTCAGGGGCGTGGTTCTGCCGCCAACTCGGCAGTGTGCTTCGCCCTGGGGATCACCGAAATCGATCCGGATCGCACCACGCTGCTGTTCGAGCGCTTTCTGTCCAAAGAGCGTAACGAGCCGCCGGACATCGATGTCGATTTCGAACATGAGCGCCGCGAAGAAGTCTTGCAGTACGTGTTCCAGCGCTACGGCCGGGCCCGGGCCGCGTTGACGGCGGTGGTCAGCACTTACCACGCCGCCGGTGCGGTACGGGATGTGGCCAAGGCACTGGGCTTGCCGCCTGACCAGATCAACGCCCTGGCCGATTGCTGCGGTCACTGGAGCGATGAAACGCCCCCCGTTGAACGCCTGCGTGAAGGCGGTTTCGACCCCGAAAGCCCTGTGCTGCACCGGGTGCTGAGCCTGACGGGGCAGTTGATCGGCTTCCCCCGGCATTTGTCCCAGCACCCCGGCGGTTTCGTGATTTCCGAGCAGCCGCTGGACACTCTGGTGCCGGTGGAAAATGCCGCCATGGCCGAGCGCACCATCATCCAGTGGGACAAGGATGACCTCGATGCGGTCGGTTTGCTCAAGGTCGATATCCTGGCGCTGGGCATGCTCAGCGCGATTCGCCGATGTTTCGATCTGCTGCGCCGACATAGGGGGCTGGACCTGAGCCTGGCGACCATCCCGTCCGAAGATGCGGCCACCTACGAAATGATCGGTCGGGCCGACACCATCGGCGTGTTCCAGATCGAATCCCGGGCGCAGATGTCGATGCTGCCGAGGCTCAGGCCGAAGACGTTTTACGATCTGGTGATCGAGGTCGCCATCGTTCGGCCGGGGCCGATCCAGGGTGGCATGGTGCATCCTTACCTGCGGCGACGGAACAAGGAAGAACCGGAGGCCTATCCGTCACCGGAACTGGAAGTGGTACTCAAGCGCACCCTCGGCGTGCCGCTGTTTCAGGAACAGGTGATGCAGATCGCCATCGTCGCCGCCGACTACAGCCCCGGCGAGGCCGACCAGCTACGCCGCTCCATGGCCGCCTGGAAACGCCACGGCGGGCTCGAACCGCACAAGGAAAGGCTGGCCGCCGGGATGAAGAAAAACGGTTATACCGCCGAATTCGCCGCGCAGATCTTCGAGCAGATCAAGGGCTTTGGCAGCTACGGTTTTCCCGAGTCCCACGCGGCCAGTTTTGCTTTGCTGACTTACGCCAGTTGCTGGTTGAAATGCCACGAGCCGGCGGCCTTCGCCTGTGCGCTGATCAACAGTTGGCCGATGGGGTTCTACAGCCCGGACCAGATTCTGCAGGACGTTCGGCGTCATCATTTGCAGGTTCGCCCGGTGGACGTGCGCGCCAGTGACTGGGATTGCAGCCTGGAGCCGATCGCCGGTGCGCAACCGGCGATTCGCTTGGGGCTACGCATGATCAAGGGTTTTCGCGAGGACGATGCCCGACGCATCGAGGCTGCACGCTCGAAAGGTGCGTTTGCCGACATCGCCGACCTTGGCGAACGGGCGCAACTCGATGCCCGCGCCCAGGAGCAACTGGCCGATGCCGGCGCGTTACGTGGCCTGGCCGGCGACCGGCATCGGGCACGCTGGGAAGTGGCCGGGGTACAAAAGCAGCTGGGTTTGTTCGCCGGCCTGCCGAGCCAGGAGGAGGACGCGGTGTCATTGCCAAAGCCCACCGTGGGCGAGGACCTGCAAGCCGATTACGCCAGTGTCGGCACCACCCTCGGGCCACATCCGCTGGCCCTGTTGCGCGGTGAGTTGAAGGCCCGGCGCTGTCGCAGTTCGAAGGAGTTGCTGGATGTCGAGCACGGTCGGCCAGTCAGCATCGCCGGGCTGGTCACCGGCCGACAACGCCCGGCCACCGCCAGCGGCGTGACCTTCGTCACCCTTGAGGACGAGTTCGGCAACGTCAACGTGGTGGTCTGGCGCGACCTGGCCGACCGGCAGCGCCAGGTGTTGGTCGGCTCGCAGCTGCTCAAGGTCGATGGGCGCTGGGAGAAGGAGGGCGAGGTCCGGCATCTGATAGCCGGACGGTTGAGTGACCTGAGCCCGTTGCTCGATGGCATCACTGTGCGGAGCCGGGATTTTCACTAATACCGCAAAACCTGTGGGAGCGAGCTTGCTCGCGATAGCGGTGTATCAGACACATTAATATTGAATGTGCCGACGCCTTCGCGGGCAAGCTCGCTCCCACAGGTTTTGTGCAGCCGCGGTTTATTTGGCCAGCGGCCAAAATCGCTCCCCACCCCCCGGCGCATCCGTCCAGGCCTGCAGCGAACGCGTCGGCAGGTCGAAGTAATCCCGCGTGCGCGCATAGCCATGCCCGCCCATGCGTCCAATTGCATCCAGCCCCAGCTGATCGATGTACAGGGTTTTTGGATCGATCAGTTCGTCCCGCACATGGGCCATCAGCACTTCACCAAAGATGATCTCCCGGGATTGGCCGATGGACAGCGCCATCATCCGCCGGCACTCCAGTGCCACCGGGGCTTCGCCGATGCGTGGGCATTTGACCGTGGTGCCGGGTATGGCGGTGAGGCCGGCGGCGGTCAGTTCATCGAAACCGGGCGCGAAGGGCACGGCGCAGACGTTCATGGCTTCCACCAGCGCATCGCTGACGATGTTCACGGTGAATTCCTGATTGAGCTGAATGTTGCGTGTGGTGTCCTTGGGGCTTTGATCGCCGTAGTTTTCCACGCCCAGGGCGAGGATCGGTGGATCGGCGGAAAGGGCATTGAAAAAGCTGAACGGCGCGGCGTTGATCCGGCCTTCGCCATCGACGGTGGTGACCAGCGCAATAGGTCGCGGTACCACACTGCCAATCAGAATCTTGTATTTGTCCCGTGGGCTCAGTTGGCTGAAATCGAAGCTTTGCATAGGCAGAAATCTCTAAAGGAGAGGGTCAATGGCGCACAGCGGCGCCTGTGCGCTGTAGTTGTCGGCGAACGGGATGGCCGGTTGGAAAAGACTTTTCCAGTCCGGTTGGCCGAAGGCCCGGTCGCTATGGCTGCGCATCAGTTTTTCGAATTGTTGTTGGGCCTGGCGTTGCAGGACGGGGTAGTCGATGCCCAGGACCTGGCCTTCGTGCATCACGCAACGGCCATCGATGTAACTGGCGATGCAATCGTCACCACGCCCGGCCAGTACAAGATTCTTCAGCGGATCGAATAGCGGCCCCAGATGCATCCCGCGCAGGTTGAACACGGTGATGTCGGCCTTGCACCCCGGTGCCAGCCGGCCGAGATCGTCGCGGCCCAGTGCCTTGGCGCCGCCAAGGGTCGCAGCGTTGTACATGTCCAGCGTGCTGGTCAGCTCGTTGCCACCCTCCATCAGGCGAGCGATGTTCAAGCCCTGGCGCATGTTGTCCAGCAAGTCCGCCGGCCAGGTGTCGGTGCCCAGGGCGAAATTGATGCCTTTGGCCCGATAGCGCCCAAACGAATTCAGCGCCTCGCCGTCCCGGGCGAACACCAGCGGGCAATGCACCAGGCTTGCGCCGCCATCGATCACGCGTTGCAGGTCGTCATCGCCTCGGGTGTAGATGCCATGGGGCAGCAGACTGCGCGGGGTCAAAAGCCCAAGCTGCTGCAGCCAGCCCAGTGGCGAGGAGCCGCGCAGTTGCTCGACCATCGCCACCTCGCCGAGGCCCTGGCAGCAGTGCAAGCGCATCGGTGCGTTCAGCTCCCGACTCAGCGCGGCGGTGCGTTGCAGCAGCGCCGGGGTACAGGTCTGGATGCGATCGGGCAGCAGCGCGCCGCGAATCAGGCCGTTGTGCGCGCCGTCAAAATCCTGAAAGAACCTTTCAGCGGCATCGAGGCCAGCTATGCCCCGGTTTTCGTCCCAGTGGTGCGCCAGGGTTCCATCGGCCTGCCAGTAGCTCATGCCGCTCATGTAGCAAGGGCCGAGGTAAGTGCGCAGCCCCAACTCGGCCGCCACACCGGCTACCGCCGCAAATTCGTCGTAGGTCTCGGCCCACTCGCGGTAATACATCGAGGTGATCGGCATGGCCGTGGTGATGCCGTTGCGGATCAACTGCGTGAAGGCGTAGCGGTATTTGAAGACTTCTTCTTCGGGGCTGTAACTTTCCCGCGATCCACACGCCAGATACTCCGCCGACCACATCCGGCCCATGTCACGCTCGTCGCCGTTGTCCAGGGTCAGCACCGTGGAGTCGAGATCGCCCAAGGCATCCAGATCGATGAAGCCGGGGCCGATCAGCGCGTTGCCGTAATCAATCCATTGATCCACCGGCCCCGCATAATCGCGCCCGACAAACTCGATGCGTGCGCCTTCGAACACCACTTCGCCGTCGCGCCACAGCACATGCTGGGTGCCGTCGAAACCGACCACGCAACTGGCCCGCAAGCCGATGCGCTTCACAAACGGCTGTCCAGCAAACGACCACCCGCAGCAATCAACTGACCCGCGCGATAGACCTGACGCAGCGGCCGCGAAACCACCGCCTCACCCAGTGTTTGCACTGGCATCAGCAGGAAGTCCGCCGGCAGGCCGATCTCCAGTCGATTGGCTTCGCAACCCAGCGCCTGGGCGCCGTTGACGGTCGCCGCCTCGAACGCCGCCGCGAGTTCTTCGTCCTTGTTCAAATCGAAACGGAACGCCAGCAGCATCGCACGCTCCAGCATGTCGCCGTTGCCCATGGGCGACCAGGCATCACGAATGCCGTCCGAGCCCAGGCACACATTCACGCCGGTTTCGCGCAGGGCCAGGAACGGCGGCACCGCACAATCGGCCGGGGCCGAACTCATCAGCGAAATACCCAGCGTCGCCAGGCGTTCGGCCACCGGTTTGACCTGGCTCCACGGCAACATCCCCAGGCAGTACGCGTGGCTGATCATTACCCGGCCTTGCCGGCCAAAGCGCTCGGTGTAGTCGGCGATCAGGGCGATCTGCCACAGGCCCAGTTCACCCTTGTCATGCAGGTGGATGTCGACGCCACGGTCGAACTCGCTGGCCAGTTTGAACACGAAATCCAGTTGTGCGACAGGGTCGTTGTCGATACCGCACGGGTCCAGTCCGCCGACGTTTTCCACGCCCAGGGCCATGGCTTCGCGCATCAGTTCGGCGGTGCCGGGGCGGCTGATCAAACCAGTCTGCGGGAACACCACCAGTTGCAGGTCGATCAGGTCGCGGTAGTTTTCACGCAGTTGCTGCATGGCCTCGACATGCCGCAGGCCGAATTCCGGGTCGATGTCGACGTGGCAACGCATGGTCAGCGAGCCGCGGGCGATGCAGTTTTCCAGCAAGGCGCCGGCCCGTTGCGCGATGGGCGTGGTGACTTCGCGCAGGATGCGCCGCTCGTTGGTGATGTAGTCCTTGAGGGTCGGACCGGCGCTGTTGGGGCGCCAGGGTTGGCCCCAGAGGGTTTTGTCCAGGTGCACGTGGCTTTCCACCAGGGCGGGGGTGAGCAGCTGGTTCTGGCCGTCGATGTCGGTGGCGAGCAGCTCGGTGGTCGAGGCCGGGCGGCGTTGGCTGAACCGGCCATTTTCGATCAGCAGGTCTTCGGCGGCGGCGCCGTAGGGGCGCACGTTGCGCAGCCAGCGGGGTTGGGTCATACAAACCTCAAATTCAGTGTTGTCTTGGCGGGCCTCATCGCGAGCAAGCTCGCTCCCACAGTGATTTGTGTTGATCACAAAAATTGTGAACACCCCCAAACTCTGTGGGAGCTGGCTTGCCTGCGATGGCCGCACCGCGGTTTCAAGTCAGGCAATCAGCCCTTGAGCTTGGCCCAGATCCGGTCCTGCAGCTCCCGCGCCTTGTTGCTGCATTCCTTTTCCGGGCGCAGGCGCGAGGCGAATTCGTCGGGCATGTTGATGGCGTCCATCACCCGCCACTTGGCATCGATCAGCTTGTCGCTCTGGATGCCGTTGTCGTAGGCGATGGCGTTGGAGACGGCGGCGGCGTTTTCCGGTTTCATCATCCAGTCGATGAAGATCTTCGCGTTGCCGGGGTGTGGTGCGCTTTTCGGTACGGCGAAGTTGTCCTGGAACATCGCCAGGCCTTCCTTCGGATACACGTACTTGATGGTGCTCTTCTGCAAGGTGGCCCGCGCTGTAGAACCGTTCCAGTTCTGCATCATGATCACTTCACCGGAGGCCATGCGGTCGACGGTGTTGTCCGAGCTGTACATCTTCAGGAAGGGTTTCTGTTTTTGCAGCAGTTCGAGGATGCGCTTGGCGTCCTGGGGATTTTCGCTGCACTCGTCGACATTCAGGTAGTGGCTGGCGGCGTTGATCACGCTGCTGGAGGTATCGAGGGCCGCGAGTTGGCCTTGCAGTTCCTTGCGCGGCTCGAAGAACTCTTTCCACGAGTCGTCGAGCTTGCCGTCGGGCACTCGGGCGCTGTCATAGGAGAACCCGGTAGTGCCCCACAGGTACGGTGCCGAGAACTTGCGGCCCGGGTCGAAGCTCGGGTCGCGGAACGCCGGTTTGACGTACTGGAAGTTGGGCAGGGCCGAGGCGTCGATTTCCAGCAGCAGGTCCTGGTTGATCAGGGTGCGCATGATCGATTGCGACGGCACGATCACGTCATACGCCGCGCCGCCTGCCTGCAACTTGGCCAGCAGGGTTTCGTTGCTGTCGTAGCCGTCCATGGTGACCTTGATGCCGGTTTCCTTTTCGAATTTGGCCAGCAGTTCCACCGGGTAGTAGTCGGTCCAGTTGTAGAAGAACAGTTCCTTGGGCTCGGCGGCCTGGGCGCCGAACGCAGTGAGCGCGGTAAAGCAACTCAAGGCCAGACCGGCAACGGCGAAACGGATGCTTTTCACTTTCTTGCTCATATAGAAGTCTCCAGGCTTATTGTTGTTTGCCGCGCTGTCCCAGCCAGAAGGCCAGCACCACCAGCACGATGGAAATCACCAGCATCAGCGTTGAAATCGCGTTGATCTCCGGTGTCACGCCGGCCTTGATCGCCGAGAAGATGTACACCGGCAGGGTCGTCGAGCCGGGGCCTGCGACGAAGAAGGTCATGATGAAATCGTCGAGGCTGACCACGAACGCCAGCACCGAACCGGACAACACCGCCGGCCACAGCAGCGGCAAGGTCACCCGGCGAAACACCTGCCACGGGTTGGCGTACAGGTCGTTCGCCGCTTCCAGCAGGCTCTTGTCCAGGTCATTGAGCCGCGCACGAATCGGCAGGTAGGCGAAGGGAATGCAGAAGCCGATGTGCGCGACGATCACCGTCAGCAGACCGAGCTTGATTCCCAGCGCCATGAACAGCAGCAGGGTGGCCACGGCGGTGACGATCTCCGGCAGGATCAGCGGCAGGTTGATCCCGCCCTCGACCATTTTCTGCCCGTAGAACGGCCGGTAAGTCGCCAGCGCCGCGAGCAGGGCAATCGCGGTGGCACAAACGGTGGCGATACTGGCGACGATGATCGAGTTCAGCGCCGCCGTCTGGATCGACGGGTTGGCCAGGATTCGTCCATACCAGTCGAACGAGAACTCGGTCCACACCGTCGCCGAGCGATTGGCGTTGAAGCTGTAGGCGATCAACACGAAAATCGGCAGGTACAGATAAGCCAGCATCAACAGGCTGACTTCACGGGTCAGCGGCAGTTTTTTCAGGTGCAGGGCGATCATGCTTGGGCTCCTGGGCGTTGGGTCTTGGCGGCATTGCGGCTATAGAGGGCGTAGAGCACCAGGGACAGCAACATGATCCCCAGCAACAGGAACGACAGCGAACTGCCCAGCGGCCAGTTGCGCGCGGTGCCGAACTGCTGCTGGATCAGGTTGCCGATCATCAGGGTCTTGCCGCCGCCGAGAATCGCCGGGGTAATGAAGGCGCCCAGGCTTGGCACGAACACCAGCAACGCACCGGCGATCACGCCCGGCATCGACAGCGGCAGGATGATCCGGCGCAACGCGTGCCAGCGGTTGGCACCGAGGTCGTAGGCGGCTTCCACCAGGCGCCAGTCGAGTTTTTCCAGGGTCGAATAGATTGGCAGGATCATGAACGGCAGGAAGCTGTAGACCAGGCCGACGCTGACCGCGAAGTCGTTGTAGAGCAGGGTGATGCCACCGGCTTGCGGGAACAGCGCGTTGAGGCTCTGGGCGACCCAGCCGTGTTCACGCAGGATGATCAGCCACGCGTAGTTGCGGATCAGCAGGTTGGTCCAGAACGGGATGGTGATCAGTAATACCATCAGGTTGCGCCGGCGCGGTGTCAGGCTCGACATCCACAACGCCACGGGGAAGCCGAACAGGAAACACAGGACCGTGGTGCCGCCGGCCTGGAACACCGAGCGCAACAACGCTTGGGCGTAGACCCAGTTCAGTTCCAGTTCACCGTCGAAACCTTCCTGGAAAAACAGCTGCACATAACTTTGCAATTGCCAGTCGGCCTGCCAGTCGACGCCGCCATAGACGTTGCGCGGCAACAGGCTGATGTAGCCCATGATGCCCAGCGGAATGGCGATAAGGGCCAGCAGGGTCAGGACTACCGGGCTGAGCAACAGCGCGCGGTTGAGGGCTGGGGAAGTGCTGCTGACGCTCATCTCAGGCCTCCATCAACAGGCAGGCGTGGGGCGGCAGGTTGACCGCGACGCGATCGCCCACCACCCGCCCGTGGTTCAGGCCTTCGTTGTTCTCGCGCAGCATGACCTTGATGTCGTTGTTCAGGCGGCATTGATAGAGCGTGGCCGTGCCGACATACAGCACGGCCTCGATCACACCGCGCAGGTGATGTGGCTGCGTTGGCTCGACCAGTTGCGAACGCTCGGGGCGGAACGCCAGTTGCACCTTGCTGCCGTCAAAGCCCTGGGCCGGGCAGGGGATTTCCACGGGCATGCCGTTGGGTACGAAGAGCTTTTCGTTCTGCTGGCCGCGCTTGAGGTGGCCGGGGAGGAAGTTGATGTCGCCGATGAATTGCGCGACGAACTGGTGTTGCGGGCGCTCGTAGATTTCATTGGGCGTGCCGATCTGCAGGATCTTGCCGGCGGACATCACGGCAATGCGATCGGACAGGGTCAGGGCTTCTTCCTGATCGTGGGTGACGAAAATGAAGGTGATCCCGGCTTCTTTCTGCACGCGCTTGAGTTCGACCTGCATTTCCTTGCGCAGCTGGAGGTCCAGGGCCGACAGCGGCTCGTCCAGCAACAGCACTTTGGGTTTCGGCGCCAGAGCCCGGGCCAGAGCCACCCGTTGCTGTTGGCCGCCGGACAGTTCGGCCGGTTTGCGCCTGGCCAGGTGTTGCATTTGCACCAGCGCCAGCATCTCGTCGACGCGCTGCGGGATCAGTTTGCGATCAAGGCCCTGCATCTCGAGGCCGAAGGCGATATTCTGCGCAACACTCATGTGTGGAAACAGCGCGTAGCTCTGGAACACCGTGTTGACCCGGCGCTTGAATGGCGGCAGGTCGTTGACCGGCTCGCCCGCAAGGCGGATCTCACCGTCGCTGACATGCTCGAAGCCGGCGATGGTGCGCAGCAGCGTGGTTTTGCCGCAGCCGGAGGGGCCGAGCAGGGTGAAGAATTCGTTGTCGGCGATGTCCACCGAGACGTTATCGAGGGCTGGAGCAAGCCCCGGATCGTCGGAGTATCGTTTTGAGACGTTTCGCACTTCGATTGCTGTTGGATGACCCATTATGGTGCATTCCTCTAATTATTGTATGCAAAATCTGGATGCAATTTAGAAATACCCGGATTAATCTGCCCGTGCAAGCCCCTTTTTCAATGGCTGTTCATTCGCCAGGGTTGTTTGCACAGGGCGCAAGGAGTTGATGAATGACGGAAAAGAAACTGGAAACCACGGTCGACCGCGTCTACCAAGGGGTTTACGAGGCGATCAGCAAACGCTCGTTGCGTCCGGGCATGAAGCTTGGCGAAGCGTCTTTGGCCGAGCTTTTCAATGTCAGCCGCACGTCCGTTCGGGCCGCGCTCAAGCAATTGGAGGCCGACGGACTGGTCACTACCGAGCCCAATAAAGGTGCGTCGGTGTCGTTGCCGAGTGACGAAGAGATCCGTTCGCTGTTCGAAACCCGGCGTCTGGTCGAGATCGGTATCGTCAGCGAACTGTGCCGGCGGCGTGATACGGCGGTGACCCAGGACTTGCGCGATCACTTGCTGCTGGAAGATGAAGCGCATCAGAGCGGTGATCATGAACGGCTGATTCATCTGCTCGGCGAGTTCCACATCAAACTGGCCCGCAGCCTGAACAACCCGGTGCTGCTCGACTGGTTCCAGAAGCTGATTTCCCGGGCATCGCTGTATGCCGCTGCGCTGGACGACGACAGCCATGAGGTCTGCCGCGACGACGAACACCTGCGGCTGATCGAGTACATCGAAGCGGGGAACCAGAGCGCGGCCATAGAGCTGACCTGCATGCATTTGAATGGCATCGAGAAGGCCATTCTGGATGTCGCGGCCACGCTGAAAAGCAGTTACAACCCGCTAAAGCACTTGATCGAGGTGTAGTGCACGGTCTTTCGGTTACTGAGGACTAAATTGTGGGAGCGGGCTTGCTCGCGAAAGCGGTGTATCAGCAGACGAATATGTTGAATGACACACCGCCTTCGCGAGCAAGCCCGCTCCCACAGGGAATCTCTACTGGCCACAGATTCCCGGCTCGACAAGGAAGCCTCAGAATCAGCTATACCTCTATGAAACGAATAGCGTGCAGGACGCTCGAAACAAACGGGCGCAACTTACCGGGATAGAGCCAGCCGATGCAGTTTCTAGAGGATAGCCACGGGTGCTCCGGGTGGAACGGCGAAATGGCCGGGCGCATTCGTGCGTTCGACTGGAGCCTGACCGAACTTGGCCCGCTCGATTCATGGTCCAGGAGCCTGAGCAGCGCGGTGCAGTTGATGCTCGCGTCCTCGCTGCCGATGGTGATGCTCTGGGGGCAGTCCGGGTACATGATCTATAACGACGCTTACTCCAAGTTTGCCGGTGGGCGTCATCCGTACCTGCTGGGGTCTACGGTGGAGCTGGGTTGGCCAGAAGTCGCCGAATTCAATCGCCACGTGGTCGACACCTGCCTGGCGGGCGGCACCTTGTCCTATCGCAACAAAGAACTGGAGCTGCTGCGTGACGGGGTTCCGGAAGATGTCTGGATGGACCTCTACTACAGCCCGGTGGCTGACGATGACGGACGTCCGGCCGGGGTCATGTCCATGGTGGTGGAAACCACGGAGCGGGTGATATCCGAGCAACGCCGACAAGTGGCTGAAGACGCTTATCGTGCGGATAACGAGCGGGTACGCCTGGCGTTGAACGCCGGTGCCTTGCTCGGTTCCTTTGTCTGGGACATCAAGGCCAACGTGCTGACGGGTGATGAGCGCTTCGCTCGCACGTTCTCTTATCCACCCGGGCAAGACTTGGGCAACCTGTCTCAGGAGATCGTCGAAGGGCGGATCCATCCGGACGACCGCAGTTGGGTTCAGGAACGGGCCACGCTGGCGGTCGAGACTGGCGAACCCTACAACGTCGAGTACCGGATCCAGCGCCCCGACGGCAGTTACTTCTGGGTGCTCGCCAGCGGTTGCTGCGAATTCGATGAGCAAGGCGAGGCATTTCGTTTCCCCGGCGTGCTGATCGATATTCACGAGCGCAAGATCGCCGAAGAATCCCTGCTCAAGTTCACCCGCAACCTGGAGCAACGGGTGGCCGATGAGGTCGAGGCAAGGCTGGCGGCGGAAGAACAACTGCGCCAGTCACAGAAACTCGAAGCCATCGGTGGCCTCACCGGCGGTGTGGCCCATGACTTCAACAACCTGTTGCAAGTGATCGCTGGCAACCTGCACCTGTTGGCACGCCATGAGCCGAATAACCCCAATGTGCAGCGCCGGGTATCGGCGTCGATTGCCGCGGTCGAGCGCGGTGCCAAACTGTCCTCGCAACTGCTTGCATTCGCCCGTCGCCAACCGTTGTCGCCCGCGGTCTCCACGTTGCGGCAGATTTTCGATGGCCTGGCGGAGCTGTTGCAGCGTGCCTTGGGGGAAACCCTTCAGGTGCACATGGCAGCGCCTGAAGATTCCTGGAATGTGTTTGTCGATCGCAATCAACTGGAAAACGCCATTCTCAACCTGGCGATCAATGCCCGGGACGCCATGCAGGGTGAGGGGACCATTGATCTTTGTGCGGACAACATCGTCCTCGATCGCAAGTTTTGCGCCGGCAAGGGCATTGCTGCCGGGGACTATGTGCGGGTTTCCGTGACGGATACCGGCGTCGGCATGCCGCCGCAGGTGCTGGCCCAGGCATTCGAGCCGTTCTTTACCACCAAGGCCGACGGGCAGGGCACCGGATTGGGCCTGAGCATGGTGTTTGGCTTCGTCAAGCAGAGTGGCGGTCATATCGAAATCGCCAGCGACGTGGGGCAGGGGACCCGGGTGCAGTTGTACTTTCCGCGTACCTTGCGCGCGGTACCCAGCGAAACGCCGGGCCCTGTTGTGCCGCAACGGGGCGGGCACGAACGCATCCTCGTGGTCGAAGACAATGAGGCCGTGCGGGTGTCGGCGGTGGAGTTGTTGCGCGAAGAGGGCTATCAAGTCCTGACGGCGACCAACGGTGATGTCGCCATGCAAATGTTGCTGGAAGGGGTGACCGTGGACCTGATATTCACCGACGTGGTCATGCCCGGCCTGATCAAGAGTTCGGATCTGGCGGCCTGGGCGAAAGTGCAAGAACCACCGGTGGCCGTGCTGTTCACCTCGGGGCATACCCGCGACATCATCTCGCGCAATCACCAGCTCAGCCCCGACACTCACCTGTTGAGCAAACCCTACAATCCCGAAGCACTCAGGCAGATGGTGCGCATGGTGCTTAACGGCTGAAACCAGTGGAGGCGCCGGTGCAGGCAAAGGTTTTATCGCCTGTGCGACAGGACGACGAACGGGCACCGCTGGTCTGACAGGTGGTCGACAGAACGGGCAAACCGAGGCCATTCTGATAGTTGGTGAACGCAATTGATCGCGTTTCGCTGCCGATCAACAAACGGAGGTGTTCCATGCCGGTGCCCCATGACCTTTATCAGGATCTGAAACGCTCAAAGGAAGAAATCCAGCAGAAACGCACCAAGGATCCGTTACTGGATTCACTGCTTAACAAGTATTCCCAGGCGGATGCCGAAGTGGTGAAAGCAGAGGAGGCCAAGTCCAACGATGACACCGTAAGGAAGCTCAAGGAGGTACGTCTGCTGGTCAAGGACAAGATCGTCAAGCAATTGGGCTCGACATCCTGACCCAGCGTACTGCCACCGACGACCGGTGGCCGGAAAGTTGGAACGGCAACCAGAACCGGCACCTCGAATGCTCAGAGACGATGTTACGGCTCTCAACGAGGTGCCTCATGACCCAGCCAAAATATCCCAGTGAACAACAGGGCGGCTACGACCCGATCCCCACTCATCCCGAACCGCTGAGCCCCGAACACACCACGGTCAATCCCGAGGAAGAGCCGGGCATTGATGAATGGCCGGAAGATGAAGGTGTCGACTCGGACACTGAGTGAACGCTGTCCCTGTGGGAGCGGGCTTGCTCGCGAATTGGGCCTGCCAGTCAATGTCGATGTTGAATGTGCTGACGTCTTCGCGAGCAAGCCCGCTCCCACAGGGGGTCTTCGGTGAATTCAGGAAGGGGGACTGCTCATTGCAATGCCTTGCTCAACGGCAATCGCACCATGTTCTGCGCTTTCAGTGAACCGAAATACAACCAGTCCCCATACTCGCGCACCGTGGTGATCGGTGAGTAGTTGTCGCTGCTGCCGTCCTGCAGGTTGGCGATCACTTTGCCCTCAAGGTCCAGGCCCAGGGCAAATCCGCGTTTTTCCACGGGTTTGGGCAAGACGGTCATGGCCCGCACGATCATCTTGCGTACCAACGGATGCGCCGCCGTGGCGTCGAGCAATGGGTTTCGGGGGGCATACAGGGCCACCCAGAAGCGGTCGTGGCCATTGAACGACAGGTTGTCCGGCAGCCCTGGCAGGTTGTCGATAAACAGGTCGTGGGTACCGGCCTTCGGACCGCTGAGCCAATAACGGCTGATGCGGTAGGCACCGGTTTCATTGACCAGTACATAGGCATCGTCCGGTCCCAGGGTCACGCCGTTGGCAAACTCCAGCTTATCCAGCACAACCGACGTCTTGCCGGTCTGGAAGTCGTAGCGCAGCAGTCGACCGTCGCCGCCGTGTTCGATCACGGCCTCTGCGTCGTGACCATAGCCGAAGCGGCTCGAAGCATCGCTGAAATAAGCGTAGTGACCAGGTTTGTCGATAACCACATCGTCGATAAAACCGAAGGGAACGCCGCCGGCCTCTGTGGTCAAGGCCACCAGGCGTCCCTGGGCGTCGAGGGACAACAAGCCTTTGACGGCATCGGCGATCACCAGCAGACCATTGGGATGCCGGGCCAGACCCAGTGGCCGGCCACCGGTAACGGCCAGGACTTTGGTGGTCTTGCCGTCCAGGCTCGTGCGGATCAGGCGACCGTCGTGCAGGCCGGTGATGAGTGTGTCGTTTTCCAGCAGCAAGGCTTCCGGCCCGTCGATGTTGGCGGCACCCACGCGTTCCACCCCCTTGAGCCGCTGATTGTCGGCGTAGATTCCGCTGGTGAGGGACGGCGCAGGTTGTGGTGTCCAGGCCACCGGTCGCACCTTGGTCGGCATCAGCAACAGAAAGGCGCCGATAACGACGATGACCAGCAACAGACATTTGAAGGTTCTGCTCACGCGCCGACCCCTGTCGCCACCAGGTACTTCTGCGCCATGTCGCGCAACGCCAGCATCGACGCCGCCGATTCCCGATCGATGCGCCGCTTGAGCAACAACCGGTTGGCAATGCGCATCGCCAGGCCGCTGAATTGATACTCAAGGGTGCGGACGAAGCGGGTGTCCTCGCCTGTGGCATCGCATTCATAGGTCACCACCAGCGACAGGCCGTGATCACCCCGGGCCTCAGCGCTCCAGCGCCGTCCGGGCAGATATTCCGTCACTTCCCATCTCAAGTGCCCGTCGCGCCCGCCGGCACGGATGTCTTCCTCGAAACGTGCGCCGGCATACAACGGACCTTTTGGCCCATCGATGCGCAGCGACGACGGATGCCATTGCGGCCAAAGGGTCACGGTGCTGGCGTAGGCAAGTACCTCGACCGGGTTTCCGGCAATGACAATCTGATGCTGCATGCGGGTCATGGGCGTTCTCGTCGGGTTGAGCGGCGCAGGTTCCGGCTCCCAATAGAGGGTGCCGAACAGGTAGTCCATCAGCGGGAAAACGATGTTGAAATTACGCTCCTGCATCAATTCGCGGCGGTGATGCAGTTCGTGCAGCCGGCGCATCTGGCGGATCCACGGCAATCGTGTGGCCAGGTTGCGCGACGGCAGATGCTCGCAGGCATGAAACACTTCGTAAGTCAGGTAACCGAGGACAAGAAGGCCGCCGACCAATCCGGCGACGTTGGTATTGATGTGCTTGAGCAGCCACCAGAGAGGCAGGGCGACCGCGAGGGTGTGCAGCACGATCAGCCACGCCGGAAACAGAATCACCCGCCAGTCGCGGGCGCTGTCGTAGGTCATGTGGCCAGGGGTGAAAAAACTGTGGTGGTCGACTGCGTGACGGGCATAAAACAGCCGGGCGAAGCTCTTTTTATGATGCCCCAGGTGGCGATGCACCATGTACACACCGAGGTTGAACAACAGCAGCGTGACGGGCACCGCCAGCCATTCCGCTGGCCGCACCTGATGTACGTTGCTCCAGAAAGCGCTAATCGCCACTGCCCCGAACACCAGGACAAACACGCCGTGCAGCCAGGGGTTGTAGAGCGGATGAATGTCGGCGCGGTAACGGCTGCGGAATCCTTCGGTGGTCTGCCTCACTGCAATCACCTGTCGTTTTTGTTATCTCTTTCAGATTAGCCGATCCCGGTGATTTGACGGAGCGAACCTTGAGGACACAACGGCCATGATCCGGTGCAAACCGGTCTCAGGTCAGCGGATCCCAGCGTTGCGACCAGTCTTCGTCGGAATCGATGACCTTGCGCAGCAGGTCGAAGGCGCGTTGCAGTGTCGGCGAGTCACGATCGCGCGAGTAGACCAGATAGGTCGGGTAGCTGAATTCCGGCGCCTTGGGCACCCGTTCCAGGGCGCCGCTTTGCAGATAGCTCTGCACGACGCGGGTACGGAAGTAGCCACTGCCGCCGTTTTCGAGAAGGTACTGCAAGCCCAGCGGGCCGAGATTGAAACTCAGCGCGGCCTTGGCTTTTTCCGGTAGGGCAGCGTCGTGCTGGCGTCGGAATTCGCTGCCCCAATCGATGTACACATAGGGATCGGGCTTGTCGGCCTGGCGCACGAGAATCAGTTTTTCTTCGAGAATCTGCTCGACTTGCAAGCGCGGCCAGTACTCGGGCTGATACACCAGCGCGGCATCCAGAACGCCCAACTCCAGTTGGCGCAGCAGGTTTTCGCCGTCGCGGATTTCCATGCGCAGGGCATGGCTGGGGATATTCTGGCGAATTTCGCCGGCCCAGCCGAGCATCAGCGGGTTGCACAGACTCACCTCGCCGCCGATGTGCAGCACATCCCGATAACCCTCGGGCAACGGCAAATCACGCCGCGCGGCTTCCCAGGTTTGCACCAGCTGATTGGCGTACACCACGAACGCTTCACCGTTGGGCGTCAGGCGGGCACCGGCACGATTGCGCACGAACAGGGTGCTGCCCAGCTGGCTCTCGAGTTTTTGCACCCGCGCGGTGATCGCGGTCTGGGTGACATGGAGTTTTTCCGCGGCGGCAGCCAGGCTGCCATGGCGGACGATTTCGAGGAAGGTGCGGGCGAGGTCGATGTCCATGGGGCGGCCGGTGTTGTAAGTGCTCGCATTGTAAGAGCGGATACCTCATTGGTACCACTCATACCCTGTGGCGAGGGGGCTTGCCCCCGTTGGGGCGCGAAGCGGCCCTTTAGACCCGCTCAAACATAGCGGGGCTTCGGATTGACGACTGCTACGCAGCCGAACGGGGGCGAGCCCCCTCGCCACAGGGAAGGCAGAAACGACGAATCCCGCCACTAAGGGCGGGATTCGTTTGCAGCAGGCACGCTCCCGAAGTTCGGGAGCCCAGTGCTTACGACGGGAACAGCTCGGACAGTTTCATCGCCAGCATCATGTCGCCTTCAGCGCGCAGTTTGCCGCCCATGAACGCTTGCATACCGTCAGTCGAGCCGTCGACGATGCCTTCCAGGGTTTCGCCGTCCATCACCAGGGTCACCTGGGCGTCCGGGTTCTCGCCTTCCTGCAGCTCGCAGGTGCTGTCTTTGACGATCAGCGAGAAGTTCTTGGTGTCGTCGATGCGGAAACCGAAAACCAGGTCCAGACCGGCAGCAGCGGCTGGGTTGAACTTGGCTTTCATTGCTTGTACGGCGTCTGCTACGGAGGTCATGGTTCGATCCTTTCTTGAGTAATAAGAGCTGGGTAATAAGAGCTGGGTGATTACAGCCAGGGTCACAAAAGTCCGGACTCAGCGAAACGTGATGAGTTCCGGGGCCTTCAACAGTTGCAGGTGCGCATGACCGTTGAAGGAAGCCAGGGACACCTCGCGACCACGAAACTTCAGCAGGTTGAGCGAGGTGTTGACGATTTGCCAGTTCAATTCAAAGGCCTGCCGGGCAGGCATTTGCGTAATCAGGTGGAGCAGGGCGGTGATGGTACCGCCGGATGTGAACACGGCGATTTTCTGGGTGTTGTCGGCCTGGTCGAGGATGCGGTGCAGACCAGCCTGCACCCGCTCGACAAACCCCAGCCAACTTTCCAGGCCCGGTGTGTCAAAGGTGCCGGCCAGCCAGCGTTCGATGATCAGGGCGAAGATACGCTGGAACTCACCGCGGTTTTGCGCGGCGTTGCGCAGGATGTCCAGGGCTTCGGGTTCGTCCGGCAGCATGGCCGGCAACAGCGCGCGGATCACCGCATCGGCGTCGAACTCGTTGAAGGCGCAGTCGGTTTCCAGCAGCGGCACCGGCAGGCCCACCGCGGCGAATTGCTCCAGCGCGCTGTTGGCCGTGTGCTGCTGGCGGCGCAAATCTCCCGCCAGGCAGCGGTCGAAGCTGATCCCGAGTTCGGCCAGGTGCCGGCCAAGGATTTCAGCCTGACGAATGCCGGTCGGCGACAGGACGTCGTAGTCGTCCGCACCAAAGGAGGCCTGGCCATGTCGAATCAAATAGATGCTGCCCACGTCCGCGTCTTCCCGGTACGTTGAAGGTTTGGCGAGGTTATGAGGATGGCGGTGTGCTGTCAATGAAAAAACATACGCTTGTTTGAAATGCCCGTTACAGGCCTGTTGTCAGGGCTTTGACGGCTGGTCGCAAGGTCGGCGCATGGGTATGCTGGAGGTATCCCGCGCGCGTTCGAGCCGCGCATCGTTTGAGGAGTCCCTGTGGAGTTTTTTTCCGAGTACGCCATATTTCTGGCCAAGACCGTGACCCTGGTGATTGCCATTCTGGTGGTCCTGGCCAGTTTTGCGGCCTTGCGCAGCAAGGGGCGGCGCAAGTCGTCCGGCCAGTTGCAGGTTAGCAAGCTCAATGATTTCTACAAAGAGCTGCGCGAACGCCTGGAGCAGACCTTGCTCGACAAGGACCAGCTCAAGGCCTTGCGCAAGACCCAGGCTAAAACCGACAAAAAGCAGAAGAAAAAACCCGAGGCCAAACCCCGGGTGTTCGTGCTGGATTTCAATGGCGATATCAAGGCTTCGGCCACCGAAAGCCTGCGCCACGAAATCACTGCCTTGCTGACCCTGGCCACACCGAAGGACGAAGTGGTGCTGCGCCTGGAGAGCGGCGGTGGCATGGTTCACAGCTACGGCCTGGCCTCCTCGCAACTGGCACGAATCCGTGAGGCCGGCGTGCCCTTGACCGTGTGCATCGACAAGGTCGCGGCCAGTGGCGGCTACATGATGGCGTGCATTGGGCAGAAGATCATCAGTGCACCCTTCGCGATTCTCGGCTCGATTGGCGTGGTGGCGCAGTTGCCCAACGTCAATCGCTTGCTGAAAAAGCACGACATCGATTTCGAAGTGCTGACCGCCGGTGAATACAAACGCACCCTGACTGTGTTTGGCGAAAACACCGAGAAGGGCCGGGAGAAGTTCCAGCAAGACCTGGACATCACCCATCAACTGTTCAAGAACTTCGTGTCGCGCTATCGCCCGCAACTGGCGATCGATGAAGTGGCCACCGGCGAAATCTGGCTCGGTGTCGCAGCGCTGGACAAACAACTGGTCGACGAACTCAAGACCAGTGATGAATACCTCTCCGAGCGCGCCAGCAAGTCCGAGCTCTATCACTTGCATTACGCCGAACGTAAAAGCCTGCCGGAGCGCATTGGCATGGCCGCCAGCGGCTCGGTCGATCGTGTGCTGCTGAACTGGTGGAGCCGATTGACCCAGCAACGCTTCTGGTAACGGGCCAGGAGATACAACAAAACATCCAGCCGGGGCATTTGCCCCGGTTTTTTTTTGCCTGCGAATGCCTGCCCGATGTCCTCCACGGCACGGCGAAATCTCTGTAGCCAGCAGGCGACCGTTCCTGCTTTCGGCAACGCGGTGGCTGGTTATGTTGGTGTTCCAAAAACAGTTGCCATGGAATGCACATGAATGACCATCAGACACCGCTTCATTCCGAACCTGCGCCGCTGCGCGAAACACTGAAATCTGTGGTGAACGCGGCTTTACCGCAGTCTCCCGAGCAGTTCGGTGCGCAATTGATCAAGGCAAAATGGGCGCAAGACATCGACCCGCAAAACGCCCTGTTGGTCACGCTGGATTACCGCTACCGCGGGCACCCGCCGCAGGACGGCATCGAGCAAGGCCAGGTGGCAAACACGCAAACCCTGGTGCAGGCGTTGCTGGCGAACTACCAGACCGTCGGTGACGGGCGTTTTGCCGAAAGCCTATTGGGCTTGTTCACACCGCCCGATGTCGGCCCGTCCATTCGCATCGTGGCGCATGTCGATGAATTCGCCGACCACGGCAATGGCAACCACCATACCTACGAAGGCATCTATCGCCGGGCCTCGCCCCAGATGTATGGGCCGGCAACGCAAATTGCCCTGAGGCCAGCGGCGTTCAAACAGTGGGTGTGGGAACTGGATCTGCAAACCCTCTATCAGGCTTACCTTGATCGCACCTGGCCCTCCGACAAGCGAATCGCCCAGGCGCAGCCTTACGACCTGAGAACCTCGGCCAAGGCCGCCTTTATCATGAGCGCCTGCCTGCAACATCAGGAGGGCAGTTTGAGTCAGGAAGGCCTGGCCTTGGCCATGCAGGCCGCCGGCTTGCCAGCGGAGCAGGCCTGGAGTGCGTTGACCATCGATCAGGTGCAGGCGCCCACTCGCGTCAGTGCGCCGATCGAAGTTGGTCGGCTGACGATCTATCGCTACACATCGGACGATATCTGGTGTTATCGCCACCGTCACAGCGGCCGGGTCTTGTTGAATATTCCCGGCAACTCCTCACCCTTACATGAATTCGCCGACTGGCGGCACCTGCGCCAATGGATCGTGGCCCAAGGCAGGGTTGCCGCCACACGGCAAGCGCTGGTCGCGCATTTTGCCGAGGACGATCGTGAAGACGGCACCTTCCATGCGGGCGTATTGACGGCGTTGGAGGGCACGGCGGTTTACCCGAAGGAGCACTGGCTGAAAAAGAACGCGGGGTTCTTCAACAACGACGGTTTCTGGGACCCGCAGGACTACATCGACCTTGAGCGTGCGCCAGCCGACACCGATCCGTTCGCGCAACTGGTACTGACCATGAAGCAGGCCTCCATGGCCAGCGTCAAAACCATCCGTGACGATGCCCAGGTCAATCGCGACAACCTGAGCGCGGTGGTGGAACCGCTTGTGCAATGGATCAACCGGCTGGGACCTTTGGCATTGTTCATTCCGGGAGGTGAGGGCGTCCTGGTGCTGGCCGGGCTGATCGACGCCGGTTATGGCCTCGATCAGGCCATCAACGGTAAAACACCGGAGCAGCGATCCGAAGGCGTGACGCGTACGGTGTTCGGCTTGCTCAATGCACTCCCGTTGGTCGGGGCGGTGGCGGCACTCAAGGGCGAAGAGAAAATCGCCGGAACGCTGCACGAGCCGGGGGAGCCCGGGAACGAGCCGCATCCCGGAGCGCCGGCCGAGCCCACAACCGGGTCGGTTTCGGCACCGGTGTCGACACGTGTGGAGTTGATGCGTGGCATTTGCGCACCGCTTGCGGCCTTCAGTGATGAGGTATTGGCGCAGATCGCGCGGATCAGCACGGTCGACGACGATATGCTGCGTCTGATGCAGGCCGGTCGTGCGCCGACGCCGTCGCTTGCCGACACCATCACTCGCTTCAAGCTCGATCAGGAGCTCGAGGCCGTCGCCGATCCGCAAGCGCGGGCCGGATTGTTCAACGCCCGCTATCAGGCGCTCCAGCACTCGGACCAGGATTGGATTCGCCTGTTTCAGCGCGAGTACCCCGATTTGCCGAAAAGTGCCGTGGAGCAGATCCTCGACCGTTCGGGGGTCGACATCGATCGGCCCGTCGATGCTGACGATGCGCTGCAACTGTTCAAGCGCCTGGACAACAAGGCGCGAGAGTATCAGCAGCATGTACGGCTGAACCGTGCCTATGAGGGCCTCTGCTTGCGTTCGGTCAGCCATCCCGATTCCGATGTCCTGGCGTTGCATTCCCTGCAACGCCTGCCTGGTTGGCCGAAAGGCTTGCGCATCGAAGTGCTCGACGGGTCAATCAGTGGTCGGGTCCTGGACCGTTGCGGCCCGCTCGATTCGGCGGATTGCCGGCGCTTGATCAAGGCCGGTGATCGCTATCGGTATGCCACGGTGGCGGCTACCGACGGCGAGGGTTCGGATCTGTTTGCTGCGCTGGTCGATCTAATGTCAGGGGAGGAGCGCGTGGTGATGTCGCTAAGCTCGCCCGACGCGGCCAGCCAGTTGCGCCTGCGTATTGGCGGGCACGCCTTGTCCCGCTCTGAACTGATACTCGGCCTGGATCGAATGGATTCGCGGTTGCCCTTCGAAGCCAGGGGATTGCGCGGCGGCGGCTTTCCGAACACGCCACAGGCCGCGGCGCTGACTCACGAAATCATGCGCCTGCAGGTCAAGGATCTGTATCCGGATTTCACCGATGCCCAGGCGGATGAGTTGCTTATTAACGCGGGTGCCGGGGCGCAAGCGTTGGTGGATCGCCTGATTCTCGAGATGCAGCAATTGCATGCCGATCTGCGCCACTGGGTTGAGCAGGCCGTGCTGGATGTCGATGACATGGACGTAGATTTTCTCGCTGTGGACGATGATGATGCCGCGGGCATGAGTCCTCAGCAGGTGGCGGCGCACAATGTCGAACTGCTGCAAACCGTGATCGATTACGAGCGTGAAACGCGAATTGAGCTGGGCGATGAGCTGATGAGCATCTGGCAAAAATGCCCGCCGCAGATCAATAGAGTGGTGTCTGGTGAGGTGTTTTCCGGCTACAGGCTGGATCTGGGTTTCGAGGACTACCATCGGTTGCCGACGATGAACGTGCGCTTCAATGAGGTCGTCGAGCTATCGATGCAGGGCCTGCACCTTATCGAGCGCGAGAGCCTGAACGCTTTTCTCGAAAGTTTTCCCAATCTGCACTCCCTGAACCTGGAACGCGTGGATCTGCGTCGGCTCAATGCAGACGATGTGCTGGAGGGGGTATTGCCTCCACCGGTTCGGCAAATGACTCGACTCACAACGCTCAACCTGAGTTCAACCTTTCTTCAGCTTCAGGAGAACACGGCTTCGCAATTTCGTGATCTGGTGAGCCTGCAAGCGCTGGACCTGAGTGACAACCCGTTGACTGTCCCGCCCGTGGTATTGGGGTTGAATGAGTTGCGTGTATTGAACCTGAGAAACACTCGGATCAGCCATTGTCCGATTGGCATCGCCGATCAGCCGTACCTCACCTCGCTCGACTTGCGAGGCAACCGGATCCGCCGGGTTCCCTACGCGATACTCAATCAGGCGGTCTCCCGGGACCGGGTGAAACTGTGGGGTAATCCGCTGACGGATGAAGAGACGTTGTTGCGCCTGGTCGATCATCGCGAGCGCACCGGTATCAATCTGTGGCTGAGTGAGCCGGGTGCCGATTATGGCGGTGCGACGCCCTGGTTGGAGGAGGGCGATGAAAGCGTGCGCGAGGCGCGGCAACAGATCTGGCAACGATTGGCCGTCAAGCCATCGGGCAGTACGTTGCTCCGGGTCATGGATGGATTGCGCCTGACGGCAGATTTTGAGGTCGGCTATCGGTCGCTGCAGGCACGCGTGTGGCGGCTGCTCCACGAGGCGGATACGTCAGAAGAGTTGTGGGGTTGGTTGCGGCAGTGCGTCGAAACGCGGATGGCCGATGCGCAGAATCCGTTCCGGTTGTTCGTGGTGCTAGAGGATCGAGTCCGGCTGTACCGCGATTGGGTCGCCATGGGGCGGCCGATGCCGCTGGCCGATTATCCGGTGTTTTAGCGGGAAGGGTAAAACGCCTTGAACCCCGGGCCGGGGTTCAAGGCGTGACGGTCAGCGGCGACGGAACAGCGGTAGCGGTTCGTCGGTAGCTGCCTGATAGGACACCGAGAAGTCCTTGAGGCCTTCAAGGGCTTCGTGCGGGTCTTTGTCGGCGCGAATGGCGAACGCGTCGAAACCACAGCGATGCATGTAGAACAACTGGTCACGCAGCACGTCGCCAATGGCCCGCAATTCGCCCTTGAAACCGTAACGGTCACGCAGCAGGCGGGCGTTGGAGTAGTTGCGGCCATCGGTGAATGCCGGGAAGTTCAGGGCGATAACCTGGAACTGCGCCACGTCTTCGCCGATCTCCTCGGCTTCTTCATCGGCGTCCAGCCAGATGCCCAAACCGCCGTCACGGGCCAGGAGCATGCGGCTGTGTTCACGCCACAGCTGCAACGGCACGATGAGGTCGTCGCAGTTGCTGATCTCGTCGATGTTGAAATCCTTGGGCAGCAGGTGCCAGGTCTCGTCGACGACCTCGTTGTTCTTAATTATTCGCTGCATAGACACGCTCCTTGAAGAGGTCGATGCCAATACGCTGATAGGTGTCGATGAAGCGTTCGTCTTCGGTACGTTGTTCGATGTACACGTCGATCAGCTTTTCGATCACGTCAGGCATGGCTTCCTGGGCAAAGGACGGGCCGAGGATCTTGCCCAGGCTGGCGTCACGGCTGGCGCTGCCGCCGAGGGAAACCTGATAGAACTCTTCGCCTTTCTTGTCCACCCCCAGGATGCCGATGTGGCCGACGTGGTGGTGACCACAGGCGTTCATGCAGCCGGAGATGTTCAGGTCCAGTTCGCCGATGTCGAACAGGTAGTCCAGGTCGTCGAAACGGCGCTGGATCGCTTCGGCGATCGGGATCGACTTGGCGTTGGCCAGGGAGCAGAAATCGCCGCCCGGGCAGCAGATGATGTCGGTCAGCAGGCCGATGTTCGGCGTGGCGAAGCCTTGCTCGCGCAGTTCGCCCCACATGGCGAACAGTTTGTCCTGCTCAACGTCGGCCAGGATGATGTTCTGCTCGTGGGAGGTGCGCAGTTGACCGAAGCTGTAGCGGTCGGCCAGGTCGGCCACGGCGTCGAGCTGCTTGTCGGTGATGTCGCCCGGTGCAACGCCGGTTGGCTTCAGGGACAAGGTCACGGCCACATAACCCGGCTTCTTGTGGGCCAGGGTATTGCGTACGCGCCAGCGGGCGAAGCCCGGGTGTTGCTGGTCGAGCTCGGCCAGTGCGGCGGCCTGGTTTTCCAGGGCCTTGTAGTCCGGGTCGACGAAATGCTTGGCGACGCGCTGCACTTCGGCTTCGGTCAATGTGGTCTGGCCACCGCGCAGGTGCTCCATTTCCGCATCGACTTTTTGCGCGAAGACTTCAGGCGTCAGCGCCTTGACCAGGATCTTGATCCGCGCCTTGTACTTGTTGTCGCGACGGCCATAGCGGTTGTAGACCCGCAGGATGGCGTCGAGGTAGCTCAACAGGTCTTGCCACGGCAGGAATTCATTGATGAACGCACCGACCACTGGCGTACGGCCCAGGCCGCCGCCGACCAACACACGGAAGCCCAGTTCGCCAGCGGCGTTGTGCACCGGCTCAAGGCCGATGTCATGGACTTCGATGGCGGCACGGTCGGAAGTCGAACCGTTGACGGCTATCTTGAATTTGCGCGGCAGGTAGGCGAATTCCGGGTGGAACGTGGTCCACTGGCGGACAATCTCGCACCATGGGCGCGGGTCGATCAGTTCGTCGGCAGCGACACCGGCAAACTGGTCGGTGGTGACGTTGCGCAGGCAGTTGCCGCTGGTCTGGATCGCGTGCATCTGCACGGTGGCCAGTTCAGCGAGAATGTCCGGAATGTCTTCCACGGCTGGCCAGTTGAACTGCACGTTCTGCCGGGTACTGATGTGGGCGTAGCCCTTGTCGTAGTCGCGGGCAATTTTGGCCATCATGCGAATTTGGCGCGAAGTCAGTTGGCCGTATGGCACGGCGACTCGCAACATAGGCGCGAAACGCTGGATATAAAGGCCATTTTGCAGGCGCAGCGGGCGGAATTCTTCTTCGCTCAGCTCGCCTGCCAGATAGCGTCGGGTCTGATCACGGAACTGCTTGACGCGGTCCTCGATGATCCGCTGATCGTATTCGTCGTATACGTACATATAAGTCCTGTTCTCAGGCTTGGGCCGGTCGGAAACAGCGGCGTTTTTTGGCTTGCTGGCGTCCGATAAAACCTCGGCAATTCTGCGCGCACGGCCGCGCACTCCCTACGGAGCCGGGGCAAGATAACAGTTTGCAGTTATGCGTAAAAGTGATGTTTGAGCATATGTAAAGAACCAAATCGCCTAATGAGAATCGTTGTTGCAAAGACCCTGTTTGTGGTGCGGGCAATCGTCGTCTTTACTGTGCTCGAGTCTTTATGCAATCACCGATAAAACCGACAAGAGGCGATGCAATGAGCAACCCAACCAAAGCACGGAAAAGCGATAGCACCGTTGATGCATGGGCAATTTTGTTCCTGATCATTCTGGTCGTGGGGACGGCGGTTTTCTGGGTCAGCCATCAGTAAGCGACCCCGTCCGGGCCCGGTTCCGACGATTGTCTGACAAAAACCGGAAAAGTCGCCGTTTTACGGAGGTTCGCTGGCTATAATGCGCGGCGAATTTCCGGGGGCTCGGACGACCAATGTTGAAGTTTCTATGTGGCGTATTACTGGCGCTGGGCATGGTCGTGGGACCTTGTGCCCAGGCGGCGTCAGTGCTGTTCCTGAACCCGGGAACCCCCACGGAAGCTTTTTGGGTGAGTTACTCACAGTTCATGCAAGCCGCGGCGACCGACCTGGGGATGGACTTGCGCATCCAGTATTCCGACCGCGTCTCCGAAATCACCATCCAGCAGGCTCGCGAAGCCCTTCAGGGCCACCATCGTCCCGACTACCTGGTCTTCGTCAACGAGCAATACATCGCCCCCGAAATCCTGCGGCTGGCCAAAGACAGCGGTGTGAAGTTGTTCATGGTCAACAATGCCCTGACCCCGGATCAGACGAAACTGATCGGTGCCCAACCTGACAAGTACCCCGATTTGCTCGGCAGCCTGGTGCCCAATGACGAGGAGGGCGGCTACCTGATGCTCAAGGAACTGATCCGACAGCACGGCCCGGTGGCCCCCGGCCAGACGATCGAATTGCTGGCCTTTTCCGGTTTGAAAATCACCCCGTCCTCGCAGTTTCGCGAGAAGGGCTTGCGGCGTGCCTTGGCCGAGCATCCCGAAGTGCGTTTGCGGCAGTTGGTGTACGGCGGCTGGACCCGGCAACGCGCCTGCGAGCAGGCCAGGTTGTTGTTCAAGCGCTACCCGCAGACGTCGCTGGTCTGGGCCGCGAATGACGAGATGGCGTTCGGTGTGATGCAGGCGTATGTCGAAGTCGGAGGTGTGCCAGGAAAAGGCGTGCTGTTCGGCGCGATCAACAATTCACCCGCGGCGTTGCAGGCACTGCTGGACCGTCGCCTGAGTGTCTTGCTGGGCGGGCACTTCAGTCTCGGTGGCTGGGCGCTGGTGCAATTGCATGACTACGATCAAGGCGTGGACTTCAGCCAGTACGGCGGCCGTGACCGACAGATTCCGCTGTTGCAACTGATCGATCGGACACAGGCCAAGCGACTGCTGGCGATGGGCGCAGCGCAGGACTTCGGCGTGGACTTTCACAAGCTCTCGGCCAAGGGACGTCCCGCGTCCTGGCGATACCCGTTCACCCTGCAAACCCTGATGCACTGAGTCGCATCAAACACCGGCCAGAAGCAGCACCAGCTTGACGATGCCGAACAGCATCAATGCAAACACCGCCGTGAACACAATCCCCAGAATCACGAAATGACTCGGTTTGCCGTGTGTGAAATCACGGGCCCGGTTCTTTCCGCTCTGCACCCCGAACGCCGCCGCCATGACGCTGTGCAGCATTTGCCAGAAGGTCGGCGGCTTGTTGTCGTCCGGATCGTCCATAAGTCCCTCGTCTGAAAGTGGGTGCACACAGCATAGCCAATCTGCCGATTCGTGCCGTGGCTGCCTGAAACGCTTTGTCTCGCCTTTTCGAGCTTGTGGTAACTATGTACCGCAGGTGTCCAGGCCTGGGGTGGTGTCCTGTCGCTCCATTTACCAGGAGAGACAGTATGAGCATTTCATCCCGGACTTCACCGCCGACGTCGAAGGTAGAGTCGTCTGTTGAACGTTCAAAATCCAAGCGGTTGCTGCCAGGAAAAAGCAGCATGCACAGTGATTCGCTAGAACGCATGACCCCCGATTGGTTGATCAGCGCGACGTCCCCAAGGCGCGCAGCGATCAAAGATAGCGCAACACCCCTGCCGGGCTGGTATGTGCACGCATCCGGCGTGCAACAGCAGGCACTGAGGGCAAGTTTCAACGCCAGTTTTATCTCGCAGACCCGGCTGGACCAGACAATGTCCGTGTTGCACGACGCCGAAACATTCGCCGGTCCGATATTGGCCAAGGCTCTCAAGGACAGGTTCTCGATCGATGTTGACGTCAACAAGACCTGGGTGTGCCTGCGACGGCCCCTGGAGGTTGGCGTGCTCGAAATCGAAGTCTCGTCTTTCGAGGTGTTGAAGCTGTCCTTGCTCCAGGCGGCATTGCACAACTTCGAGGCGTCGGAGTGTGAAGACGGGGCCTTCCACCGTGGTTCAGGGTTCGTCGTCGAAACGCCGACCCCCGGTACGTTCAAGGATGTTGCGCTGGGCATGACAGTCAGGCAGTTCTTGTCGCTGTGCCGCACGCTGGATATCGGAGCGCAGTATCAAACCTGCGTGAACGGGTTTTTCCAGCCAGCCGATACGCGGGCGCAAGCCAACTTGCGCGAGCAATTCATCGACAGCCAGAAAACCGCAATGAGGGCGGCAGCCGACCTGGCGTTGTTGAAAAAGGACATCGAACCGCAAGACTACTCGATGATCCTTTCGGTCATTGGCGGGGAACTCCATCCCCGGATGGGCGACAGACAGGTCTGGTTCCGCGATCTCATCCTGATGAAGCGCCGGATGACCGGCTGTGTGGTGTTCAGCATCAGCGAGCAGTATCGCTACACAAGCGATTTCATCGTCTACATTCCCCATGATCCCGAACACCCGCTCAAGCGCTACACCTCGGCGCAGTTGCGTGACGAATTCAAGCGCCAGTTCACGGCCGGCAATTCACGGTCCGCAAGCGATGGCAGGCCGACAGCACACCAGCGTTTTTTCAGTCAGTTCGTGGCTTACGCCGACCGCCCTTACTATTTCAGCCAGTTCACCCGCAAGGCGGCGGACGCTCCGAGCGATCCATTGCATTCGTTCTGGGTCAAGGTCGCCCGGTACATTCCGCCGATCTCCACGTTCGTCGGTATCAAGGAACTGCCCCCTGAAACCCAGGGCAAGCGCGAACCGGTGGAAGATCCTTACCTGGACCCAATGGGTACAACGCGTAATGGCGTAGCCGGTATCTGGTCCGCCAACACCGATCTGTGGACTTATCTCTACGAGCAAAACCGCGCCAAGGTCATCGCCGACGCGCGCAGCCATGCCGTGCCGACCGCCGAAGTCGATGCGAGGGTTCGGGCGGCAAAGCTCAATCACCTGCTGGAAATCGGCATGCTGGGCTTGAACATGGTGTCGATGTTCGTACCGGTGCTGGGCGAGATCATGCTGACGGTAATGGCCGGGCAATTGCTGTACGAATCGTTCGAAGGGGTTATCGAATGGAGTGAGGGTGATTGCCATGCGGCCAAGGCGCACCTGATCGATGTCGCGGAAAACCTGGCGTTGATCGCGGCGATGGCCGGGGCCGGCAAGGCGCTCGGCAAGATAGCGCCGGTCGCACCGGAGTCGGTGATCGAAGGGCTGGACGCCATCAAGCGCCCCGATGGCGCGACACGGCTGTGGAAACCCGACCTGAAGGCCTATGAGTGCAACGTTGAGCTGGGCGATGACATCGTCCCCAATGCCCTGGGACAGTTTCGTGCGAACCGCAGGACTTACATCCGCCAGGCGGGCAAGGTGTATGAGATCACCTTTGATTCAACGCTGAAAAAATGGCGCATCAAGCATCCGTCCGATACCGGGGCCTGGCGACCGATTCTCGAACACAACGGCTACGGTGCCTGGCGCCATACGCTGGAACGTCCTCTTGAGTGGGACCGACTGACTCTGTTGCGGCGCATGGGCCATGCGACCGAGGCCCTGACTGACGAACAACTGCTCACCATCGCCGATGCCAGCGGTACTCGTGACAATGCCCTGCGCAAGATGCATCTCGATCACCTGCCTCCGCCTCCCGGGCTGGCTGAGTTGTTGGCCGCGTTCGAGGCTGGCCCAGGGAGCACCGAGGCGATCAAGGGACCGGTGGCGATGCTGCGGCGCGCGTGCCCGGGGCTGAGTGAACCGGCTGCCAACAGAGTGTTGCTGGATGCCAATGCCGAGGAACTGGCACGGTGGCAGACGACGCGGCGGATTCCCTTGAGCATGCTTGAAGAGGGCCGCTGGTATGCACGACAAGGGCGCGTCAACCGTGCCTTTGCCGGGTTGCATCTGGAGCGTATGGCGTCGGCGGACAGCCGATGGCTGGCACTGCATTCCCTGGAGAAGCTGCCGGGCTGGTCCGACAGCGTGCGCCTGGAAGTGCGCGACGGTCACGTCGAGGGGCCGCTGATCGATGGTATTGGCAGTCAGACTGCCGTCACGCACAAATACGTGGTCAAGAAAGGACCGGCTTACCAGGCGTTTGATGAGCGCGGCGAGGAGCTCAACGGCATTCCTCGAAATGGCGACAATTTCTACCCGTCGATCATGCACGCCTTGCCCGACTCGGCGCGCCAGGCGTTGGGTGTTCCCCATGTGGCTCAGGGCAGCCAGTTGCGCACGGCAATCAACGACTACGCCAGCGCCCATCGTGTCGAGCTGACACAACGCCTGGAGACACGCACTGGCAAGACTGCGAAGTTCAAGCCTCCGGTTCGGGTCAACGAACGGTTGGTGGGGTACTACGCCAGCGGACGCGGGCAAGGGATCAATCCTTCGCTGGCGACGCGGGTTCGGGACGTCTATCCGGCGCTGACCGAACAGCAGGCCAACGGATTTGTCCTGGCGCAGTTGCGTGCGGGAAAAACCGATGCGCAGATTTACGGTTTGTTGCAGGCCCGCCTGCGCGAGTGGGAGACGCTTGAGGCGACGCTCGATCATTGGGTTGGCGAGCCATCGCCGAGCTCTGCCTTGGAACTCATGCTGGGCGGCAAGGCCTCGGTCGCGCAGAGCCTCAAGCAAAGCTGGCGCAACTCGCCGTTGGCCGTAGAGCACTCGCGCTTCACGTTGCTTGATCTGACCTGTGATCAAGCGCTTCCTTCGTTGTCGGCGGATTTCTCCCATGTGCGTGATCTGTACGTCCGGGGCCGGTGTATCACGGACGCCAATGCCGATGCGCTGTTGGCGAATTTCCCCAGGTTGAAAAGACTGCGGATCAACGCCACGGGCAACCAGTTCAGCAATGTGCCCGAGGCCATCGGCACGATGCCGGAGCTCACCGATCTGAGCCTGTATTCAGCCGCTCCCTACGCCATCGACATGCCGTCGAGGCTGAGCGCGCTGACCAGGCTTGAGGACCTCACTGTCTATTGTTCGGGGTTCACGCCGATTGCGCTGGATGTCAGCCAATTGCGCAATCTGCGCCGGCTGGATGTGCTGGCACTTGCGATGTTTGAATGGCCCGCCGGGGTTCTCGAACTGCCGCGCCTTGAGCGATTGAGTCTCAAGGGCACCGGAATCAGAACCTTGCCCGACGGCATTTTCAACGGACATGAAAAGCTCTGGTCCGGACTGTCGCTGGACTGGTCGAATGTCCTTCGTGAAAATTTCAGGCCAGCGTATGAGTACGCCAAAAGGCAATCCCCACACCTTGTTGATCTCGAGGAAATGGTCAGGGATTACAGCAAGGGTGAGTTGAGACGCCTTGGCGAGGGCATCAACGAGAATCACGAGGCCTTGTTCAATCGGTTTGTCGAGCAGTGGCAGGACGCCGAGGCGAGGTACGGGGCGATCGAAGCCTTGAGTGAGCAACACCATGTGCTCAACCGCAACCTCAATGACTGGTCCTATCGTGTGCTTAAACTGCCAACCGCGATCAATGAAGTGACAGGTCGGACATTAGCGGCAAATTCCCTGAGAGCGTGCTGGCGCAACGGTGTATTCAAGCGTTACGGCGCTACAGCCAATGCCTCGGTGCTCGACTTGCCTAATCTGGGACTGAGTAGTTTTCCCGAGCTGCCGGCCGGCGCTTTCCCAGAGGTGCAAACGCTGTATTTGAGGGGGAGTAAAGCGCCTGCAGAACAGATTCGCGGTTTCATCAACGGGTTTTCCGAACTTCAAACACTCGACTTGCGTAGTTGCAGCCTGACGGAAATCCCCATCGGCCCCAACGATCTCGGAAAATTGACTCAGCTGGATCTCTCCAATAACGCGATTGTTGTCGATTCAGGGGTTCAGCAAGGTCTCGATGGGTTGCAGACGCTCGAATATCTGGAACTGAGCAGCAACCCCGTGAACACCCTGGACGTCAGCGCAATGACTCGCCTCAAGGCCTTGAACCTGCGCGCGACAGAGTTGCGGGAGTGGCCGGCAGGTGCCCAGGACTTGCCGGAGCTGACCTGGCTGGATTTGCGCGACAGCAAGATTTCCGAGCTGCCGGTGGCGGTGCTGGAAAATGAAGTATTGCTCAAAACCAATCTCGGCGGTTCGCCCTTGACCCCTCAGGCTGGCGCAATGCTCAAGAGCGCCTGGCAGCGAATAGAAGTTGCCAGGGTGCTGCCGGAGGGTGCCCTGGAGCGGTTCGCCCTGGAGCCGATACCGCTCGGTTTCCCGCCGTCCGAGAGTGGGCTTTCCATTGCGCAGCATTTGCTGGCACTGCCTGAGGTTGCGACGGGAGAAGGGGCCGAGGTTTTCACAAGGCGTCTGCAACGTTTGAAGCCGACACTGGCGGATGATGAAGCCTTGCAAGCGCTGGAACAGATGCGCGAGCGCGGGGCGACCGAGGTGCAAATCAGTGAGCGTCTTGCCGGTTGGGAACAGACCTTCGAAGCGCTTACGCGTCAGTTGAACGGCTGGATCTTTACCCGTGGAGTGCGCGGCACAGGCTGGATGACGTCCTCAAGCGTTCGCAGGCTGGGCGCCTTGCGCATCCTCGAATGCTGGCGCCAAGGCCTGACCGGCGCGGAGGGTGTCGCCAATGCCGTTTTGGATCTGAGCGGCCTGCAACTGGGCGATCTCCCCACGTTGCCGGCAACGTTCGAGCACGTCGTTACGTTGAAACTGACCGGTGTAAAACTGACCCGGGCAGGCTCCGACGGGTTCCTCGCCGCCTTTACCCGGCTGAAAACCCTTGAACTCAATGGCAATGGGCTGGAGGCAATACCCGAGCCGGTCCAGCACATGGATACGCTCGAGCGACTGGAGCTGTCTTCGAACCGGCTGGACGATGCAGAACACCTGTACGCCTCGTTGAGCAATCTGGAACGTCTGAAGCAGCTTGATCTGGGCTACAATGAACTGGACTCCTTCGATCTCGACGTTTTCGAAGCGCTGGTGACACTCGATCTGCGCAATAACAATCTGACGCAATGGCCGGGCGGTGTGCTGGATGCCGCCCATCTTAGAGTCCTGAATCTGAGTGGTAACGACATCACATCGGTTCCAGCCCAGGCTCTGGATGGCAATCACAACGTCCTGATGATCGGCATCGATCTGAGCGATAACAACCTGGTGCTTGAGAGTCTTGAGCGCTTGAGGACTTACCGTGACTCGGGAGCACGCGATACCGTGCTGGGGCTCTCGCGGGCTGAACTCGACGAGTTGCTTGATGATGCTCTCGACCAAAGCGACAGTGACAGCATCGAGTCGGATGAAGAACTCCCTGACGTTGAGCCTGATTCCGCGCAAAAGGCCCCTTGGCTGGCCAATGTGCCCCCGGAGGAACTGGCCGGTAAAAGCGAAATCTGGAATCAGCTGGCAGCCGAGCCGGACAATGCTGCGTTCTTTCATTTGCTCGAGCGATTGCAAGACACCCGGGAGTTTCGGGTGGCCAGTGCCGACTTGACGCGACGGGTCTGGACAGTGATGGAGGCCGCAGCCAGCAACAGCGAGCTTCGGGAGGTCCTGTTCGCCAGTTCGAACACCCATGGCACCTGTGTCGACGGGCGAATCCTCACGTTCAGCGTTCTGGAAAGCAAAGTGTTCACCCACTATGCCTTGCTCGACATTCCGCCTGGAGGCCTGAGTGTGAAGGGCGAAGCATTGCTGAAACTGTCCAGGCAGCTGTTTCGACTGGACAAGATCGATGATCTGGCGACCAAGGCCGCGGCTCAAACCGGGGAGGATGAGGCCGAGGTGCGCCTGGGCTATCGAATCGGTCTGACGGAGGGCTGGGATGACGGCCTGATTCTGCCGGGTCAGCCGAAACACATGACCTATGCCTCGGGCGTCACGCGGCAACAACTGGCGCACGCGCGCGTGGAAATCGTCAATGCGGAGCGCTCCGACGGGTTCTTCGAAAACTTGATCCAGCGCGACTATTGGGTGAGTTATCTCAAGGAGAAATACCCTGAAGAGTTCACGGCACTTGATGAGGCGGAGAGTCAGGCAGGGGAGGATGACGGTGTTGATGACGCCGATGACGCTGCTCTTTTGACTCAGATGTTCGAACAGACGGCGACGCGCAACGCGAAGATGATCGAGTTGTCCCGCAAGGAGGTTGCGGGTGAAGAACCGCAACCAGGGACATCGGCCAGGAATAGCTAAATCAGCCGCCGGATAACTAATGTGGGAGCGGGCTTGCTCGCGAAAGCGGAACAACATTCAACATCGATGTTGACTGATAGACCGCTATCGCGAGCAAGCTCGCTCCTACAGAAGGCCTTGCCAACCACAATGTGATCGGCAAAGCAGTTTAGTTGTCGTAACCCAGGTTCGGCGCCAGCCAGCGTTCGGTCACGCTCAGCTCCTGGCTTTTACGCGAGGTGTAGCTCTGCACCTGGTCCTTGTCGATCTTGCCCACGGCAAAGTATTGCGCCTGCGGGTGAGCGAAGTACCAGCCGCTGACCGCTGCCGCCGGGAACATCGCGTAGTGCTCGGTGAGGAACACGCCGCTGCGGCCTGCGCGCATTTCCTGGGCTTCTGGATCGAGCAGGGCGAACAACTGGGCTTTCTCGGTGTGGTCCGGGCAGGCCGGGTAGCCCGGTGCCGGACGGATACCGCTGTACTGCTCCTTGATCAGCGCATCGTTATCCAACGCTTCATCCTTGGCATAACCCCAGTAGTCTTTACGCACCTGCTGGTGCAGCCACTCGGCGCAGGCCTCGGCCAGGCGGTCGGCCAGGGCCTTGACCATGATCGAGTTGTAGTCGTCGCCGGTGTCCTGGTAGGCCTTGGCCACTTCTTCGGCGCCAATCCCCGCGGTGGTGATGAAACCACCCACGTAGTCAGTCACCTCACTGTCCTTGGGTGCAACGAAGTCGGCCAGGGAGAAGTTCGGCTTGCCATCGGTCTTGATGATCTGCTGGCGCAGGTGATGCAGCTTGGCCATTGGCTTGCCATCATCGCCATAGAGCTCGATGTCGTCGTCATGCACCTGGTTGGCCGGCCAGAAACCGAACACCGCGCGGGCGCTGATCAACTTCTCGTCGATCAGTTTGCTGAGCATTTCCCGGGCATCCTTGTACAGCGAAGTAGCGGCTTCACCGACCACTTCGTCCTGGAGGATGCGCGGGAACTTGCCGGCCAGGTCCCAGGAAATGAAGAACGGCGTCCAGTCGATGTATTCGGCCAGAACGTTGAGGTCGATGTTGTCCAGTACCCGGGTGCCGGTGAAGGTCGGTTTGACCGGCGTGTAGCTCGCCCAGTCGAATTGCGGCTTCTTGGCGATGGCCGCGCCGTAGCTCAGGCGTTCGGTGCGGGCGCTGCGGTTGGCGGTGCGCTCGCGAACCTCGATGTAGTCCTGGCGGGTTTTCTCGACGAAACCGGCCTTGAGCTCCTTGGACAGCAACTGCGTCGCCACGCCCACGGCGCGGGAGGCGTCGGTGACGTAGATCACTGCATCGTTGCTGTACTTGGGTTCGATCTTCACCGCCGTGTGCGCCTTGGAGGTGGTGGCGCCACCGATCATCAACGGCAGGTGGAAGTCCTGGCGCTGCATTTCGCGGGCGACGTGGACCATCTCGTCCAGCGACGGGGTGATCAGGCCGGACAGGCCGATGATGTCGCACTTCTGCTCCTTGGCCACCTGCAGGATTTTCTCTGCCGGCACCATCACGCCGAGGTCGACGATGTCATAGCCGTTGCAACCCAGCACCACGCCAACGATGTTCTTGCCGATGTCGTGCACGTCGCCTTTCACCGTGGCCATCAGGATCTTGCCCTTGGCTTGCGGTTTGTCGCCTTTTTCCAGTTCGATGAACGGGATCAGGTGGGCCACGGCCTGCTTCATCACACGGGCGGATTTCACCACTTGCGGCAGGAACATTTTGCCGGCGCCGAACAGGTCGCCGACGATGTTCATGCCGGACATCAGCGGGCCTTCGATCACTTCGATCGGGCGTGCGAAGGACTGGCGCGATTCTTCGGTGTCTTCGACGATGTGGGTGGTGATGCCCTTGACCAGTGCGTGCTCCAGACGCTTGTTGACGTCCCAGTTGCGCCACTCTTCGGTCTCGGCTTCCTTGACACTGCCGTCGCCCTTGTACTTGTCGGCGATGGCGAGGAGGGCGTCGGTGCCTTCGGGAGTGCGGTTGAGGATCACGTCTTCCACGGCGTCGCGCAGTTCTGCCGGGATCTGGTCGTAGATCTCCAGTTGCCCGGCGTTGACGATACCCATGGTCAGCCCGGAGCGGATCGCGTACAGCAGGAACACCGAGTGGATCGCCTCGCGCACCGGGTTGTTGCCGCGGAACGAGAACGACACGTTGGACACGCCACCGGAGGTCAGCGCATACGGCAGTTCGTCACGGATGTAGGCACAGGCATTGATGAAATCGACGGCGTAGTTGTTGTGTTCTTCGATACCGGTGGCGACGGCGAAGATGTTCGGGTCGAAGATGATGTCTTCCGGCGGGAAGTCCACTTCGTTGACCAGAATGTCGTAGGAGCGTTTGCAGATTTCTTTCTTGCGCGCTTCGGTGTCGGCCTGGCCGGCTTCGTCGAAGGCCATCACCACCACGGCGGCGCCGTAGCGCTTGCACAGCTTGGCGTGATGGATGAACTGCTCGACGCCTTCTTTCATGCTGATCGAGTTGACGATGCCCTTGCCCTGGATGCACTTGAGGCCGGCTTCGATCACTTCCCACTTGGAGGAGTCGATCATGATCGGTACGCGGGAGATGTCCGGCTCGCCGGCAATCAGATTGAGGAAGGTCACCATGGCCTTCTTCGAATCGAGCATCCCTTCGTCCATGTTGATGTCGATCACCTGGGCGCCGGCTTCGACCTGCTGCAGGGCGACTTCCAGGGCTTCGGTGTAGTTGTCTTTGCGGATCAGACGGGCGAACTTGGCGGAACCGGTGATGTTGGTCCGCTCGCCGACGTTGACGAACAGCGAGTTGCGATCGATGGTGAACGGCTCAAGGCCCGAGAGGCGGCAAGCTTTCGGAATGTCCGGGATTTCCCGCGGCGCATAACCGGCCACGGCCTTGGCGATGGCCTCGATGTGGCCCGGCGTGGTGCCGCAGCAGCCGCCGACGATGTTGAGGAAGCCGCTCTGGGCGAACTCTTCGATGACCTTGGCGGTTTCCGACGGCAATTCGTCGTACTCGCCGAATTCGTTTGGCAGGCCGGCGTTCGGGTGCGCGGAAACGTGAGTGTTGGCCTTGTTCGACAGCTCTTCGAGGTACGGGCGCAATTCGCGGGCGCCGAGGGCGCAGTTCAGGCCGACGGAAATCGGTTTGGCGTGGGCCACGGAGTTCCAGAACGCTTCGGTGGTCTGGCCCGACAGGGTGCGGCCCGAGGCGTCGGTGATGGTGCCGGAAATCATGATCGGCAATTCAATGCCCAATTCCTCGAACACGCCTTGCACGGCGAAGATCGCGGCCTTGGCATTCAGGGTGTCGAAAATGGTTTCGATCAGGATCAGGTCGGCGCCGCCTTCGATCAGGCCTTTGGTGGACTCGGTGTAGTTTTCCACCAGTTCATCGAAGGTCACGTTACGGTAGCCGGGGTTGTTCACATCCGGGGACAACGAGCAGGTGCGACTAGTAGGACCGAGCACGCCGGCGACGAAGCGCGGCTTGTCCGGGGTTTCCAGGGTCTTGGCGTCGGCAACCTTGCGCGCCAGGCGTGCGCCTTCTACGTTTAACTCATACGCCAGGCCTTGCATGCCGTAGTCGGCCAGGGAAATCTGGGTGGCGTTGAAGGTGTTGGTTTCCAGAATGTCGGCGCCAGCGTCCAGGTAGGCTTTTTCAATGCCGCCAATCACGTCCGGGCGAGTCAGTACCAACAGGTCGTTGTTGCCTTTGACATCGCTTGGCCAGTCAGCGAAGCGTTTGCCACGGTAATCCTGCTCTTCGAGCTTGTAGCTCTGGATCATCGTGCCCATACCGCCATCGAGAATCAGGATGCGCTCTTTGAGGGCGTGCTTGAGAGCTTGAAGGCGAACGCTGCGATCGGACATTTGGACTACTCGGTAAGGCCATGACGAAGGGCCGGGATGATAGCAAACCTGTGCGCTTTTGGAGCATGACTCGAAATTGCATGAATATCGTTCATGTTGGTAAGGATGACAGACCGGTAGAATCGCGGCGTTTTTTCAGGATTCGGGACCAGGGACATGTCGTATCGCTTCGTCATCGGCACATTGTTGTTGTTTTTAAGTTGGGGCGCTCTGGCGCAAAGTCCAGCGATTTCCTCTGCCATTTCCTACAGCCGCGACATTCAGCCGATCTTCACTGAAAAGTGCGTGGCCTGCCACGCCTGCAACGATGCCGCCTGTCAGCTCAACCTGGGCAGCGGTGAGGGCGCAGCGCGGGGCGCAACCAAAGTCCCGGTCTACGACGGTGACCGGCGCCAGGCGGTTGCACCGACCCGACTGTTCTATGACGCCTCCGGCAAACAGGCCTGGCAGCAAAAAGGCTTTTATTCGGTGCTCGATGCCCAGGGCAGCCAGGCTGCATTGATGGCGCGGATGCTGGAGCTTGGCCACAAGACTCCGTTGCAACCCAACGCGAAGCTGCCGGAAGACATCGTCCTGGGCCTGAACCGGGAAAACATGTGTGCCATGCCCGCGGAGTTCGACGGCTACGCCGCCAAGCATCCGAAGGAGGGTATGCCGCTGGCGGTGACCGGCCTGACCGACCAGCAGTACCAGACGCTGCAACGCTGGCTGGTGGCGGGCGCGCCGATTGATCAGCAGGCGCTGGCGCCCAGCGCCAGGGAAGCCTTGCAGGTGGTGCAATGGGAAAACCTGCTCAATTCGCCGGGCGCCCGGGAAAGCCTGGTGGGGCGCTGGCTGTACGAGCACTGGTTCCTCGCCCATCTCTACTTCAAGGACGGCGAGCCTGGGCATTTCTTCCAGTGGGTGCGTTCGCGCACCCCGACCGGCCAGCCGATTGACCTGATCAACACCCGTCGCCCGAACGATGATCCGGGCACGCAGTTCTACTATCGGTTGTGGCCGGTGCAGGGCGTGATCGTGCACAAGACCCACATCACCTATGCGCTGAGTCCGGCGAAGCTGGCGCGGGTCAAGAGCCTGTTCTACAGCGGCAACTGGCAGGTCGACGCATTGCCGGGCTATGGGCCGCAGAGCCGGGCCAACCCGTTCGCCACCTTCGAAGCGATTCCGGCCCAGGCGCGCTATCAGTTCATGCTCGATAACGCCGAGTACTTCGTGCGCACCTTTATCCGTGGGCCGGTGTGTCGTGGTCAGATCGCCACGGACGTGATCCGCGATAATTTCTGGGCGCTGTTCCAGGCGCCCGAGCATGACCTGTATGTCACCGATCCGAACTATCGCGGGCAGGCCACGCCGTTGCTGGCGATGCCGGGGCAGAACGATGATGTCGGCAGCGTCCTCAGCCTGTGGCACGACTACCGCGACAAGCGTAATGAGTACGAAGCCTTGCGCCGGGACAGCTACGCCGACGAGCCTGCGCCGAGCTGGTCGACCCTGTGGGCCGGCAACGACAATGCGTTGCTGAGTATCTTCCGCCATTTCGACAGCGCTTCGGTGACCAAAGGCCTGATCGGCGAAGTGCCGCAAACGATATGGCTGTTCGACTATCCGCTGCTCGAACGCACCTACTATCAACTGGCAGTGAACTTCGATGTGTTCGGCAACCTGTCCCACCAGGCCCAGACACGCTTGTATTTCGACCTGATCCGCAACGGCGCCGAGCAGAACTTCCTGCGCCTGATGCCCGCCGAGTCCCGTGATGGTTACCTTGACGACTGGTATCAGAACAGTGGCAAATTCAAGATGTGGCTCGACTACGAGACCATCGACGACGACACGCCGACCGCGCTGAAACTCAATCCGGCTGATCCCAAGCGTGACTTTGCCAATCAGCTGCTGGCCCGATACGGCGACCTCAATGCCAGGCCCGACCCGATCAATCGCTGCGACGGCGCTTACTGTTCGCGGCCGAACATCGACCCGGACCTGCAAAGTGCCGAGCAGGCGCTGAGCCGCCTGACTTCGCGGCCGGCTGCCGGGCTGAAGGTCATCGACCAGCTGCCGGAAGCCACCCTGCTGCGGATCGAAGCCAGCAGCGGCAAGCGTGAGGTCTATAGCCTGTTGCGTAACCGTGCCCACAGCAACGTGGCTTTTTTGCTCGGCGAATCACTGCGTTACCAACCGGGGCTCGACACCTTGACGATTTTCCCCGGCGTGCTCAGCAGCTACCCGAACTTCATGTTCAACATTCCGGCCGGGCAAGTGCCAGCGTTCGTGGATGCGATGGAAAGCGCCAAGGACACCGACAGCTTCGAGAAGATCGTCGAACGTTGGGGGATACGCCGCAGTCATCCGCAATTCTGGGTTTATTTCCATGACCTGAGCCGCTATATCCAGGAAAACGACCCGGTGGAAGAGGGCGTGCTGGACATGAACCGCTACGAGAACCTCTGAAACACCACTGATCCCCTGTGGGAGCGAGCTTGCTCGCGATGACGGAGTGCCAGTCAACATTGATGTTGGATGCCGGACCGCTATCGCGAGCAAGCCCGCTCCCACAGAGGGATTTGTCGAAATCTTTCCCGACAAAAATACTAGGACTTTGTCCGGCGCGTTGATTGGCGTAAACTGCGCCCAAGCCTGCGAGGAGTTTCCATGACCGCTATTACCATCACTGACGCCGCCCACGATTACCTGGCTGATCTGCTCTCCAAGCAGAACACCCCGGGCATCGGCATCCGCGTCTTCATCACCCAGCCTGGCACCCAGTACGCCGAAACCTGCATTGCCTACTGCAAGCCGGGCGAAGAAAAACCCGAAGACACCGCGCTGGGGCTCAAAAGCTTCACCGCGTACATCGACCACTTCAGCGAAGCCTTCCTGGACGATGCCGTTGTCGACTACGCCACCGACCGCATGGGCGGCCAACTGACCATCAAGGCGCCAAACGCCAAGGTACCGATGGTCAACGCCGACAGCCCGGTCAACGAGCGCATCAACTACTACCTGCAAACCGAGATCAACCCGGGGCTGGCCAGCCACGGTGGTCAGGTCAGCCTGATCGACGTGGTCGAAGACGGCATCGCTGTCCTGCAGTTCGGCGGTGGTTGCCAGGGCTGCGGCCAGGCCGACGTGACGCTGAAGGAAGGCATCGAGCGCACCTTGCTCGAGCGCATCCCTGAGCTCAAGGGTGTTCGCGACGTGACCGACCACACGCAGAAAGAAAACGCCTACTACTAAGGTGTTCGCTGCGGCATAAAAAAACGGCGTCCCGTGAGCGCCGTTTTTTATGGGTTGAATTCACTGACGCCTTCGCGAGCAAGCCCGCTCCCACAGGGGAATGCATTCCAAGTGTGGGAGCGGGCTTGCTCGCGAAGAGGGCGCTATGGGCGATAGAGATGCGCATGCCCCGCGCGATACAGCGACGATTCACTGAAATGGTCTCTGCCCAGCACACGACCCACCAGAATCAACGCCGTACGCCGAAACCCCTTGGCTTCAACCTTCCCGGCAATATCCTCAAGCGTGCCCACCACCCAATCCTGATCCGGCCAGCTCGCGCGGTGAACCACGGCAATCGGGCAATCGGCGCCGTAATGGGGCAGCAGTTCCTCAACGATCTTCGCCAGGTGATTGACCCCCAAGTGAATCGCCATGGTCGCGCCGTGCTGCGCCAGGCTGGAGAATTCCTCCCCAGGTGGCATGGCGGTCTTGTCGGCGTAGCGCGTCAGGATGACGCTTTGCGAAATGTCCGGCAGGGTCAGTTCCGCACCCAAAAGCGCTGCGCAAGCGGCTGTGGCCGTCACGCCAGGTACGATTTCGAACGCAATGCCCAGCTCGCGCAGATAGCGAATCTGCTCGCCAATGGCGCCATACAGGCTCGGATCGCCGGAGTGCACCCGGGCCACATCCTGGCCTTTGGCGTGGGCGCTCTTGATCAGGTCGATGATCTGTTCCAGATGCAGTTCGGCGCTGTTGACCACCTGTTCGGCACAGTGACCTTCCAGCACGGCGGCGGGCACCAGGGAACCGGCATAAATGATCACCGGGCAGCTGCGAATCAGCCGCTGGCCCTTGACGGTAATCAGTTCGGGGTCGCCGGGACCTGCGCCAATGAAGTAGACGGTCATCGTCGGTTCCTGTGGGGAAAAAGAGTCTGAACAGGGCTTCAGATGAAGAATGTTCATGATCAAAGGCGGGGATTATCGGTTTTTTACGCAGCGCCGGCCAATGCCAGTGTTGCCTGGGCGTATTTTTGCCGTGGAATCAGCAGTTTTGCCGGGGCCTGGGCCAGTTGTTCCGCCAGGGCCAGTGCGGCGCTTTCCGCCACGCCGTAGCAACCGGTGCGTTCAAACGCTATTTGCGATTGATGACTGAGTTGCGGTTCATAAGCGGCCAGTTGTTCACTGCTGAAATACATCAATTCCAGGCCAAGCTGCTGAGCCAGTTCGATCAGCGCAGGTTCGTCGCGCTTCGAATCGATGCTGGCCAGCGCCTTGATTTCATGACGCGCAATCTGGTGCGCCTCCAACGCCTGATCGAGCAGCGCCAGCAACGTGCTGACAGGGCAGCCCCGTTGGCAGCCCAGGCCGACCACCAGGGTCGGCGCTGTGCTGACGTCAGTCATGCGTGGTATTGGCCATCGCTTTTGCGACGGAACAACCAGGCGCTGATCAGGCCCAGGGCCAGCCAGAACGCCACGTTGGTCAGTTGCGAAGCGATTTTGAACTGGGTTTCCAGCGCCTCTGGAGCGAGCATCGAATGCACTTCCGGTTGTGGTGCGCCAATCACATGGGGAACGGCGAGGATCGCCGCGCCGAGGACTTTCATCAGCCAGTGCCGGCTGAACACGATCAGCGCGATACCGACGGCGGTGGAGGCGGCGGTACCGATCCACCACAGTTGCCGTTGTGCCAGATCGGCGGCAGCGGTGCCTGGCAGTTCCGGTGGCAGGCCGAGGGTCGGCGCGAGCACGAACGTCGCATAACCGGCCAGGCCCCAGAGCAGGCCTTGCGAGGTTTTGGTCGGCGCACGCAAGGTGTACAGGCCGGCCAGCATCAGGGCGAAACCGACGGCCACCACCAGGTTGCCACCGGTGGTCGACAGCACGCGCTGCCAGCCGTCTTCCGGCTCCCAGGCTTGTGCATCGTGGGTATGGGCAGCCATCGCACCGTCGGCGTGTTCATGCATTTCAACAGCGGCCGGTTCGGTTTTTTCGTAGGTCTCGGCCTGCAAAATCAGCGGAGCGACCCAGAAGCTTTGCAGCAGGGTCAGCAACAGGGCGGCCAACAGCCCGGTGAAACCTGCGGTTTGCGCAATACGCTTGATCATGTCGACAGCTCTCAATGGCACGGGAACGCGGAGCTGTGACGGGTATCGTGGGCGGCGTTGTGCACCGCTTCGATGTGCGAGAAGCCGGCGAAATACACAAGGCAGGCGCCCAGGATCGACGCGCAGACGGCGGCGGCCAGACGTTGGGTCAGGGTTGAGGTGGTGCTCGCGGATGTGTGTTCGGCGCTGCTGATGATCGACATGGCGTTTCCCTCTGGTCTGTCAGCGGGGAATAAGAGCGTATGCAAACCCCCGCACGACCAGGCGCGCAGAGGTTCAAACAGCGCCCGCCCACCGCGGGTTTGTTGGTTCAGCGACCGTACTGGTCACTTTGTGTTGCGGGCCGGTCTCCGGGCTCACGAGGGGCAAAGACCTGGGCCTGAACCTGAAAGCATCACCTTCCCATGCCGCAGTGGCACAGTGGATCTGACGCTTCGCTCGCTTACCGTTGCGGGGGCAGCACCGGACTGACATGGCTTAAGAGTAAAGCACATGATTCACCGGTTTCCCGTTTCACCCTGTGAAGGGCACCCGTAACAAGGTGTGTAGGAGAGCATGGGCGGGGGTGGGGCGTCAATTGGCAAGGGTTCTCAACTGAAGACCGAGTCGCCTTCATCGCGATCAAGCTCGCTCCCACATTGGAACGCGGTCATCTGTGGGAGCGAGCTTGCTCGCGATGGGGCCAGTGAGGGCACCACAAGACATTGACCCGCCCCAAGACCATGCGTAGCCTTGCGCTTTCGAGGTTCTTCGGCGTCTGCCGAAGCTAAGAAGGGAACGCGGTCGATGCCGCGGCTGCCCCCGCAACTGTGAACGGTGATGTTCGTTGCCACGCCACTGCAGGCTCAATCCATGAGGCCGGCGGGAAGGCGCAGCGAATGCCAGGCTCAAGGCCGGCACACCGTCAGCCAGGAGACCTGCCTCGTCACAGATTCTCACTTTCAACCGGGCGGGGTGATCCGGTGGCGAACTCTTCAGGCACGCGCGTCCGCGTTGTCGGTCGTCGTCCCGTATGCCCGCCACATTAGCCATAGGGCATCCGATGAAAACACTGGCCAAACTCCCCGTCACCATCGTTACCGGCTTTCTCGGCTCGGGCAAGACCACGCTGCTGCGGCACATGCTCGACAACGCCCAGGGTCGCCGCATCGCGGTGATCGTCAACGAATTTGGCGAGTTGGGCATCGACGGCGAAATCCTCAAGCAGTGCTCCATCGGTTGCACCGAAGAAGAAGCCTACGGCCGTGTCTATGAGCTGGCCAACGGCTGCCTGTGCTGCACCGTCCAGGAAGAATTCTTCCCGGTGATGCGCGAACTGGTGGCCCGTCGCGGTGATCTCGACCATATCCTCATCGAAACGTCCGGCCTGGCCCTGCCCAAGCCGCTGGTGCAGGCCTTCCAGTGGCCGGAAATCCGCAGCGCCTGCACGGTGGATGCGGTGATCACCGTGGTTGACAGCCCGGCCGTGGCCGCCGGCACCTTCGCCGCGTTTCCGGATCAGGTCGACGCCCAGCGCAAGCTCGACCCGAACCTGGACCACGAATCGCCGCTGCACGAACTGTTCGCCGACCAATTGGCCAGCGCTGACCTGGTGATCCTCAACAAAGCCGACCTGATCAACCCGGCGGACCTGGCCCGCGTGCGCCTGGAAGTCGCCGAGGAATTGCCGCCAGCGGTGAAAATCATTGAAGCCAGCAGCGGTCGCCTGCCGCTGGACGTGCTGATCGGCCTGGGTGCCGGCTCCGAAGAACACATCGACAGCCGTCACAGCCACCACGACCATCATCACGATGGCGACGACGATCATGATGACCACGATCACGACGCCTTCGATTCGATCTCCATCGAACTGCCGCAAGCCGACGAAAGCCTGCTGCTGGATGCGCTGACCCAACTGGTGGTCCAACACGGCATCCTGCGGGTCAAGGGTTTTGCGGCGATCCCCAACAAGCCGATGCGCCTGCTGATCCAGGGCGTGGGCACGCGTTTCGACAAGCACTTCGACCGCCAGTGGGGCGCCGAAGAAGCGCGAGTCACCCGTCTGGTGCTGATCGGCCAGGAACTGGACGCCACTGTTCTCGAAGCGCAATTGCGCGCCGCGCTCAGCGTGTAAGCCATGCACCTGCTCAGGACCCAGCCCGGCGGTTTCGTGTCGGATGACAACATTGCCGACCTTGGACAAACCCCCGCCGAACTGGTGGTCCTGTGCAGCGGCGATTCCAGCCTGGCGCTGCTCGCCGAAGCGGCGCAGCAGTTGCCCGACGATTACCCGAGCGTGCGCCTGGCCAACCCGATGCAGGTGCAGAATCATGCCTCGGTGGATTTGTACGTCGATGAAGTGCTGCGTCACGCCAGGGTGATCCTGATTTCGCTGCACGGCGGCATCGCCTATTGGCGTTACGGCATTGAGCGCCTGGTCGAGCTGTCGCAGCGCGGTGTGCAGGTGATTCTGGTGCCAGGTGATGATCGCCCGGATCCGGAGCTCAGTGACCTGAGCACCGTCGGCGCGGAGGATCGCGACCGGCTCTGGCAGTTTTTGCGCCAGGGCGGCATGGGCAACGCCCTCGATTTCTTCCGCTGTCTGGCCAACCGCTGGCTGGCCCGTGATTACACCTGGGGCGAGCCGCAAACCTTGCCGCGCACGGCGATATACCATCCGCACAAACACTGCGCCGCACTGAGTGACTGGCAAGCCGATTGGCAAGCGGGTCAACCGGTGGCGGCGGTGCTGTTTTACCGCTCGCATTTGCAGGCGGCGAACACGGCTTTCATTGATGTTTTTTGCCAGCGCTTGCAGGCCGCGGGGTTGAATCCGTTGCCGATCGCGCTGGCCAGTCTGAAAGAGCCCGGTTGTCTTTGCGTGGTCGAGGACTGGCTCGACGAGGCCAGCGTCTCGGTGATCCTCAACACCACCGGCTTTGCCCAATCCAGTCCCGAAGCACCGCATCTGCGCCCGTTTCGCCGCAATATTCCGGTGATCCAGGCGATTTGCGCCCAGGACAACGAACCGGGTTGGCGCGCCAGCGAACAGGGCCTCGGCCCCCGTGACCTGGCGATGCACATTGCCTTGCCGGAACTGGACGGACGCATCATCAGCCGCCCGATCAGTTTCAAGGACTTGGCGTGGCGCAGTGAACGCAGTCAGTCGGATGTGGTCTGCTACCGGCCACAACCGGAACGCATGGATTTCGTTGCCGAACTGGCGCGGCGCTGGGTCGATCTGGCGCGGGTGCCCAATGCGGAAAAACGCATTGCCTTGATTCTCGCCAATTATCCGACCCGCGACGGTCGCATCGGCAACGGCGTCGGCCTCGATACCCCGGCCGCCGCGCTGAATATCCTGCGGGCGCTGCATGCCGAAGGTTATCCGTTGCCGGCTGAGTTGCCGGACAGCGGCACCGCGCTGATCCAGCAGTTGCTGGGTGGCGTCAGCAACGATCTCGAGACCCTCGACCTGCGTCCGTGCCAGCAAAGCCTGGGGATGGATGACTATCTGGCGATGTTCAATGCACTGCCCGAAGCCAACCGCGCGGCGGTGCTCGAACGTTGGGGCGCGCCGGAAAGCGACCCGATGTGTCGCAGCGGGCGGATGATGATCGCCGGCCTGCGTTTTGGCCTGACCTTCGTCGGCATTCAACCGGCCCGGGGTTATCAGGTCGACCCGAGCGCGGTGTATCACGACCCGGACCTGGTGCCGCCCCACGGTTACCTGGCGTTCTACTTCTGGCTGCGCAACACTTACGGCGCCCATGGCGTGATCCACGTCGGCAAACACGGCAACCTCGAATGGCTGCCGGGCAAGGGCGTGGGGCTCTCGGAAAACTGCTGGCCAGATGCTTTGCTCGGGCCGCTGCCGAACATCTATCCGTTCATCGTCAACGACCCGGGCGAGGGCGCCCAGGCCAAGCGGCGCACCCAGGCCGTGATTATCGATCACCTGATGCCACCGCTCACCCGCGCCGAAACCTACGGGCCGCTGCGCAACCTCGAATTGTTGGCGGACGAGTATTACGAAGCGCAACTGCTCGATCCACGCCGCGCCCGAGAGTTGCAACGCGACATCCTGCAACTGGTGCGTGACACACACATCGACCGTGAACTGCAACTGGACGAACAGCTCGACAGCGACGCCGATGCGGCGATCTGGTTGCCGCGACTCGACACTTACCTGTGCGACTTGAAAGAGTCGCAGATCCGCGACGGCCTGCATGTGTTCGGCGAATCGCCCACCGGGCGTTTGCGTATCGACACCTTGCTGGCGTTGTTGCGTATTCCACGAGGCGATGGGCGGGGCGCGCAGTCGAGTTTGCTGCGGGCACTGGCCAAGGCCTTCGGACTAGGGTTCGATCCGCTCGATTGCGCCTTGGCCGAGCCGTGGACTGGGCCGCGCCCCGAGGCTCTTGTGGGCATCAGCGAAGACACCTGGCGCACGGCGGGCGATACCCGCGAACGCCTCGAGCTATTCGCCACACGACTGATCTCGGACGTTTTGAATAACCCCTGTGGGAGCGGGCTTGCTCGCGAAAGCGGTGGGTCAATCGACATCAATGTTGAATGCTCAACCGATTCGTCGGAACGCCGCCCGGAGACAAGCCCGCTCCCACAAAAGGCGGACTGGACTGAAGTGCAAGCCATCATCGACAACCTGCGTGAGGTGGTCGCCCCGCGTCTGGACGCCTGCGGTCCGGCGGAAATGCGCGGATTGCTCGATGCCCTGAGCGGTCGCTTCGTCCCGGCCGGTCCCAGCGGCGCGCCGAGTCGTGGTCGCCTGGATGTGCTGCCCACCGGGCGCAATTTCTATTCGGTGGACGTGCGCAACCTGCCGACCACCACGGCGTGGCGCATCGGGTTCCAGTCGGCCAACCTGATTCTCGAACGGCACCTGCAAGACCACGGCGATCATTTGCGCCAGCTCGGCCTGTCGGTGTGGGGCACCGCGACCATGCGCACCGGCGGTGATGACATCGCCCAGGCCATGGCGCTGATGGGCGTACGCCCGGTCTGGGCCACCGGCAGCCAGCGGGTCGATGATTTCGAGATTCTGCCGTTGAGTTTGCTCGACCGTCCGCGGGTGGACGTAACCTTGCGTGTGTCCGGTTTCTTCCGTGACGCCTTTGCCAATCTGATTCGCTTGTTCGACGCGGCGGTGCAAGCGGTGGCCGACCTCGATGAGCCGGATGATCTCAACCCGTTGGCGGCCAAGGTGCGCGCCGAGCGTGCAGCCTTGCTGCAGGCGGGGCTCGATGAAGACGCTGCGCGACGTCAGGCCGGCTGGCGGATTTTCGGGGCCAAGCCCGGTGCCTACGGCGCGGGTGTGCAGGGCGCCATCGATGGTCGCCTGTGGCAAACCCGCGAGGACTTGGCCGAGGTCTACCTCAACTGGGGTGGCTACGCTTACGGCGGTTCCGACGAAGGCACCGCCGCCCGCGAACAGTTCAGCCAGCGCCTGAGCCAGGTACAGGCGGTGCTGCAAAACCAGGATAACCGCGAGCATGATTTGCTCGACTCCAACGATTACTACCAGTTCCAGGGCGGTATGCTCGCAGCGGTGGAAAGCCTGAAAGGCGAGGTGGCGGCCAGCTATCATGGCGACCACAGCCAGCCGGACCTGCCGAAGATTCGCACCTTGAAGGAAGAGCTGAACCGGGTGATCCGCTCCCGGGCGGCCAACCCGAAGTGGCTCGAAGGCGTTAAACGTCACGGCTACAAAGGTGCGTTCGAAATGGCCGCGACGGTCGACAACCTGTTCGCCTTCGACGCCACCACGCAGTTGATCGACGATCACCAGTACGCGTTGCTGGCCGATGCCTATTTGCTTGATCCGGACACCCGGGATTTTGTCCGTGAACACAATCCCCATGCCTTGCGCGACATGACCGAGCGCATGCTCGAGGCGCAACAACGGGGGATGTGGAAGGAACCAGGCGAGTACCGCGAGGCGCTGGAGAATCTGTTGCTGGATATAGAAGAAGACAGCTGACGCACTTAAACCTGTGGGAGCGAGCTTGCTCCGGGCGGCGTTCCGACGATGACATTCGTTCAGTCGACAAAAATGTTGCCTGACATTCCGCCATCGCGAGCAAGCTCGCTCCCACAGGGATTGGGGCGCCTGGGAGATCACCGACCATGACCGAGATAAAACAATGACCGACACCCCGCATTTCCCGCTCTCCGCCGTGGTCGGCGCCGACGATTTGAAGCTGGCCCTGTACCTGACCGCCATTGACCCGAAAATCGGCGGTGTCCTGATCGAAGGCCCGCGGGGCATGGCCAAGTCGACCCTGGCCCGCGGGCTGGCAGACCTGCTGGCCAGCGGTCAGTTCGTCACCTTGCCGTTGGGCGCCACCGAAGAGCGGCTGGTCGGCACTCTCGATCTCGACGCGGCACTGGGCGAGGGGCGCGCACAGTTTTCCCCGGGCGTACTGGCCAAGGCTGACGGAGGCGTGCTCTACGTCGACGAGGTCAATCTGTTGCCCGATCACCTCGTTGACCTGCTGCTCGATGTGGCCGCCAGCGGCACCAATCTGGTGGAGCGCGACGGTATTTCCCATCGGCATTCGGCGAAGTTCGTGCTGATTGGCACCATGAACCCGGAAGAGGGTGAACTGCGTCCGCAACTGCTGGACCGTTTCGGCTTGAACGTCGCCCTCGGTGGCCACACCGCGCCGGCCGAGCGCGGTCAGATCATCCGTCGTCGCCTGGATTTCGACAGCGATCCGCAAGGTTTCTGCGCCGAATGGGAGTCCGCGCAGGCGTCTCTGCGCGAACGTTGCCAGAGCGCACGCAACGCGCTGGCAAACATTCCCCTCGACGACCAGGCGCTGGCACACATCACCGAACGCTGCTTTGCCGCTGGCGTCGATGGTTTGCGCGCCGATCTGGTCTGGCTGCGCGCCGCCCGGGCGCACGCCGCCTGGCGCGGGGCGAACGCGATCGCCGAGGACGATATCGACGCCGTTGCCGAGTTCGCCTTGCGCCATCGTCGTCGCGAGCATTGCGCACCGGCGCCTCAGCCATCCCAAGCTGCGCAACCCTCTGAGCCGCAAAAAGCCAACCCGAGCGAAGGGCAGGGCCAGTGGGGTGAGTTGCCTGCCCAGGCGTTGGCGGTCGGCGCACGACGTGAAGTGCCGAGCTGGCCAAAAAAGCCCTAGGCATTCGCCCTCGCTCAGACGCGGGGGCGAATGCCAGACCTCGAGCCGGGCGGCTGGACCACGGCAAACAGGGCAAGCGTCATGCAGCCCGCAGCGGCTCGGTCAACTGGCCCGGCACTTTGCTCAATGGCCGACCGCGTCAGCGCGACGATCTGTTATTTCACCTGCGCACTCGCTCGCCCCATGAACTGTGGCTGGTGATCGTTGATGCCTCAGCATCGACCCGCCGTCATCAGGCATTGAGCGATGCCAAGGGCCTGCTGGCGCAGTTGTTCGACGATGCCTATCGCCAGCGTGCGCGACTGGCGTTGCTCACGGCCAGCGGTGCCGCACCCAAGTGGCAGGTGCAGGGGTTGAAGGCTTCGACCGGGTTGCGCCATTGGCTCGATGGTCTTGGCGCCGGTGGCGGTACGCCGTTGCTGGCCGCGCTGGGCGAAGCGGGGCAATGGCTTGCGGCACGGCAAAAGCGTTTTCCGGCAGAGCAGCAGCGCTTATTGCTGGTGACCGATGGCCGACTGAAGGACTGGCCGTTGTTGCCGACGCTGGAGTGCCCGGGGTTGCTGATCGACATCGAGCGCGGGCCGATCCGGCTTGGGCGCAGCCGGGTGTTGGCGGCGCAGTTGCAGGCCGAGTATCGGCATATTGACGAGCTGCTTCCAGGCTGAGCCCTGTCTTGTCTAGGGCGGCCTCTTCGCGAGCAAGCCCGCTCCCACATTTGGAATGCGTTCCCCTGTGGGAGCGGGCTTGCTCGCGAAAGCGGTGGGTCAGTCACCATCCATTTCGGATCATTTGCCCATCGCCTGCCGATACTGCCGGGTGCGCTTGCCAATGTATAACCGGTCGACAATCAACGCCCACAACGCCGAGACTTCAGGTCGGGTTTTGCGCCCACGACTCAAGCGATGTAGCTGGAACTTGACCACCGCCATGCTCGCCAGCGCCGCCAGGGGCTTACGCTTCCAGCGGATCGACGGCAGTTGCGGATGACTGTCCTGGCCTTCGCGCCAGTGCTTGACCAGGTGCGGTTCCACGGCCAGCGCGGTGCCGATGCCGGCCATGGCAAGGCCGCTGTCGAGGACCTGTTCGACGATCGCCAAACGGCGGATCCCGCCGGTCACCATCACCGGCATCCGCGCCACGCTGGCCAGTTCGCCAGCCATTTCCAGAAAGTACGCCTCCCGTGCCAGGGTCCGTCCGTCGCGGGCTTCGCCTTGCATGGCCGGTGCTTCGTAACTGCCGCCGGAGAGTTCCAGCAGGTCGATCGGTTGTTCGTTAAGCCACTGGATCACTTGCCGTGCATCATCGGCATCGAAACCACCGCGCTGGAAATCCGCCGAGTTGAGCTTTACCGACACACAAAATTGCGGTGACACCGCCTGGCGAACCGCCTCGACGACGGACAACAGCAGGCGCGCACGATTTTCCAGTGAGCCGCCCCATTGATCGGTGCGCCGATTGGTCAGTGGCGAAAGGAACTGGCTGATCAGGTAGCCGTGGGCGGCGTGGATCTGCACCCCGGTAAAACCGGCTTTCTCCGCTAGTGCGGCGCTGCTGGCGAAGCGAAGGATCACCTCCTGGATGTCCGCCTCACTCATGGGCTTGGGTTCGGCGAACATCTTCGAGAACTGGCCGAGATCGAGCGCAACCGCCGACGGTGCCAAGGCTTGCTGGCCAAGGTTGGCCATGGTCTGGCGGCCAGGATGGTTGAGCTGCACCCAGAAATGCGCACCGCCGGCCCGGCCGACGCTGGCCCACTGGCGGAAGCGCTCCAGGTGGCGCTCGTCTTCCAGCGCTACACCGCCGGGGCCGGTCATGGCGCGGCGGTCGATCATCACATTGCCGGTCAGCAGCAAGCCGGCTTCGCCCTCGGCCCAGGCCTGATACAGACGCAAGAGCGCCTGGTCGGGCACCTGATCGGTATTGGCGAGGTTCTCTTCCATCGCGGCTTTGGCAATGCGATTGCCGATGGTCTGGCCGTTGGGCAAATTCAATGTTTGGAAGGGCGACATGCTTGACTCCTCATAGTGATGAGCAGAGGCTAAGCTTAAAGTTAACTTTAATGTCAAGCAGGTAAATGAGGCCGCAATGAAGATCGGTGAATTGGCACAGTTGAGCGGGTTGACCGCATCGCGCATCCGTTTTTACGAGTCTCAGGGCTTGATCCGCCAGGTCGAGCGCTCTGCCAACGGTTATCGGCGTTACTCGCAACAGGCGCTGCAGACCCTGCAAATCATCCAATGCGCACAACAAGCGGGCTTCAGCCTGGAAGAGCTCAAACAGTTACTGCCGGATAATGTGACGGGCGCGTTCAAGCACGATGAGTTGATGGCCGGCCTGCATCGCAAGATCGAGCAGATCGAAGAGATGCAACGGCACCTGGCCCATAGCAAGGCGCAGTTGCTGGGCTGGATCGACACCATCCAGGCCCGGCCCGAAGGCATGAGCTGCGATGAAAATGCCGAGCGGGTGATGACGTCATTCAAGCACTAGGTCAGGTCGGGCCACGGGGTCGGGATTGCGCATCAGCGTACCGACCCTGCGCGCGCCTGGCTGTGAACACATTGTTCGCGAGTTTTTTACTGTTGAGCGGGCAAAACAGTTTGAGTGACTGGGTAGGCAAAAGACTCAGTGTTATCGATAGTCGCAATAACGGTTTGCTCCTCTCCCGGCTTTATTGGAGCAGGAACGTTTCGAAAAGAGCTGATGTATCGGTCAGTCCTCCAGTGAGTTGTGCTTAAACCCATTAAATGGGGAAGCAAAATAGCCCCAGTATAAAATTCCCCAGGTGAAACAGAGAAAATGGTGGTAATGGAGGTTTTGATTGGAAAAAAGATAGCGCCGGGATAAGTGCCACATAACGGATAGCCCGGAGTTCCGCTGGAACATTTTGACGGTGGCTCCTGCCCGACGACCAGTTTGGTGGCCGGTGAACTAACACCCGCGACAACAACCGAAAATGAAATGCCCCTGCCCGGCAGGTTTTGCAGATTCAATTGAGACATCGTGAAGTTACCGTTAGACAGCGTGGATACCTGCTTCAAAATGACGTCATCGCTGGTTTTCGCCGTTACCATGAACGGGCCAGTAGCCGTGGTCCCAACGATAGTGCCCGAGATGGATGTGGCACTTTTTGAAAGCGGTGTCGTGACGCAAACTTCAGGGCCATTCTGGCCGATGTACTTTCCAGTGACCAAGCTGCTGCACTCTTCGCTGATCGCGGAAACAGTCGTGTCCGGATCAACGTTGCAACCCGTTAAACCCATTCCCAGCGTCGCGCAAAAAAACAAAGTTCTTGCCGTATTCATATTCGATCCCCTTTGGTGTCGATAGTCAGATACGGCGCCAGTATTTCCTCACATACTCCGAAGCGTCTACTGTCATAGTTGACAGTAGTGATCGGTTTATTCGGATTTAAACAGATCGTTTTTCAAAGGCGCACGCTACACGGCGACCGATGAGAATTACTCTGTGCAGAGGGTGGGAAAGATCATTTATTGTTGAAACGTATACCGATCGTTCCCCGTATGTTTTGACTCATACAAGGCTGCATCGAAATGGCCCATCCCAGCCCAATTGTGAACCAGATACCCGCCCCCTGTAGCCAACGGTAGCGGCTGTTTGCCTGTGCGGTTGGTAACGTTTTTTTCTTTTTTCACGCATCCCCCTGATTCAAAACAAATTTCAATCTCTCTCACATTCCCTTCACATCCTGTGGCACACTTTCTGCTGTCTATTCCGTTGTTACATACTGTAATCCGGTATAGCGGAATAAACATCACCCAGGAGTGCTTGCCATGCATCGCCGTCCTTCCTTGTTCAAAGCGTGTGTTTTTCTGTTCGCGGCTTCTGCCGCTGCCATGGGGGTAGCCCAGGCGGCGGACAGTAAGCTCGATAGCGTTCTGGCCCGCGGCAAACTGATTGTAGGCACCGGCAGTACCAATGCGCCGTGGCACTTCCAGGGCGCGGACGGCAAGTTGCAGGGTTTCGATATCGATATCGGGCACATGATCGCCAAGGGTTTGTTCAACGACCCGACCAAGGTTGAGTACGTGGTGCAGTCGTCCGATGCGCGGATTCCCAACCTGCTGACCGACAAGGTCGACATCAGTTGCCAGTTCATCACCGTGACGGCCAGCCGCGCGCAGCAAGTGGCGTTCACCCTGCCGTACTACCGCGAAGGTGTCGGCCTGCTGCTGCCGGCGAACAGCAAGTACAAGGAAATCGATGACATGAAAGCCGCCGGTGACAGTCTCACCGTGGCGGTGCTGCAAAACGTCTATGCCGAAGAACTGGTGCATCAGGCGCTGCCCAAGGCCAAGGTCGATCAGTACGACAGCGTGGACCTGATGTACCAGGCCGTGAACTCCGGCCGCGCCGACGCGGCAGCCACCGACCAGTCTTCGGTGAAGTACCTGATGGTGCAGAACCCTGGCCGCTATCGCAGCCCGGCCTACGCCTGGAGCCCGCAGACCTATGCCTGCGCGGTCAAGCGCGGCGATCAGGACTGGCTGAACTTCGTCAACACCACCCTGCATGAAGCCATGACCGGCGTTGAGTTCCCGACCTACGCGGCGTCGTTCAAGCAATGGTTCGGTGTAGACCTGCCGACCCCGGCCATCGGTTTCCCCGTCGAATTCAAATGATCCCGTGAGAGCAGGGCGCCCAAATGCGCCCCGCTCAAGGTACTGCTGACCATGAACTATCAGTTGAACTTTGCCGCCGTCTGGCGCGATTTCGACACCTTGCTGGCGGGGCTCGGTATGGGTCTTGAACTGGCCCTGGTGTCGATCGCCATCGGCTGCGTGATCGGCCTGATGATGGCGTTTGCCTTGTTGTCCAGGCATCGCGCATTGCGGGTGCTGGCGTCGGTGTATGTCACGGTGATTCGTAACACGCCGATCCTGGTGTTGATCCTGTTGATCTACTTTGCGTTGCCGAGCCTGGGGATCCGCCTGGACAAGATCCCCTCGTTCATCATCACCCTGTCGCTGTATGCCGGGGCGTACCTGACCGAAGTGTTCCGCGGCGGCTTGCTGAGCATTCCCAAGGGCCTGCGTGAAGCAGGGTTGGCCATTGGCCTGGGTGAGTGGCAGGTCAAGGCCTACGTCACCGTGCCGGTGATGCTGCGCAATGTGTTGCCGGCGCTGTCGAACAACTTCATTTCGCTGTTCAAGGACACTTCGCTGGCGGCCGCGATTGCGGTACCGGAGCTGACCTATTACGCGCGCAAGATCAATGTCGAGAGCTACCGGGTGATTGAAACCTGGCTGGTGACCACGGCGCTGTATGTGGCGGCCTGTTACCTCATAGCCATGATGCTGCGTTACCTCGAACAGCGTCTGGCGATTCGCCGATAGGAGGCCTCCATGTACGAATCCCCCAGTTGGTTGCATGAGTTGTGGGTGGCGCGGGAAGTGCTGTGGCAGGGCTTCCTGACCAGCGTGCAGGTATCGGTGCTGGCGATTCTGCTCGGCACGCTCGTAGGCGTCGTCACCGGGTTGGTGCTGACCTACGGCAAATTCTGGATGCGCGCGCCGTTTCGGTTTTATGTCGATGTGATTCGCGGCACGCCCGTGTTCGTGCTGGTGCTGGCGTGCTTCTACATGGCGCCGGCACTGGGCTGGCAGATCAGCGCGTTCCAGGCCGGTGCACTGGGTTTGACGCTGTTCTGCGGCTCCCATGTCGCCGAGATCGTGCGGGGTGCATTGCAGGCATTGCCGCTCGGGCAGATGGAGGCGAGCAAGGCCATCGGACTGACGTTCTACCAGGCCCTCGGTTACGTGCTGTTGCCCCAGGCGTTGCGGCAGATCCTGCCGACCTGGGTCAACTCGTCCACCGAGATCGTCAAGGCCTCGACCCTGTTGTCGGTGATCGGCGTCGCCGAGTTGCTGCTCAGCACCCAGCAGATCATCGCCCGGACGTTCATGACCCTGGAGTTTTACCTGTTCGCCGGTTTCCTGTTCTTCGTCATCAACTACGGCATCGAGTTACTCGGCCGGCACATTGAAAAGCGGGTGGCTTTGCCATGACTCAGACTCCAACCAATGCACAAGACGGCCAACCGCTGCTGGACATTCGCGGCCTGCACAAGCGTTACGATCAGCTCGAAGTACTCAAGGGCGTCGACCTGAGCATGCAGCGCGGCAACGTGGTGACGCTGATCGGCTCCAGCGGCTCGGGCAAGACCACGTTGCTGCGTTGCGTGAACATGCTCGAAGAGTTCCAGGGTGGGCAGATCCTGCTCGACGGCGAATCCATCGGTTATGACGAGGTCAACGGCAAACGCATTCGCCACCCGGAAAGAGTCATTGCCCGCCATCGCGCCATGACCGGCATGGCGTTCCAGCAGTTCAACCTGTTCCCGCACCTGACCACATTGCAGAACGTTACCCTGGGGCTGCTCAAGGTCAAGAAGCTGCACAAGGACGAGGCCGTGGCCCTGGCCGAGAAATGGCTGGAGCGCGTCGGCCTGCTGGAACGTCGCGATCACTTTCCCGGTCAGTTGTCTGGTGGGCAGCAGCAGCGCGTGGCAATCGCCCGCGCCATCGCAATGAACCCGAGCCTGATGCTGTTCGACGAAGTGACCTCGGCCCTCGATCCGGAACTGGTGGGCGAAGTGTTGAGCGTGATCAAAGGCCTGGCCGAAGACGGCATGACCATGCTGCTGGTGACCCACGAAATGCGCTTTGCGTTCGAGGTCTCGGACAAGATCGTTTTCATGAATCAGGGGCGAATCGAAGAGCAGGGGCCACCCAAGGACCTGTTCGAACGCCCGCAGTCGCCACGATTGGCGGAATTTCTCAAAAGCACCCGTTTTTGATCCTTCAATTTTCAATCAGGAGAAACACTCATGAGCATTACTCGTTACGGCACCGGCAGCACCGCCGCTGGCGGTCAGCCTCGCCCTTTCGCCCGCGCCGTTGAAGCCGATGGCTGGCTGCACGTGTCTGGCCAGGTGCCGGCGCTGGATGGCGAGATCATTGTCGGTGGCATCGTCGAGCAGACTCACCAGACCATGAAGAACCTGATCGCGATTCTCGAAGAGGCAGGTTTCGGCCTGGAAGACGTGGTGCGTGCTGGCGTGTGGCTGGAGGATCCGCGGGATTTCACGAGTTTCAACAAGGTCTTCTCCGAGTACTTCAAGCCTGAACACGCCCCTGCGCGGGCCTGTGTGCAGGCGAACATGATGGTCGACTGCAAGGTTGAGATCGACTGCATTGCGTACAAGAAAAAGGCCTGAGATCCGTGGTGAATTCTTCGCGAGCAAGCCCGCTCCCACAGGTTTTGTGTGCTGCCACAGATTGCAGACACACCCTCAATCCCTGTGGGAGCGGGCTTGCCCGCGAAGGCGGCCTAACGGTCAGCGCGGCACTCTGGGTAAACTCCCGACGACTATGAATGGGAACCACTGAAATGACCGAAGACACCATCAAGCGCCGGGCACGCGGGCTGGACCGGGCGTTCGATATCCTCGATTTCCTCAAGGAGATCGGCCAGCCCTTGCGCCCGAACGACATCGCCAACGGCATCGGCAGCCCCAAATCCACGGTCTACGAACTGGTGGCTTCGCTGCTGGAACGACGGATCCTGGAGCCGGTGGGCAAGGACGGTCATGTCTACCTCGGTCGTCAGTTGTATTTTCTCGGACAGGCACACCTGCGGCATTTCGACCTGACCCGCGAGGCCGATCACGCCTTGCAGGAAATCGTCAGCCAGACCCACGAAACCGCGCAGATGTGCCTGCTCAACGGGCGCAAGTACACCGTTGCGCTGATGAAGGAGGGGGAACGGCATTTCCGCATTTCCTCGGACATCGGCGAAAACGCGCCCATCCCCTGGACCGCCTCCGGGCGCCTGTTGCTGGCGCACCTGAGCGACCAGGCAATCGTCGACCTGATCGATCACGATGACTTCATCCTGCCCGATGGCGAACGCTTGCCGCTGGAGCAATTCCTCAAGGAAATCCGCCAGGCCGGTATCGATGGTTTCTTTTCCTTCGATAGCGTCGCCGACACCTTTACCCATTGCTTCGCCGCACCGGTCAAAGACCCCAGCGGCGTGGCCATCGCGACCCTGTGCATCGTCGCCCCACGGGCCGATGCGAAGAAAAACTACAACGACTACCGCCGGGTGCTGATTGAAAGCGCTAACAGCCTGGCCCGTCGCATCAACGAATAACAGCGGCTGCCTGCGGCCGCGTGAACGAGGAGTTCGACCATGTCTTCTGCCCCCAATACTGCCGCCGTGGAAAAAGGCACCGCGCCCATTGGCTCCAGCCTGGTGCGTGACGTCAGCCTGCCCGCGTTGGTACTGCACCGCGAGGCGCTGGAACACAACATTCGCTGGATGCAGGCGTTCGTCAGCGACAGCGGAGCGGAACTGGCGCCCCATGGCAAAACCAGCATGACCCCGGCGCTGTTCCGGCGCCAACTGGACGCCGGTGCCTGGGGCATCACCCTGGCCAGCGCCACGCAAACCCGTGCGGCCTACGCCTATGGTGTGCGCCGGGTGCTGATGGCCAACCAGCTGGTAGGCACGCCGAACATGGCGTTGATCGCCGACCTGCTGGCCGACCCCACGTTCGACTTCTATTGCATGGTCGATCACCCGGACAACGTCGCCGACCTCGGCGCCTATTTCGCCTCTCGTGGCGTGCGCCTGAACGTGATGATCGAATACGGCGTGGTCGGTGGTCGTTGCGGTTGCCGTAGCGAGCAGGAAGTACTTGATCTGGCCAAGGCCATCGGCGCGCAACCGGCGCTGGCTCTGGCCGGGATCGAAGGTTACGAAGGCGTGATCCATGGCGATCATGCGGTGACCGGCATTCGCGATTTCGCCGCGTCACTGGTGCGCCTGGCGGTGCAGTTGCAGGACAGCGGAGCCTTCGCGATTGCCAAACCGATCATCACTGCGTCGGGTTCGGCCTGGTATGACCTGATTGCCGAGTCCTTCGAAGCACAGAACGCCGCTGGGCGTTTCCTCAGCGTGCTGCGTCCCGGCAGTTACGTAGCGCACGACCATGGCATCTACAAGGAAGCGCAGTGCTGCGTACTCGACCGTCGCAGCGACCTGCACGAAGGCCTGCGTCCGGCGCTGGAAGTGTGGGCGCACGTGCAGTCGCTGCCGGAGCCGGGGTTTGCGGTGATTGCCCTGGGCAAACGCGACGTGGCCTACGACGCGGGTTTACCGGTGCCGTTGCTGCGTTACAAGGCGGGCGTGGTGCCGGCCAAAGGCGATGATGTGAGTGCCTGCAAGGTGACCGCGGTGATGGACCAGCATGCGTTCATGAGCGTGGCGCCAGGGGTTGATCTGCGGGTGGGCGACATCATTTCGTTTGGTACCTCGCACCCGTGCCTGACGTTCGACAAGTGGCGTGTCGGCTGTCTGGTGGATGAGCAACTGAACGTCATCGAGACCATGGAAACCTGTTTCTAAGGCTTGAGACCGAGGCGCGGCTTTCGCGAGCAAGCCCGCTCCCACAGGGTTTTGTGTACACCGAAGATCCAATGTGGGAGCGGGCTTGCTCGCGAAGAGGCCCAACCGGACAACACAGAAACACCAGAGACCCCACAACAATGAACACCATCAACACCCTGGGCCCCAACACCCCACGCATCGCCCTGATCGGCGAATGCATGATCGAATTGCAGCATCGCGCCGACGGTAGCCTGCAACAAAGCTTCGGCGGCGACACCTTGAATACGGCGGTGTACCTGTCCCGGGAACTGGCAGAGGACGGCGCTGTGGACTACGTCACCGCCCTGGGCGATGACAGTTTCAGTGACGCGATGTGCCAGAGCTGGGCGGCGGAAAATATCGGGCTCGGCATGGTTCAGCGCCTGCCCGGACGCCTGCCGGGTTTGTATTGCATCCAGACTGACGCCGCCGGTGAGCGACGCTTTCTGTACTGGCGCAACGAAGCGGCCGTCCGCGATTGCTTCACCACCCCGGCTGCCGCGCCGATCCTCGCTGCGCTGCCGGATTACGACGTGCTGTACTTCAGCGGCATCACCCTGGCGGTACTCGGCGTGCAAGGCCGAGAAAAACTGCTGGAAACCCTGATCGAAGCCCGCCAGCGCGATGCGCGGATCGTGTTCGACAACAACTACCGGCCACGGCTGTGGGCATCGGTCGAGGACGCCCGGGCGGCGTATCGCCGTGTGCTACCGCAGGTCGACCTGGCGTTGCTGACGGTGGATGACGAACAGGCGTTGTTTGGTTATGCCGATTGTGACGCGGTGTTTGCCGCGTATGAGCAGATCGGTACGCCGGAAGTGGTGCTCAAGCGCGGCGCCCAAGCGTGCCTGATTCGTTGTGATGGCGAGTCGTTCGAAGTTCCGGCGCTGAAGGTCGAGCGGGTGGTGGACACCACGGCGGCGGGGGATTCGTTCAGCGCGGCGTATCTGGCTTCGCGGCTCAAGGGCGGCAGCCCGGCGGACGCCGCCGAGGCCGGGCATCGGTTGGCGAGCCGGGTGATTCAGGTGCCTGGGGCGCTGATTTCAAGGTAAGCGGTGAATGGCCGCTGGCTGCGCCATCGGTTCGCGGGCAAGCCCGCTCCCACAGTGGTAGTCGGTGTGGTTGCAATCTATTGCAACTCACAAATCCCTGTGGGAGCGACGGTGCGGCGATCCGACTTGCCCGCGAAGAGGCCCGAAAGCCAACAGCATCAATCCCGGTAAAACACCTGCACCAGGTGATACCCGAACTTGCTCTTGATCGGCCCATGCACCACCCGCAGCGGTTTCTTGAAGATCACCGCATCGATCACGCCGACCATCTGCCCCGGCCGCACTTCACCGAGATCGCCGCCGCGCTTGCCCGATGGGCAGGTCGAGTACTTCTTGGCCAGCACATCGAACGCTTCGCCCTTGGCGATGCGTTGTTTGAGTTGCTCGGCTTCTTCCGAGGTTTTCACCAGGATATGGCGGGCTTGAGCTTTCATGTGGCGGTACCTTGCAACGGTGGTGGCTATGTGGGGTGGCTATGTGGGTGGCAGCGGGGGCGCGCGATTATGCCTCAACTCAGTCCGGTTGACTGATCATCGTGCGAATCTTGTTGGCCAGCAGGTCGATGGAAAACGGCTTGGCCACCATGTCCATGCCTTCTTCGAGGAAACCCTGGCGCTCGGCGGCGATCCCGGCATAACCGGTCATGAACAGCACTTTCAATTCGGGACGATGCTGGCGGGCGATTTCCGCCAGTTGGCGGCCGTTCATGCCTGGCAACCCGACGTCGGTCACCAGCAGGTCCACCCGCAGGTCCGACTCCAGCACCGGCAGGGCGCCCTTGGCATCTTCGGCTTCATGGGCGCGGTAACCGAGCTCCTTGAGCAGGTCCAGTACCAGCATGCGCACCGCCGCATCGTCTTCGACCAGCATTACGGTTTCTCCGGCAATCGCCGCCGGTGCCTCGCCGACGACGGGCGACAGGACTTGTTCCGGCTCGGTCGAATGCAGGCGCGGCAGGTACAGGCGCACGCTGGTGCCCCTTCCGGGCAGGCTGAACAGGCTGACGTGGCCCCCCGTTTGCTGGGCAAAACCGTAAATCATCGACAAGCCCAAACCGGTGCCCTGGCCGATGGGCTTGGTGGTGAAGAACGGGTCGAATGCCTTGGCCAGCACCGAGGGCGTCATACCGGTGCCGTTGTCGCTGACGGCAATCATCACGTAGTCGCCGGCCTTGACCGGTTCCAGGGTCGTGATGTCGCTGCCGTCGAGGTACACGTTGGCGGTTTCGATCTGCAACTCGCCGCCATCGGGCATGGCGTCCCGGGCGTTGATCACCAGGTTGAGCAAGGCGTTTTCCAGCTGGCTGACATCGGTGCTGACCCGCCAGATATTCTCGGCCAGTTGCAGTTCGAGCTCGATATGGTCGCCCTTGGTACGCCTGAACAAGTCTTCGAGCGAGTGAATCAACTCGTTGGGGTTGAGCGGCTTGCGGTTGAGCGACTGACGCCGGGAGAACGCCAGCAAGCGATGGGTGAGGGCGGCGGCACGGTTGGCCGAGGACACGGCCGCTTCGGTGAACCGGCCAATCTCGGCGGTGCGGCCGTCGGCAATGTAGCGCTGCATCAGGTCGAGGCTGCCGATGATGCCGGTGAGCATGTTGTTGAAGTCATGGGCGATGCCGCCGGTAAGCTGGCCGACCGCATCCATTTTCTGCGCATGGCGCAAGGCGTCTTCGGCACGCTCACGCTCGAACATCTCGTTTTGCAAACGCTCGTTGGCCTCGGCCAGTTGGCGGGTGCGGGCGGCAACCCGCTCCTCAAGGGTTTCGTTCAGGTTACGTAGGGCTTCCTCGGTCTTTTTGCGTTCGGTTTCGTCGATCACGAAGATGTAGAAACCGTTCACCGCGCCATCCGCGCCGTGGCGTGGCAGGTAATTCATCAAGGCCTGGCGGATGCTGCCGTCGCGGTGCGGCGTGCTGATGCTGAAACAGCAGGGCCGGCCGGACAGTGCTTCAGTGATGTACGGGGCGCGCAACGCATAGGCTTCTTCGCCAATCACTTCAAGAATGGTTCGCCCGTAAAGCTCTTGCGGCGTCAGCCCGTACCAGTCCAGGTATGCCGCATTGTTCAGGCGAAAGCGTTCTTCGCGGTCGACGTAGCTGATCAGGATCGGCATGGCGTTGATGATCAGTTGCAGCTCGGTCTGGCTCTGGCGCAGGGCCTGTTCGGTGTGTTTGCGCTCGGTCAGGTCCAGGGCGGCGCCGAGGAAGCGCACCGGCCGGCCGTGGTGATCCTTGTAGCAGCGACCGCGGGCAAATACCCAGCGCATCTGGCCGTCGGTTTGCAGCAGGCGATACTCCTCGGCGTATTCGCTGCCGTGGGTGATGCAATGCTTGATGCTGCGGGCGATCAGGGCGCGGTCTTCGGGGTGTACGCCGTGCAGGTACTCACTGATCGGCAATTGACTGGCCATGGCCGGGTCGATGCCGTGCAACTGGGCAAAGTGCGCATCGGCGATGAAACGGTCCTCGCTGATGTCCCAGTCCCAGGTGCCGACCGCATCGGTGGCGGCGAGGGCCAGTTGCAGGCGTTCCTCGGTTTCACGCTGGGCCTTGAGGCTGGCCGCCGAGCGCTGTTCGAGTTCAAGGGCAATGCGCCGGCGTTCGTTGGTTTCGATGGCGGTGACCAGGATCCCGGCCACCTCGGCACCTTCATCGCGGATCGGGCTGTAGGTCAGGTCGAGCCAGAAGTCGGATTCCCGGTCCCCGCGTTGCAGGGTAAAGCGCTGCTCGCTGTAGGTTCGTACCTGACCTTGCAGGACGGCGCGGTAGATCGGGTCGGTAAAGTCTTGCAACTCTGGCCAGATCAGGTGTGCCGGTTGTCCGAAAGCGTGTGGATGTTTGCTTCCGGCGAGCAGGGCGAAGCCGTCGTTATAGATCTGCGTCAGCTGCGGGCCCCATAGCAGCAGCATCGGCATCGGTGAGTGAATGACGATGTCCACGGCGGTTCGCAGGCTTTGTGGCCAAGTGCTGGCAGCGCCCAGCGGGCTGCTTGCCCAGTCGATTCGGGCGATCAAGGCCTGGGCATCGCTGGCGGTTGGTGTTGCGTTCATCTGGGAGTCCTGCACATGAGTCGCTTTGGCTGACGTCTATTCTTGCACAGGTGGTTGAAGCTGGAGGATTCGTCGGCGCGAGTGGTTCAGTGACACAGATTCCTGTGGGAGCGGGCTTGCTCGCGAAGAGGCCATCACATTCAGTAGCTCCGTTGACTGATCTGACGCTTTCGCGAGCAAGCCCGCTCCCACAGGGTTTTGCGTGGTGCTTCAAGATTTGAGTTCGGGCCGGTCACGAAATTGCTCCAGCGCTTCGGGATTGGCCAGGGCATCGGTGTTTTTCACCTTCTGCCCATGCACCACATTGCGTACCGCCAACTCAACGACCTTGCCGCTGATGGTCCGGGGAATGTCAGTCACCGCGACAATCTTCGCCGGCACATGACGCGGCGTGGTGTTGGCGCGAATCGTCTCGCGGATCTGCTGTTGCAGCGCCTCGTCCAGTTCGAGCCCGTCGCGCAAACGTACGAACAGCACCACCCGCACATCATCCTGCCACTGCTGTCCGATGGCCACGCTGTCGAGCACCTGGGGGACTTTCTCCACCTGACGATAGATTTCCGCCGTGCCGATGCGTACGCCACCGGGATTGAGCACGGCATCGGAGCGACCGTGGATCATCATCCCGCCATGGGGTAGTTGTTCGGCGTAATCACCTTGGGCCCAGACGCCGGGGAACAGGCTGAAATAGGATTTGCGCAGTTTCTCGCCATCGGGATCGTTCCACAGGCCAATGGGCATCGCCGGGAAATGGCCGGTGCAGACCAGCTCGCCTTTTTCGCCGATCACCGGGTGCCCTTCGTCGTTCCACACTTCGACGGCCATGCCCAGGCTCCTGCCCATGATTTCGCCGCGCCGCACGGGCGACATCGGGTTGCCGTTGACGAAGCACGAGACGATGTCGGTGCCGCCGGACATCGAGGCCAGGCACACGTCAGCCTTGAAGTCGCGATAGACGAAGTCGTAACTGTGCGACGACAGTGCCGAGCCGGTGCAAAGCAACATCTTGAGGCTGCCCAGGTCATGACTTTCGCGGGGCTTGATACCGCTGCTTTCCAGGGTTGCGAGGTATTTGGGGCTGGTGCCGAAGACGCTGATGCGTTCGTCGTCGATCAGGTCGATCAAGCGTTGCGGTTCGGGTTGGAACGGCGAGCCGTCGTACAGCACCACGGAGCTGCCTGTCGCCAGCGCCGACACCAGCCAGTTCCACATCATCCAGCCGCAGGTGGTGTAGTAGAACAGCCGTTCACCGGGGCCGAGATCGCCATGCAGGCCGTGTTCCTTGACGTGTTGCAGCAACACACCGCCGGTGCTGTGGATGATGCACTTGGGCACGCCGGTGGTGCCGCTGGAGTAGAGGATGTACAGCGGGTGGGCGAAGGGCACGGGGACGAAGTCCGGTTCGCCGCCGGGGGTGTAGAAGTCGTCCCACAGCGTCACGTTGGCCTGGGTGTGGAATTCTTCTATGTGCGCCTGTGGCCGGGCGTATGGCACGATGATCAACTGCTGCAATGACGGCAGGCGCTGGAGGATTTCGTTGACCTTGGCGGTCTGGTCGATCTCTTTGCCGGCATAGCGATAGCCGGCGCAGGTCACCAACACTTTCGGTTCGATCTGGCCGAAACGGTCAACCACCCCTTGGGTGCCGAAGTCCGGTGAGGAGCAGGACCAGATAGCGCCAAGGCTGGTGGTGGCGAGCATGGCCACCAGGGTTTGCCAGGTGTTGGGCATGCAGGCGGCGACACGGTCACCCACACCGACGCCAGCGGCGATCAAGCCATTCTGAAAACCGGCGACCTGTTCGGCCAGTTCGGCCCAGGTCACGTGTTCACGTTGACCGTTTTCGCCAACGGCTACCACGGCGATCGCGTCATCGCGACGCTGTAGCAGGTGTTCGGCAAAGTTCAGCGTTGCGCCGGGGAACCACTGGGCGCTCGGCATCTGCGGGCCTTCGAGCAGCACGGCGTCCGGTTGCTCGTGGAAGCGGATGTCGAAGAAGTCGACGATGGCCTGCCAGAAGTCGGGGCGTTGCTCGATGGACCATTGGTGCAGGGCAGGGTAGTCGTCGATCTTGAGGTGGTGCCGCTGATTGATGAAGCGCCGAAAGGCCTCCATGCGGGTCTTGCCAATGCGTTTGGCGTCGGGTTGCCAGAGGATGTCGGACATGGTTTGCCTCTTCTTATGCCTTTAGATCCATTCGCGGCCAAGCTCGCTCCCACAGGCATCACAGAACCTGTGGGAGCGAGCTTGGCCGCGATGAACGATAACGCGGTCTAGCAGATGATCACTGCGCCAACCACCCACCATCAACATTCCACGCCGCGCCCCGCACCTGGCTGCCGGCTTCACTGCACAGGAACAGCACCAGTTCACCCAGTTGCGGCGGTGTCACGAATTCCAGCGATGGCTGCTTTTCAGCGAGCAGATCATGCTGCGCCTGCTGCGGGTCAACCCCACGGGCGGCACGATCATCAATCTGCTTTTGCACCAGCGGCGTCAATACCCAGCCTGGGCAGATCGCGTTGCAGGTGATCTGGGTAGTCGCGGTTTCCAGTGCGACTACCTTGGTCAAGCCGATCACCCCGTGCTTGGCGGCGACATAGGCTGACTTGCCCACAGAACCGACCAGGCCATGCACCGAGGCAATGTTGATTACCCGACCCCAACCTTTGGCGCGCATGCCAGGCAGGCTCAAACGGGTGCTGTGAAACACCGACGACAGGTTGATGGCAATGATTGAATCCCAGCGCTCCACCGGGAACTCATCCACCGCAGCCACGTGTTGAATGCCAGCGTTGTTGACCAGAATGTCGACGCCGCCGAACTCGCGCTCGGCGTAGGCGATCATGTCGGCAATTTGTGCCGGATCGCTGACATCGGCCGGGTGATGGCCGACCTTGCCGCCGAACTGTTGCACCTGGGCGATCACTTGGGAGGCATCGCCGAAGCCGTTGAGGATCAGGTCGGCCCCGGCCTTGGCCAGGCTGAGGGCGATCCCCAGGCCGATGCCGCTGGTGGAACCGGTGACCAGTGCGGTCTTGCCCGAAAGAGTCGTCATGAATACCTCACACAATGCCAGTGGCGTAGAAGGTGCCGATCACCACGAAGACCGCCAGGGTCTTGATCAGCGTAATACAGAAAATGTCTTTGTAAGCCTCGCGGTGGGTCAGGCCGGTGACCGCCAGCAGGGTAATCACCGCGCCGTTGTGCGGCAGGGTGTCCATGCCGCCGCTGGCCATCGCGGCGACCCGGTGCAGCACTTCCAGGGGAATGTTCGCGGCATGGGCGGCGCTGATGAACTGCTCGGACATCGCCGCCAGCGCGATGCTCATGCCACCCGAGGCGGAACCGGTGATGCCGGCCAGCAGGGTCACGGTAATCGCTTCGTTGACCAGTGGGTTGGGAATGCTCTTGAGCCAGTCGGCCAACACCAGAAAACCGGGCAAGGATGCGATCACGGCACCGAAACCATATTCCGAGGCGGTGTTCATCGCCGCCAGCAACGCACCGCTGACCGCACTTTTACTGCCTTCGGCCAGCTTGCGGCTGATCGCCTTGTAGCCGAACGCCAGCACCATGAGGATGCCGACCAACAGCGCGGCCTGGACCGCCCAGATCGCCGTGAGCTTGGCGATTTCCGTGGTCACCGGCGCGGCCATGCCCGGAAGCGCGAGGCTGTGGGTCTTGCCGTACACCTGCGGAATCCAGTGGGTGAACAACAGGTTCATGATGCCCACCGCCAGCAGTGGCGACAGCGCCAGCCACGGGTTGGGCAGCTTGAGGTCGGCGGCGGTTTCCGGCTCGTTGCGCAGGTCCGAACCATAGCCTTCACCGGCACGCTGGGCCTTGTTGCGCTGACGCTGGAGAAACAGCATGCCGGCGCAGAACACGAAGATCGTGCCGATCACACCCAGCCACGGCGCCGCCCAGGCGGTGGTGTTGAAGAAGGTGCTGGGGATGATGTTCTGGATTTGTGGGGTGCCGGGCAGGGCGTCCATGGTGAACGAGAATGCGCCCAGGGCGATGGTCGCCGGGATCAGTCGCTTGGGGATGTTGCTCTGGCGGAACATTTCCGCGGCAAACGGATAGACCGCGAACACCACCACAAACAACGATACGCCGCCGTAGGTCAGCAGGGCGCAGACCAGCACGATCACCAGCATCGCCTGGCGGGTGCCGAGCAGGCGAATCGCCGCCGCGACGATGGAGCGCGAGAAACCGGACAATTCGATCAGCTTGCCGAACACCGCGCCGAGCAGGAACACCGGGAAATACAGTTTGATGAAGCCGACCATTTTTTCCATGAACACCCCGGTGAAGGCGGGGGCGACGGCAGACGGGTCAGTCAGCAGGACAGCGCCGAGGGCGGCAATCGGGGCAAAAAGGATAACGCTATAGCCACGGTAGGCAGCCAGCATCAGCAGCGCGAGGGCTGCCAAGGCAATGATCACACTCATGGTGTGTCTCCTGGGTTGTTATTTTTGTTGGGTGAAGCCTGGTAGGAGAGGCGTATAGCGAGTTTTGTGCCATCTTGTTAACTTGTTGAAATATAAGGATATATTTGATTTTCATGGGTTTAATTCCAGTGCTTTGTCTCTAATTTGAGATTTTTGGCGATAGTGCTGGCCTCATCGCGAGCAAGCTCGCTCCCACAGGGGGGCGGAGTAGGTCGGGAGAACACGGTCTACTGTGGGAGCGAGCTTGCTCGCGATGGACTTTCTCTCAATGGAGATATATGTCTCTTTATGGAGACTCGGCAATCCCCAGCGCCACCATCTTCTTGTACAACGTCGACCGGCCCAGCCCCAGCCGCGCCGCCGCATCAATCACCTTGCCCCCGCATTGCGCGAGGGTGGTTTCGATCAATTGCCGGTCAAACCGCTCCCGTGCTGCACTGAACGTCTCATGGGCAAACGGTTCGATGGTCAAGGGCGCCACGCGTTCCACCGGCGTGAATGTGCCAATCGCCGCGCGGATATCCGCTGTCGTCAGGCGCAAGTCATCACTGAGCAACGCGGCCCGCTCCAGCACATTGCGCAGCTCCCGGATGTTCCCCGGCCAGGCGTGTTGGCCCAACAGTTCCAGGGCTTCGTGGTGCAGTTCATGCTGGCTGCGCAGTTCCTCGAGAATGGCTTCACTGAGCGCCGGCACGTCATCGAGGCGGTCGCGCAGGGGCGGAACCTGGATCGGCAGCACGTTGAGCCGGTAGTACAAGTCGGCGCGGAATTCGCCGCGCTTGATCGCCGCCTCAAGGTCTGTGGAGGTCGCGGCGATGACCCGCACATCGCTCTGGATCACTTCGTTGGAGCCCACCGGCTCGAATTCCTTTTCCTGCAGCACTCGCAGCAGTTTGCTTTGCAGGGGCAGCGGCATGTCGCCGATTTCGTCGAGGAACAGCGTGCCGCCCTGGGCGATCTGCAATTTGCCAGCACGGCCCTTGCGGTCGGCGCCGGTAAACGCGCCCGGGGCAGTGCCGAAGAACTCGGCTTCCAGTAACGATTCGGGAATCGCCGCGCTGTTGATACTGACAAATGCCTTGTGCGCGCGGGGCGAGGCATTGTGGATCGCCTGGGCCAGCAGTTCCTTGCCGGTGCCGGTTTCGCCGAGCAGCAGCACCGGCGATTCGGTACTCGCACTGCGCCGGGCACGGCGTTTGACTTCCAGGCTGGCGGCGCTGGTGCCGATGAAATGGGCGAAGTTGTATTTGGTCTGCCGCGCCCGCAGCAGCGAGCGGGTGGAGGCCAGTTCCTCCAGCATGCTCATGTAGCGCTTGAGCATCGGCGACAGGCTGCGCAATTCGTCGAACAGGGCGAACCCGATGGCGCCGATCACCTCGCCGGCATCGTCGTGAATCGGCAGGCGCATGACCACCAGCGGCTCTTTGGGGGTGTCTTGCATATCCAGCAAAATCGGCCGGCCGGTGCGCACCACCTCACGCAGCAGGCTGCCGGGGATCACGCTTTCGCAGGGCTTGCCGATTGCCACTTCGGCCGATTGCAGGCCGAAGCGCCGGGCATAGCGTTCATTCATCCAGACGATGTTGGCATCGCGGTCGACAATCACCGTGCCTTCACTCGATTGCTCGATGATTTCGAACAATGAACGGATCGCCAGCAAGCGAACGCGCTGGTAGTCCTTGAGGCTTTCGGTGGTGTTCATGGGGACTGATCCTGATTATGTATTGCCTGTGACGGCCTCTTCGCGAGCAAGCCCGCTCCCACAGTTGATCTGTGTCGTTCACAAATCCCCTGTGGGAGCGGGCTTGCTCGCGAAGGCCGCGCCGCGGTCCAACGGCAGGATTATGCCTGCCCCAACATCGCCGCGGCCAACAGCTCCTTGGTATACGGATGCTGCGGCGAATCAAACACCTCATGACTGGCACCGCGTTCCACCACTTTGCCGTCCTTGATCACGATCATGTCGTGGGCAAGGGCGCGCACCACTGCCAGATCATGGCTGATGAACAGATAAGTCAAACCGTATTTTTCCTGAAGCTGGCGGAGCAGGGCGACCACTTGTTTCTGCACCGTGCGGTCCAGCGCCGAGGTCGGTTCGTCGAGCAGGATCAGCGCCGGCTTCAGCACCAGCGCCCGGGCGATGGCGATGCGTTGACGCTGGCCGCCGGAGAACTCGTGGGGATAGCGATGGCGACTTTGCGGGTCGAGCCCGACTTCGCTCAGTGCCCGGATCACTTCGGCGTTGCACTCTTCAGCGCTCAACTGGCTGTGCACTTCCAGGCCTTCGCTGATGATCTGCGCGACCGACATTCGCGGGCTGAGGCTGCCAAAGGGGTCCTGGAACACCACCTGCATCTTCTTGCGCCACGGCCGTAGCTGTTTTTGCGTCAGGCCGTCCAGCGCCTGGCCTTGAAAGCGGATACCGCCTTCGGAATCGAGCAAACGCAGGATCGCCTGACCCAGGGTGGATTTGCCCGAACCGGACTCGCCGACGATGCCCAGGGTCTTGCCGCGCTGAATATTCAGGCTGATGCCATCGACAGCACGCAGCCAGGTCTTGCGCTGGAACAGGCCGCCACCGACGGGAAACCGTACCTGCAGGTTGTCCACCTCCAGTACGTTTTCGCGCTCGTCCCGGGGCAAGGCTTCACCTTCGGGTTCGGCGTGCAGCAATACGCAGCTGTAAGGGTGCCTGGGTTCGGTGAACAGGACTTCGCAAGGCGCCTGCTCGACGATTTCCCCAGCCTTCATCACGCACACGCGCTGGGCGATGCTGCGCACCAGATTGAGGTCGTGGCTGATCAGCAGCAGCGACATGCCCAGCCGCTGTTGCAGGGATTTGAGCAGCAGCAGGATCTTGCGCTGCACCGTCACATCCAGCGCGGTGGTCGGTTCGTCGGCAATCAACAGTTCCGGTTCGCAGGCCAGGGCCATGGCGATCATCACCCGCTGGCGCTGCCCGCCGGACAATTGATGGGGATAGGCCTTGAGGCGTTCCTCGGGTTTCTGGATGCCCACCAGGTGCAGCAATTCGAGGATCCGCGCTTGCGCCGCCTTGCCCGCCAGGCCGTTGTGCACCAGCAGCGTTTCGCCGATCTGTTTTTCGATGCTGTGCAGCGGGTTGAGGGAGGTCATCGGCTCCTGGAAGATCATCGCGATGCGATTGCCGCGCAGTTGTCGCAACTTGCCGGCATCGGCGCCCACCAGTTCCTGGCCGCGATAGCGGATGCTGCCCGTCGTCTCGGTATCGGTTTGTGGCAGCAATTGCAGGATCGAGTGGGCCGTCACCGACTTGCCCGAGCCCGATTCGCCCACCAGCGCCAGGCATTCGCCGGGGTGGATGTCCAGGCACAGATTGCGCACTACGGTCTGGCCGCTGAAGGCCACGCTGAGGTCACGGATTTCGATCAGGTTGGTCATCTCTACATTCCGAATCAAGATCGAGGATCAAAAGCGTCGCGCAGCGCTTCGCCAATGAACACCAGTAAAGAAAGAATCAGCGCCAGGGTGAAGAACGCCGTCAGCCCCAGCCACGGCGCTTGCAGGTTCTGCTTGCCCTGGCCGATCAGTTCGCCCAGGGAAGCGCTGCCCGCAGGCATGCCGAAGCCGAGGAAGTCCAGCGCCGTCAGGGTGGAAATCGCCCCGGTCAGAATGAACGGCAAGTAGCTCAAGGTCGCGTTCATGGCGTTGGGCAGAATGTGCCGCACGATGACCTTGCGGTCGGTCAGGCCCAGCGCGCGCGCGGCCTTGACGTATTCCAGGTTGCGTCCGCGCAGGAACTCGGCGCGCACCACGTCCACCAGGGCCAGCCATGAAAATAGCGCCATGATCCCCAGCAACCACCAGAAATTCGGCTCGACGAAGCCCGACAGGATGATCAGCAGGTACAGCACTGGCAACCCGGACCACACCTCCAGCAGACGCTGGCCGAGCAAATCCACCCAACCACCGTAATAGCCTTGCAGGGCCCCGGCAGCGATGCCGATCAAGGCACTGACAAAGGTCAGCATCAAGGCAAACAGGATCGACACCCGGGCGCCGAAGATCACCCGGGCCAGAACGTCCCGCGCCTGGTCGTCGGTGCCCAGCCAATTGACACTGGAGGGC